>DVNV01000034.1 GCA_018714125.1 Candidatus Galloscillospira excrementipullorum
GGGCGGGAGGGGGGGGCTGTCAGTCCCAGTCAATTAAGTCGGCCAAAATGGCGTTACTCACCAGAAAGCCGCGCGGAGTGAGGCAATAGCGCGTGCCCTCCTTTTTCATGAGCCCCGCCTCAAGATAGCGGGACAGGTGCCCCCTGGTCAGAACTTCAAAATCTCTGCCGTAAATTTTGGAGAACTCCTGCGTGTCAAGGCCGCGCGTCAGCCGCAAGGAGAGCATGACATAGTCTGCCGGAGCGTCCTGCGGGGCAATTTCGCGGTATTCCGACAGCAGGGAGAGCTCGGGATCCCGATGCTTGGGCGGCACGCCGTAAAAGGCGCAGTAGGCCTTCAAATCCCGAACAAAGCCAAAGCGGCGGTTTCCGAAGCAGGAGTGGGCGGCGGGCCCCAGACCCAGATACTCCTGCAGTGTCCAGTATTTGAGGTTGTGGCGCGAGGCGCGGCCCGGCTTTGCGAAGTTGGAAATTTCATATTGATAATACCCTGCCTGGCGGGCCATGCTGCACAGCGCAAGGTATTCGTCGGCCCAGGTGTCGTCGTCGGGCAGGGGCAGGGCGTCGCCCATGCGCCCGAAGGGGGTGTTTGGCTCCACCTTGAGGCCGTAGGCCGACAGGTGCTCCACGTCAAGCGCAAAGGCCTCCTGCAGGCTGTCGTAAAACTGCCGGGGCATCTGCCCCGGCAGGCCGTACATGAGGTCGAGGCTGACGTTGTCAAAGCCCGCACGGCGGGCCTCTCGCACCGTCTCCCGGATACGCTGCGCCGAGTGCAGCCGACCGATGGCCTTGAGCAGGGTGTCGTCAAAGCTCTGCGCGCCGATGGAGAGACGGTTGACTCCCAGGCGGTGCAGGTGGGAGAGCTGCTTTTGACTGGCGGAGTCGGGGTTGACCTCCACCGTCACCTCCATGTCCCTCGACAGGCGAAAGTTCTGCTCCACCCCCCGCAGGAGACGGCCCCACTGGCGGGGAGAGAGCAGGGAGGGGGTGCCCCCGCCGACAAAAAGGGTGTCCAGCCGGTAGGCGCGGCAGGAGGGGGCATAGTCGCGCATCTGGTTAAGCAGGGCGCAAAGATAGTCGTCAATCAGGGCGCTCTGCTCAACCGAATAAAAATCGCAGTAAGGACATTTGCGGGCGCAAAAGGGGATGTGCAGATAGAGCCCCAGGGGGCGGTATCCGGAAGCATTTGTCTGGTTCACGGTTTTGTTACCTCGTTTTTGGGGGCGCGGCGTCCGGCCGGCACACAGGGCCTGCGGGAGGGTGCGGGCATACGGGGATGCGCCCGCACTCCCAAGGGCCGGCTGCCGCGGGGCGTTTTCCCGGGGCGCGCAGCCGCGCACGGCAGCGCGCCTTTTGGGTCCTCCGGGTACGGTCAGTCGTCGAGCTTGAGCACCGACATGAAGGCCTCCTGGGGGACCTCCACGGTGCCGAAGGAGCGCATGCGCTTTTTGCCCTCTTTTTGTTTTTCCAGCAGCTTTTTCTTGCGGGTGATGTCGCCGCCGTAGCACTTGGCCAGCACGTCCTTGCGCATGGCCTTGACCGTTTCGCGGGCGATGATTTTTCCGCCGATGGCGGCCTGGATGGGCACCTCGAAGAGCTGGCGCGGGATGGTCTCCTTGAGCTTTTCGCAGATGCGCCTGCCTCTTCCGTAAGCGCGGTCGGCGTGGACGATGAAGGAGAGGGCGTCCACCACGTCGCCGTTGAGCAGGATATCGAGCTTGACAAGGTCGCTCTTGCGGTAGCCCAGCATCTCATAGTCAAAGCTGGCGTAGCCGCGCGTGCGCGACTTGAGGGCGTCAAAAAAGTCGTAGATAATCTCGTTGAGCGGCAGCTCGTAGTGCAGGTTGACGCGCTGCGGATCGACGTATTTCATGTCCTTATATACGCCGCGCCGCTCCTGGCACAGCTCCATGATGGCGCCGACGTATTCGCTGGGCAAAATGATGTTGGCATTGACAATGGGCTCTTCGGCCTGGGCGATTTCGCTGGGGTTGGGGAAGTTGGTGGGGTTGTCGATGTTCACAACCTCACCGTTGGTGCGGGTGATGCGGTAGATGACGCTGGGGGCCGTGGTGATGAGCTCCATGTTGTATTCCCGCTCGAGGCGCTCGATGATGATTTCCATGTGCAACAGGCCCAAAAAGCCGCAGCGAAAGCCAAAGCCAAGCGCAACCGAGGTCTCGGGCTCAAAGAGAAGGGAGGCGTCGTTGAGCTGCAGCTTTTCCAGCGCCTCGCGCAGGTCCTCGTATTTGGCGCCGTCGAGCGGGTAGATGCCAGAAAAGACCATGGGAACGGCTGGACGGTAGCCCGGCAGAGGCTGTGCCACGGGGTTGTCCGCATGGGTGACGGTGTCGCCCACACGGGTGTCCTTGACGTTTTTGATGGAGGCCGTGAGATAGCCCACGTCCCCGGCCGACAGCACCCCCGTGGGCTCCAGCCCGATGGGGCGCAGGCTGCCGACCTCCACCACGTCAAAACGGGCGCCGGTCTGCATCATGAGAATGGAGTCGCCGGCCTTGAGCGTGCCGTTGAAGACGCGCAGATAGACGATGACCCCCTTATAGGCGTCGTAAAAGGAATCAAAAATGAGGGCTTCCAGGGGAGCTGCGGCATCTCCCTCGGGAGGGGGGATGAGCGTTACGATGCCCTCAAGCACGGCGTCGATGCCGATGCCCTGCTTGGCGGAGATGAGGGGCGCCTCGGAGGCGTCGATGCCGATGATATCTTCAATTTCCTGCCTGACACGCTCGGGGTCGGCGGCCGGCAGGTCGATTTTGTTGATGACGGGAAGCAGCTCAAGGTCGTGCTCAAGGGCGAGATAGGTGTTGGCCAGCGTCTGCGCCTCGATGCCTTGGGCAGCGTCCACAACCAAAACCGCCCCTTCGCAGGCGGCAAGCGAGCGGGAAACCTCATAGTTGAAGTCCACATGTCCGGGCGTGTCAATGAGATTGAGAACGTAATCCTGCCCGTCTTTGGCATGGTAATTGAGCTTGACGGCGCGTGCCTTGATGGTGATGCCGCGCTCTCGCTCAAGCTCCATGTTGTCGAGCAGCTGGCTTTCCATGTCGCGCTGCGACACGGCGTTGGTGGCTTCGAGAAGCCGGTCGGCCAGCGTGGATTTTCCGTGGTCAATGTGGGCGATGATGGAAAAATTGCGGATGTTTGGAATCTTCAAGAGCCGCCCTCCTTTGGCAGGTGGAGTATAACTGATTTATTATATCACGGCAAAGCCCGCCCGGCAAGGGAGACCCTTGATTCAGCCATGCAGACAGGCGTGAAAATGACGAAAAAGGCTTGACAAGAAGGAAACTCTTTTGTTATACTTGGTTTTGCTATAGGCGAGTGTGCTGGAACTGGCAGACAGGCACGTTTGAGGGGCGTGTGTCCATTGACGTACGGGTTCAAGTCCCGTCACTCGCACCAAAGCAATATAATCCGAACCAGATCTTCCCTGTGGGAGACGGGTTCGGATTATTTGTTTATTTCGAAAAGTTTGAGGATACTCACTTCAAGAACGGCATAATCAAACGTCCGAACTCCAAGCCAAGAGGACCGAGAAAGAAGAAACAATCTTGATTATGGAGGATTTGATTATGAAAAAACTTATTAGTTGCGAGTTTAACTTCGATACCGTCTGCGTGGAGCTGAGGTTCTCGGATGGCAGTATGATTGCTATTGATACCATTGCTGTGGAGAATGAGATTGCCGATAATATGTATCAGCGGTCGGAGTTGGACTATCTGATCTATAATGACCCCATAGCGTATGCCGAGCTGATACTGAACGGTGATCCGGAAACCTATCTAAAAACCGTAACCGAATACAAGCCATTGGACTAATCACCACATACGGCTTTTCCGTATCTGGTTTTGCCATATATGGTAAAGCCACGTCTGGAAACTCCCGCACAAATAAATATAGATAAAAGAAATACTAATATAAAGAATTACTGACTAATATTCTTTCTTTTCTATTAGGTTTCTTTACAAAGGCATAATCATAAATCACAACAAAAACCGAGCCAACCTACACTAAAACGTCGCTTTTTTCGAGGAAAAGGC
>DVNV01000035.1 GCA_018714125.1 Candidatus Galloscillospira excrementipullorum
ATCCGGAAGAGTTGGTGCCTATGACGAGGAGGACCCACCCGTTCCCATTCCGAACACGGTAGTTAAGCTCCTCAGTGCTGACGATACTTGGCTGGTGACGGCCCGGGAAAATAAGTCGGCGCCAACACACAAAAGAGCACAGCGTTTGCTGTGCTCTTTTTCTTTTTCTCGCAAGTCGGGGAAAAGGGGAAAAGGCCGCTTTTCGAATGAAGACCCTGCAAAGCAGCCTTGCGGGAAGTCCCCCAGAGAGCATTTAACAGCAATTTTCTTACGGAGGAGAGCCGCATGGGAAACCTTCTCCCTGTGTCGCCGGTATGGTTGAAAGCCATCTTTTTCTTTTCTCTTGTGCAGAGCACATAAATTTTAGAGAATGTCAACAGAATAGAGTAGGCAAACGTTTTTTCATGGGAAATCGCCTTTTTACAAAAAAACGAAAAAGTATTTCAAAGACTTTTCTTTTGATTTTATTATTGACAATGATTTGCAATAGTGCTATAGTAATGGTAGTGTTCTGACATCGAAATGCGCATTGAGATGGAAGATACGGTTGCTATACGAAACATACCGGGAAAAAGGGGGCAATTTTGCGCCTCTGAAGCCTGGCCGGGTATAATGACTGCATCTTCCGATGCAGTCATTTTTTTGTTGTCAGGAGGACAAAAAGCAAGCAAAACGGGAGGGAGCAAGGCATGGAGACCAGAGTGGCCCTGATTGGGATTATTGTGGAGACGCCCGACAGTGTGGGCGAGCTCAATGCGATTTTGCACGACTATGGAAAGTATATCATCGGACGCATGGGCATTCCCTACAGGCAGCGCGGCATCAGCATCATCAGCATTGCGGTGGACGCGCCGCAGGACGTCATCAGCGCGCTGTCGGGCAAGATTGGAAAGCTGGCCGGCGTCAGCGCCAAGACGGCTTATTCCAACGTGGTGACGCGGGAATGAGGCGGGAGATCACGGGGGGCCTCACATGGCGCAGCAGGGCGCTGCTGCTGCTGCTTCCCATGGTGGCCGTGGTGGCGGCGCTGTCCATCGGCCGTGTGGGGGTTCCGGTTTCGTATATTTTTGATTCTGTGCTCGACAAGCTGGGCACGCAAGCGGCAGAGCTCATGACGCAGTACGAGTCGGTGTTGTGGAAATTCCGTCTGCCGCGCATCCTGCTCTCCCTTTTGGTGGGGGCGGGGCTTTCGGTGTCGGGCTGCGCCTTCCAGAGCCTTTTTTCAAATCCCCTGGCCACGCCCGACACGCTGGGAGTGGCAAGCGGCACCTCCTTTGGCGCCGCGCTGGCCCTTCTGCTGGGCTTTGGGATGCTTGGCGTGCAGGCCATGGCGCTCTTTTTCGGTATTGCGGCGGTGGCGCTGACCTATCTGGCGGGCTCGGGCAAGGGCCGCTCCTCCATGGGCATGATGATTTTGTCGGGCATCATGGTGGGCTCGCTTTTTACGGCGCTCATCTCGCTCATCAAATTCACCGCGGACACCGAGTCGCAGCTGCCGGTCATCACCTATTGGCTCATGGGCAGTATGAGTGCGGCGGGGTATGATTCGCTGCTGCTGGGAGCCCCGCTCATTGTGCTGGGCATTGCGGTGCTCTATCTGCTGCGCTGGCGGCTCAACATTTTGCTCCTGTCAGACGACGAGGCGCGCGCCTCGGGCATGAACGTGAAGGCCATGCGCATCGTCACGGTGCTGTGCGCCACCGGCATCACCGCCTCCTGCGTGTCCATGTGCGGACAGGTGGGCTGGGTGGGGCTTTTGGTGCCTCACCTGTGCCGCATGCGCTACGGCAGCAACCACTTGGCGCTGGTTCCGTCGTCGGTGTGCGTGGGGGCCGCCTTCATGGTGGCGGTGGACACCATGGCGCGCAGCGTTTCGGCGGCGGAGCTTCCGCTCTCCATTCTCACGGCCATCATCGGCGCGCCCTTTTTCATCGTTCTCATGCGGCGTTCGGGGGGGTGGCAGATGTGAAGCTCTCGGTTGAAAACGGGTGCTTTTCCTATCCGCACGGCGGCAGGGAAGTGCTCAAAAACATCAATTTTTCGGCGCAGGAAGGCGATATGGTGGCCATTTTGGGCCCCAACGGCGCCGGAAAGACCACGCTGCTGCGCTGCATCATGGGCTTTTTGCGGTGGGGCGCGGGCGCCAGCCTTCTGGACGACAGAAACATCCGCGACATCCCCTACCGCGAGCTGTGGCAGGCGGTTGCCTATGTGCCGCAGGCACGCGGCGTGGCCTCCTCCAGTACGGCTCTTGAGATGGTGCTGCTGGGAAGGGGAAGCAGGGTCGGGCTCTTTGCAAAGCCGGGCGCTGCAGACCTCGAGGCGGCACAGCAGGCTATGCGGCGTCTGCACATCGAGCATTTGGAAAGCAAGCGCTGCTCCGAGATGTCGGGCGGCGAGCTGCAGATGGTGCTTATCGCCAGGGCGCTGGCCTCCGACCCGCACATCCTTATTCTGGACGAACCCGAATCAAATCTCGACTTCAAAAATCAGCTTTTGGTGCTCAATGCCATGTCGGAGCTGACGGCGTCCGGCATGACCTGTATTTTCAACACGCACTACCCCGCCCACGCCCTGCAGCGAGCAGGCAAGGCTCTGCTGCTGTCAAAGGGGGGAGAGAGCCTGTTTGGCCAGACGCACGCCGTGGTGACCGAGCGCAATATTCAAAAGGCCTTTGGCGTGCGCGCCGTCATCGGCGAGCTGGAGACCCCCTCGAACATGGTGCACGACGTCGTGGCGCTGGAAATCTGTGAGCGCGGGGGCGCTGAGAGCGGCGCGGAGGAGCAGGTGCGGCGCGAGCTGGCGGTGGTCTCCATCATCTCACAGGATTTTGAAATTTCCTCTCAAATCAATCAGTTGCTGCACGAGGTTTCACAGCACATCGTCGGCAGGATGGGCATGCCCTACAGGGACATGGGCCTTTATATCATCAATGTGACGCTTGACGCCCCTGCCGGCGTGGTGCAGGCGCTTTGCGCAAAGCTGAATGTGCTGCCGGGGGTGGCGGTGAAGGCGACTTATCCGCGCGAGACCGCGTCCCGGGGCGACGTGCAGCCCAAAAAGGAGGCGTAAACGGTGACAAATATCGAGCTCATTCAAACGCTCAACCAGCAAAAGCATCTGACCTTTGAACAGTGGACCCAACTGATTGGGACCTTTACGGAGCGGGAGCAGGCCTACGCGGCCGATTTGGCCAGAGAGATTTCACTGGCCCGCTTTGGCAACAAGATTTTCTTTCGCGGCATCATCGAATTTACCAACTACTGCAAAAACGACTGTCTTTACTGCGGCATCCGAAGGAGCAGCGGCGCCAGCCGCTACCGCCTGAGCAAGGAGGACATCCTGCTGAGCTGTGAAGACGGCTACCGTGCGGGATTTCGCACCTTTGTGCTGCAGGGCGGGGAGGACCCTTGGTTTAGCGATGAGCGCATGGAGGAGATTGTGAGAGCCATCCGGGAAGGGTATCCCGACTGCGCCATCACGCTGTCGCTGGGCGAGCGAAGCAGGGAGTCCTACCAAAGGCTGTTTGACGCCGGGGCCGACCGCTATCTGCTGCGCCACGAAACGGCCGACAAGCAGCACTACGAGTCGCTGCACCCGCCGGAGATTTCCTTTGAAAACCGCATGCGCTGCCTGTATGACCTGCGCGACATCGGCTATCAGACGGGCTGCGGCATGATGGTGGGCACGCCGGGGCAGCGCCCCGAGCACCTGGCGAGCGACATGCTCTTCATGTGCGGCTTTCGGCCCCAGATGATAGGCACAGGGCCTTTTTTGCCCCACCACGACACGCCCTTTCGCAATGAGCCGGCCGGCAGCGCGGATGTGACGCTCATGCTGATGTCGCTGTGCCGCATCATGCTGCCCGACGTGCTGCTGCCCGCCACCACGGCGCTGGGCACGCTGGACGGAGAGGGCCGCAAGCGCGGCGTTTTGGCGGGGGCAAACGTGATTATGCCCAACCTGTCGCCGCTTGCGGTGCGCGAGAAGTATATGCTGTATGACGGCAAGTCCATTTCAGGGGACGACGCCGGGGAGAGTCTTGACATTCTGCGCCGGCACATGCAGGAAATCGGCTATGAGCTGCAGGTGGGCCGGGGAGACTACAAGGAGGGAACGGATAAATGATAAAAATTGCCGTTTACGGAAAGGGCGGCATCGGCAAGTCGACCACGGTGTCAAACGTGGCGGCGGCCCTTGCCGGTCAGGGGCTGCGGGTGATGCAGATTGGCTGCGACCCCAAGGCCGACTCTACCACCATGCTGCACGGGGGGACGAGAATCCCCACCGTGCTCGACCTGGTGCGCGAGCGCAAGGACAATTTTTCGCTGGAGGAGATGGTGGTGCAGGGCTTTGGCGGCGTCATCTGTGTCGAGGCCGGCGGGCCCACGCCGGGCCTGGGCTGTGCCGGGCGCGGCATCGTGGCGGCGCTGGACAAGCTGGCCGAAAAGGGGGCATATGAGGTTTACAAGCCCGACCTTGTCATTTACGACGTCCTGGGCGACGTGGTGTGCGGCGGCTTTTCCATGCCCATGCGCCGGGGCTATGCCGACAAGGTGTTTGTGGTGACGTCGGGCGAGAATATGGCCATTTACGCGGCCGCCAACATCGCCACGGCCATTGAGAATTTTCGCGACAGGGGGTATGCCTCTCTGGGCGGTCTGATTCTCAACCGCCGCAATGTGAAAAACGAGCAGCAGAAGGTGGAGGAGCTGGCGCAGGAGCTGGGCACCGGCATCGTGGGCACGCTGGATCACAGCGACCTGGTGACGCAGGCCGAGGAGCTGGGCAAAACGGTGCTTGAGGCCTTCCCCGACTCCGATATGGCGCAGCAATACCGCGACCTGGCGGAAAGCCTGCTGCGGGCCTGCCGGGAAGGGGGGGCCAGGGTGTGAAAAATCTCAGAGCCCCGGCCTGCGCCGACAGCACGCAGGCCACCGTTGCCGAGGCCGCCTTCCCCGTCCCCTTTGCGCAGGGGCTGGAATACGGCACTCCGGCCAGGGGCACCTGGAACATCGTCCACACGGGCATGCTGATTCCGCAGGCGCATCAGATTTTCGTGTGCGCGGCGGGCTGCCTGCGCGGTGTGGTGCTCACGGCGGCCGAGATGGGGCTGGAGGAGCGCTTTTCCACGGTGGAAATCAGAGAAAACAACGTGCTCGACGGGGACATGGAGGAGCTCATCATTGAGGGCGTGAGCGACATTTTGCATCGCCTGCCCCAGATGCCGCCTGCCGTTTTGATTTACACAAGCTGCATCCACCATTTCCTGGCCTGCGACCTCGACCGTGTATACGATATTTTGCGTAAGCGCTTTCCCGACGTGGGCTTTGCGCAATGCTATATGAATCCCATCATGCGAAAGAGCGGGCTGACGCCTGACCAGCTCATGCGGCGCGGGCTCTATTCGCTGCTTGAGCCCTGCCCGCTCAATGAAAAATCGGTCAGCATCCTTGGCAACGACCTGCCCACCGACGAGAGCAGCGAGCTGTATCGGATTTTGTCGGAAGAGGGCTTTACCATTCGCGACATCACGCGCTGCCGGGATTACGCCGAGTATCAGCAGATGGCGCAAAGCGCCCTGGCGCTGACTTACAACCCGGCCGCCATCCCCGCAGGGGAGTTTGTGCAGCAGCATCTTGGGGCAAAGCACCTCTATCTGCCGCTCTCCTATGACTTTGACGTCATTGCGGCGGGCTATGACGCCCTGTGCGATACGCTGGGCATTGCGCGGCGCGATTTTTCAAAGCAGCGCGAGCGCGCCGACGCGGCCCTGCGTCATGCCAGGCAGCTCATCGGGGACACGCCGGTGGAAATTGACTATACGCTGACCTTCAAGCCGCTCGGGCTCGCGCGCCTTTTGCTGTCCTACGGCTTTCGCGTGACCACGATGTATGCCGACGCCTTTCTGGGCGAGGAGCGTGAGGACTTTGAGGCGCTGCGCCGGATGGCGCCAGGCCTCGTGCTGCGCCCCACCGTCCATGCCGGGATGCGCTTTGCTTCGCGCGAGAGGGGGCAGAAGGTGCTGGCGCTGGGACAGAAGGCCGCCTACTTTGCCGGCACGCCCCACTTTGTCAACGTGGTGGAGTGCGGCGGCATGTTCGGCTTTGACGGCATCTGCCGCCTGGCAAAGCTGATGGAAGAGGCTTTCTGCGAGGAAAAGGACACCAAATCGCTCATTCAAATCAAGGGATTGGGGTGTGGATGCTGCTCATGAAACAGACTGCAAGAATTATCTCCACCTATGCGGCCGACGTGTCGGGCGTGTGCTCCGCGCTCTATGAGCTGGGGGGCATGACCGTCATGCACGACGCCTCGGGCTGCAACTCCACCTACAACACCCACGACGAGCCGCGCTGGTACGACATGGACAGCATGGTCTACATCTCGGCCCTCTCCGAAATGGAGGCCGTGATGGGGGACGACAGGAAGCTGGTGGACGACATCGTCTCGGTGGCAAAGGAGCTGCACCCCGGATTCATCGCCGTGGCGGGCACCCCCATCCCCATGGTCATCGGCACCGACTTTGAGGCCGTGGCCGCCATGATTGAAAAGGAAAGCGGCATTCCCACCATGGGATTTCCCACCAACGGCATGCACTCCTATCTGAGCGGGGCCTCCATGGCCTTTGCCGGGCTGGCCCGCCGCTTCTGCCTGGGGGAGACCGAAAAGACAGGGGCGCTAAGCGCCAACATTCTGGGGCTGACCCCTCTTGACTTCTCCGTCAACGGCAGCGCACAGGACATAAAAGCCCTGCTGGAGCAAAACGGCATTGAGGTGGTCTCGTCCTGGGCCATGGGCAGCAGCCTGGAAGAGCTGCAAAGGGCGGGGGCGGCCCATGTCAACCTGGTGGTCTCCCATGCGGGACTTGAGACGGCAAAGCTGCTGAAGGAGCGCTTTGGCACGCCCTATGTGGCGGGCGTCCCGGTGGGCAGAGAGTTTTCAAGCCTGGTCGTGCAGACGCTGCGCAGCGCGGCAAAGACGGGGGAAAATGCGGTTGCCTACCCCAAGAAGGCGCGCGGGCACTTTGACGGCGTCATCATCGGGGAGAGCGTCATGGCGCACTCGCTGGCGGCGGCCGCCGCGCTGGAGCGGGCCAAAAACCTGCGTGTTCTCTGCCCACTGGAGGCGGAAAAGGAGCTGCTTGGCGCCGACAGCCTGCACATTCACGACGAGACCGACATCGCCGAATGCCTGGCCGGCAAGCGCCTCATTGTGGCCGACCCGCTTTACAAACCCATTTGTCCCAAAGACGCGGTATTTGTACCGCTTGCACATGAGGCCTTTTCCGGCCGTATTTTCAGGCGCGACATTCCAGACCTGATTGGACGCGAACTGAACGTTCTGTTTTAACCCATTCTGACTCAAAAGAAAGGAAGCTTCTGATGAAAAAGACAATTTCCCTGCTTTTGGCGCTGCTCTTTCTGCTGTCGGCAGCCGGCTGCTCCAACACACAAGACGAGACCCAGGACCCCGGCGACACCAACCCGCCGGAGTCCGACGTGATTACCGTGACAGACCATCTTGACAACCAGGTGACGGTGCCGGCAGACATTGAGCGCATCGCGGTGGTGGGCGTGTGGCCCCTGCCCTCGGTGCTGACCATTTTCTTCAACTCGGCCGAAAAGATTGTCGGCATGCCCGAGGCCAGCCTGACGGCCGCGCAAAACGGGCTGCTCGGCGAGCTCTATCCCGAGATTCTCAACGCCAAGACCGATTTCATCAACGGGGACGACGTCAACCTCGAAGAGCTGATGCTGCTCGAGCCCGACGTGGTGTTCTACAATGCGGCAAACCCCGCCGTCGGCGAGAAGCTGACCAACGCAGGGTTTGCGGCGGTGGCGGTGTCGGTCAACAAGTGGGATTACGACTGCATTGAGACGCTCAACAACTGGATTGAGCTCTTCTCCACCATGTTCCCCAAGGACGCCAAGAGCGATGCCGTTGAGAAGTATTCCAACGAGGTCTACGACCTCATCAACGAGCGCGTCTCCACCCTTTCGGACGAGCAGCGCGCCAGGGTTTTCTTCATCTACCAGTACACCGACACGATGCTGGCCTCTTCGGGCGCAAAATTCTTCGGCCAGTGGTGGTGTGATGCGGTGGGCGCCATCAATGTGGCGCAGGAGCTGACCACCGACAACTCGGTGGAGGTCAACATGGAACAGGTCTATGCCTGGAACCCCGACACCATCGTCGTGACCAACTTCACGGCCGCCCAGCCCGAAGACCTCATGAACAACACCATCGGCAACTACGACTGGAGCACGGTGGCGGCCATCCAGAACGGGCGGGTCTTCAAAATGCCGCTTGGTATGTACCGCAGCTATACGCCGGGTGCCGACACGCCGGTCACGCTGCTGTGGCTGGCCAAGAGCGTCTACCCCGAGCTCTTTGAAGATATCGACATCACCGAGCGCGCCCGCAGCTACTACAAGGACGTGTTCGGCGTGGAGCTGACCGACGAGCAGATTGCCTCCATTTTCACGCCCACCTCCGCTGCGGCGGGCGGCGCAGGAGCATAACGGTCAAAGTCCTTTCGGGCAGCCGCGCTTTGGGAAGAAAAATAAAAAAAGAAGTGCAAAGGGCAAAAGCGCCCTTTGCACTTCTTTTTATGCCGTGATGCCGCCCCCCCCCTGCCCTTAGGGGAAAAACAGCCTGTTTGACAGGCCTGCCGGTCAGCGGGGAACCTCGGCTACAACCTGGTTTTTGAGCTCGCCCAGCTCGTCGGAGCTGATGACAATGACGTCGCCCACCTGCATGGGGGCCACGCCGCTCGGCGTGCCGGTAGCGATGACGTCGCCCGGCATGAGGGTCATGCGGTTGGTGACAAATTCGAAGATTTCGGGGATGCCGAAAATCATGTCTTCAATGGTGGCGTTTTGGCGCAGCTCACCGTTGAGGTGGGAGCGGATGGTGATGCCGCTCAGGCTGTCCACCGTGGTAATCCAGGGGCCGATGGGGCAGAAGGTGTCATACCCCTTGCCGTTGACCCACTGGGTCGTGGTCTTGGCCTTGTCGCGCCGGGAGACGTCGTTGAGCAGGGTGAGGCCGAAGATGTAGTCCATGACCTCCTCCTTTTTGACGTAGCGGGCCTTCTTTTTGACAATGACGGCAATCTCGGCCTCGTAGTCCACTCGCTGCGCCCCGATGGGATAGACGATGTCCTCCCCCGGATTCAAAATGGCGGACGGGGGCTTGAGGAAGACCTCGGGCTCCTCGGGCAGTGCCGGGGCCGCCATGGCCGACATCTCGTTGATGTGGTCAACGTAGTTTTTGCCGATGGCCACAATCTTGGAGGGGTCGGCGGGCGCCAGCAGCTTGGCCTTTTCCAGGGGGATGCCAACGCCGCCCACCGTAAAGGAGCCAAACAAATCGCCCGAAATGGGGTAGACCATCCCGTTTTCCAGTTTTCCATAGCAGGTTTTACCTTCAAATAGGATTTTTGCGATTTTCATTTTGCGCACCGTCCTTTTTTCAAAAAATTGCCTTGGGAAGCCGACAGGGAAACGAAAAAAACTTCAGCTTCCCCCGGTTTTCCTTGGAATTTTGCTTAAAAATTCTCTCTTTTGGATGAATACTCCAGTATAGCAGAGCGCGGCAAAGGGTGTCAAGAAAAGGAATGGGGGTGCGGCGGGGAGCCGCAGGCAAATTT
>DVNV01000036.1 GCA_018714125.1 Candidatus Galloscillospira excrementipullorum
CGGACGAGGAGAGGCCCGCACCGGACGAGGAGAGGCCCGCACCGGACGAGGAGACGCCCGCGCCGGACGAGGGAACGCCCGCACCGGACGAGGGAACGCCCGCGCCGGACGAGGGAACATCCGCGCCTGACAAGGAGCAGACCACAGGGGGTGTGATTTCGGCCTATGAGGCCGAGGTCATCCGGCTGGTCAACGAAATTCGCCGCCAAAACGGACTGGGAGAGCTGACGGCAAGCGCCGAGCTTTCGCATGTGGCGCGCCTCAAGTCGCAGGACATGCACGACAAGGGCTATTTCGACCACACCAGCCCCACATACGGCTCCGCCTTTGACATGCTGCGCAGCTTCGGAATTTCCTATCGGACCGCCGGAGAAAATATCGCCTATGGCTACTCCACCCCGCAGGCCGTTGTCGACGCGTGGATGAATTCGAGTGGCCACCGCGCCAATATTTTGAATGCGTCCTATACGCAGATTGGCGTGGGCCGTGTGCAGGACGGAAATTACTGCACGCAGATTTTTGTCGGCTGACCCTTCCCTGGGAAGAAAGGGTCGTGTCTCAGCGATTGTTTGGAAGAAGAAGGCCGCACTGAAGGGCGGCCGATACCGCAGGGAAATGAGATTTTCGCACAAAAAGCCACCGCGCCCGGAAAAAGGGTGCGGCGGCTTTTTTTCGGCAGTGTCAGGCCCTGTGCGGCGGCGCAGGGCTTGAGCCGGACGCCGCCGGTATCTGCGGGCGGCCCTTTCTGGGCGATGACGATTCGGGAGCGTCCGGAGGGATGCCGCAGATGGCGCCTGAGCAGGACAGGCGCAGCTGCTGCGGCAGGATTTCATTGACCTCGACAACCCGTGAGCGTCCAAAGAGGTCAAGATAGCTGGCAAGTGCCTCTTTGACCGCCTGTGCCAGCCCTGCGGGTGCGTCAATGGAAACAATAATCTGCAGCATGGGAAGCTCTCCTTGTGTTGGTCTGCGGGGAATGCGGGGAAAGGTGTGCTTTTTGAAAAATGCGGTTGAAAATCGAAGAGAGATCAATTACAATAGGGAACAGGAGCAAAAAAACAATCATATGTTCGAAAATATCATATTTCCAAACGGGGCAAAAGTCAAGTGTCAAATATTTCTGGGACGGCCCTTGACGACGTTGACGCAAGGGGGCGGCAGTTTCAAAAGGGCAGTTGTCCTGTGCCGTGCCGAGAGGGCTGCGCATATCCGATAAAGGTTTAAGAAAGAACACGGAAAGGGGCGGGAAACATGAGACGATGGACGAGAGGCTGGAAGACGTTTTGCCTGACACTGATGGTGCTGACGTCGTTTTGCATGGGAGTCGGGGTGTCGCAGGGGCTGGAGGCAAGGGAGGTTACGGCTCAGCTTCGGCCCGATTTTGTGATTGTGATTGACCAAGAGACGGCACATTTTTCCGATGTCAACGGCAGCGAGGTCTACCCCCTGCTGTATGAGGGAACCACCTACCTGCCGCTGCGCGCCATTGGAAACCTGATGGGCAAGCAGGTGGACTGGGATGAGCAGAGCAAAACCGTCACGCTGAGCGACGCACTGCGCGAGAGCGTCGGGGTGGAGCGCGTGGTGGACGGCGACACGCTGGAGGTGCTGTGGCGCGGCAATCTGGAAAAAGTGCGGCTGATTGGGGTGGACACAGCCGAAAGCGCACACCCCGACGAGCAGAAGAATACCGAGTTTGGCAGGCTGGCCGCCGCTTACACGAAGGAGGCGCTTGAAGGGAAAACCGTGGAGCTGGAATTTGACGTGCAGCAGCGCGACCAGTATGGACGGCTGCTCTGCTATGTCTATTTGGATGGGGAGATGTTCAACGAGCGGCTGCTGGAAGAGGGCATGGCGGCGGTGTCGACCTGGCCGCCCAATGTCAAATACGTTGAGAGCTTCACGCAGGCGCAGCAGAGGGCCAAAGAGGCCGGAGCCGGCATGTGGGAGGGCTATGTGCCGCAGGATTTCGGCATCACCGAGCAGCAGGCGCAAAGCATCGTCTATGTGACGGCAACGGGGAAAAAGTATCACAAAAGCAGCACCTGCGGCGCAGGGACGTATTTTGAGAGCACGCTGCAGCAGGCGCTGGAACAGGGACTGACGGCCTGCGACAAGTGCTGGTAAGGCAAGAACAGGCCTCGCGGGGGCCCCGGCGCGTAATGTGCCGGGGCCCCCGCGCATGTTGTTTGCATGCGTTTGACGGCAGGAAGGGCGTACCTCCTCCGAAAAAGCAGCCTGCCGAAAGAGGAAAAAGGCCGCCTGGAGGAGATATGGAAGAAAGAGAGGCTTTTCTTTTTTAGTGGTTTTGAGCAAAGAAGTTGGAATATAAGGGGCAAATGTGTCTTTTTTCTGAATTTTTGGAAAAAGTCATTGACAGAAAAAGTTGCATGGTAAAATAATAAACGGTTAATAAATTGACGGCTAACAAACTGTCGCAGGAGCGACGCGGAAAGGAGGGAACAAAGGATGGCATCGGAATCCAAGCAAGGGACGTGGGAAGACAAACCCATCTGGCCGTACGAGACGCCGGAGGGGCGCGCGAGGATGGAGGTGGTCATGCGCATGGAGCGCATCCACCTTCTGCGCAAGCTGTATATGCAAAAGACCATGCCCGATCACGACCTTTATTTTGGGCAGCTTCCCATGCTGGAATATATCTGGCTGCACGACGGCTGCACGCAGGTAGAGGTGGCGCAGGCACTCGACGTGTCGGCGGCCTCGGTTGCGGTGTCGACCAAGCGGCTGCAAAAGGCGGGCCTGCTTGTCAAGAAGACCGACGAGAAGGATTTGCGCGTCAAGCGGCTGTCGGCCACCCCTGAGGGCATTGCGCGCGCCCGCCGGGGACGGGAGGTTTTCAGCGAGCTTGACAGCCGCACCTTTGAAGGGTTTACCGAGGAGGAATTTGCCTCGCTGGCGTCGACGCTCGAACGCATCGGGAAGAACCTGGGCGCGGCCATCAACCGGGATTTGGGACTGGAGACGGCGCCTCTGCACAAGCTGGCCGAGGAGGTTCTCAAAAACGTGTCGCTGCCCCCACGGCCCCCAAAAGGTCAGCAAAAAGAAAATAAGGAGGAGCCTTTCGAATGCTAAAGCAATTTTGGGGCTATTTGGAGCCCCGTTATCGACGGCAGGCCATTCTCACGCCCGTTTTTATTTTGGCTGAGGTCGTTATGGAGGTCCTCATCCCCCTGCAGATGGCCAAGGTCATCAACCTGGGCGTGAATCTTGGAGATATCAATGCCGTGCTGGTGCACGGCGGGGCCATGGTTGTCATGGCGCTGCTCTCGCTGGTGTTTGGCGTTCTGGCTGCCAAGACCAGCGTCAATGCCAGCGTGGGCTTTGCAAAAAACATCCGTCAGGCGCTTTTTCACAAGGTGCAGGACTTTTCCTTTGCCAATGTGGACCGCTTTTCCACCGCCTCGCTGGTCACAAGGCTGACCACCGACGTCACCAACATGCAGACGGCCTTCATGATGTGCATTCGTATGCTGGTGCGCTCGCCCGTCATGCTGATTGGCGCCACCTTTATGGCAGCCTATATCAGCCCTAAGCTGGCGTTGATTTTTTTGGTTGTCATTCCGGTGCTCGGCGGCCTTTTGGGCGTGATTGCCGCAAAGACCTTTCCGCGCTTTCAGGTCATGCTGGCCAAATACGACGCGCTCAACGCCCGTGTGCAGGAAAACCTCACGGCCATCCGCGTGGTCAAGGCCTTTGTGCGTGAGGACTATGAGATTGAGAAGTTCGACGCCTCGGCAGACGACGTGCGCGCCGCCATGGTACGCTCTGAAAAGCTGCTGGTTTGGAACGGCCCTGTGATGCAGTTTTGCATGTACGGCTGCATGATTGCGATTTCCTGGTTTGGCGGGAAGCTCATCATCGGCGGCTCGATGCAGATTGGAGACCTCATGAGCTTCATCAGCTATGTGTCCCAGATTCTGATGTCCCTCATGATGCTGTCCATGATTTTTGTCATGCTGGTCATGTCCAGAGCGTCGGCCTCGCGTATTTCCGAGGTGCTCAACGAGACGCTTGACCTCACCGACGACAATGTAACGGAAGACGTGCCGGTGAAGGACGGCTCGATTGTCTTTGAGCATGTGGACTTCAGCTACAGCAAGGACAAGGACGTTCTCAACCTCAGCGACATCAACTTCTCCATCGCCTCGGGCGAGACCATCGGCATCATCGGCGGCACCGGCTCGGCAAAATCCACCCTGGTGCAGCTCATCCCGCGTCTGTACGACGTGCTGGATGGGCGCATCCTGGTGGGCGGCAGAGACGTGCGCGAATACAAGCTCGACACGCTGCGCCGTCAGGTGGCCATGGTGCTGCAAAAGAACGTGCTGTTCTCGGGCACCATCAGGGAAAACCTGCTCTGGGGCGACGAAAATGCCACACAGGAGCAGGTGGAGGAGGCCTGCCGTGCCGCGCAGGCGCACGACTTTATCAAGAGCTTCCCCGACGGTTACGAGACCGAGCTCGGACAGGGCGGCGTCAACGTGTCGGGCGGCCAGAAGCAGAGGCTGTGTATCGCAAGGGCGCTGCTGGCACATCCCAAAATCATCATCCTAGACGACTCCACCAGCGCCGTGGATACGGCGACCGACAGCAAAATCCGCGCCGCGCTGCATGAGAAGCTGGCCGGCACCACGACCATCATCATCGCGCAGCGCATCACCTCGGTGATGGATGCCGACCGCATCATCGTGCTGGACGACGGCAAAATCGACGCCATCGGCACGCACGAGCAGTTGCTCCAGAGCAATGCCATTTACCGCGAGGTTTACGAATCCCAGCAAAAGGGGGTGGCCTGAGTGAACCAGAAAAACACCAGAGTGCAAAGCGGCGGCCCCGGCGGTCCGCGCGGCGTTCCCATGGGAAAGCCGGAGGAAATCAAGAAGACCATCAAACGAATTTTCGTCTATCTCAAGGGATTCCGGCTGCACATAGCGGCCGTGGCCGTCTGTCTGCTGGTCAGTGCGGCAAGCTCCATTGCCTGCACCTATTTTCTCAAGCCGCTTTTCAACAACTTCATCGGCCCGCTCATCGGCCGGCAAAATCCGGATTTGTCGGAATTTGCACGGATTTTGACGCTGATGGCGCTGCTCTATCTGTCGGGCGTGGTGGCGCTTTACATCCAAAACCGCCTCATGCTTGAAGTTTCCACCAGAACGCTCTACCGCATCCGGGCCGACCTCTTCTCCCACATGGAGAAGCTGCCCATCTCCTATTTCGACACCCATGCCACCGGCGAAACCATGAGCCGCTACACCAACGACATCGACACGCTGCGCAACATGCTCGGCCAGAGCCTGCCGCAGTTCCTCTCCTCCGCCGTGACGGTGGTGGGCGTGTTTTTGGCCATGCTGCTTTTGAGCCCGTCCCTCACCATTTTGGTGGTGCTCATGCTCCTTATCATGCTCAAGATTATCGCAGTGCTTGGAAAGCGAAGCGGCGCCGCCTTCAAACGGCAGCAGAGGGCGCTGGGCAATGCCAACGGCTATATCGAAGAGATGATTGAAGGGCAGAAGGTTGTCAAGGTGTTCTGCCACGAGCCGGTCTCGAAGCAGGAGTTTGACAAGCTCAACGAGACGCTGTGCGACGCCTCCGTGGAGGCAAACACCGCCGCCTTCCTGCTCATGCCCATCATGTCAAACCTTTCCTATATCCACTATGCCTTTACGGCGGTGGTGGGCAGCCTGATGGCCATTGCAGGCATGCTGGACCTTGGAACGGTTGCCGCCTTTTTGCAGTACACCCGCTCCTTCTCGCAGCCCATCACGCAGATTTCCCAGCAGTTCAACACGCTGCTGTCTGCCCTTGCCGGCGCCGAGAGAATCTTCCGTCTCATGGACGAGCAGGTGGAGACCGACAACGGCGATGTGACGCTGGTCAACGCGGTGCGGGACGAAAACGGGGAGCTGCAGGAATGCGACCACCGCACCGGCCTGTGGGCGTGGCGCGTGCCTGAGGGGGACGGTGTGTCCTATGTGGAGGTGCGCGGCGCGGTGGTGTTTGATCATGTGACCTTCTCGTACGACGGCAAGAAAACCGTGCTCAACGACGTCAGCCTCTATGCAAAGCCGGGACAGAAGATTGCCTTCGTCGGCTCCACGGGAGCCGGAAAGACCACCATCACCAACCTTATCAACCGCTTTTACGACGTGCCGGGCGGCGGCATCACCTATGACGGCATCCCCATTGAGCGTATCCACAAGGGGGATTTGAGACGCTCCATGTCCATGGTGCTGCAGGATACGCACCTGTTCACCGGCACCGTGATGGAAAACATCCGCTACGGCAAGCTCGACGCCACCGATGAGGAAGTGGTTAAGGCGGCGTCCCTTGCCAATGCCGACAGCTTTATCAGGCATCTGCCGCACGGATACGACACGGTGCTGCAGTCGGACGGCGACAACCTCAGCCAGGGGCAGCGCCAGCTGCTGGCCATCGCCCGTGCCGCCGTCGCCGACCCGCCCGTGCTGGTGCTTGACGAGGCCACCTCGTCCATCGACACCCGTACCGAGGCGCTCATCGAGCGCGGTATGGACTCCCTGATGGAGGGCCGCACCGTCTTTGTCATCGCGCACAGGCTTTCCACCGTGCGCAACTCCAACGCCATCATGGTGCTTGAGCAGGGACGCATCATCGAGCGCGGCGACCACGACGACCTGATTGCGGCGCGCGGGAAGTACTATCAGCTCTACACCGGCATGTTTGAGCTCGACTGAGCCCCTTCCTGTTCCGGGAGCCGCCCACTTTTGGACAAAAGGACGGGCGGCCCGTTGAAAAGACAGGTGAAAAAGGGCTTGCGCTGGCCTCCTTTCGGAGCGGGAAAAGGCAGCATTCCTTGCCGCTCCGAAGGGACGGCCGGGGGAGAGAATGCTCCCGGCAGCTTGCGGGGCAGCGACGCGGAGCGGAAAAAACGGGAAAAGGCCGCACAATCTTTGAGAAAAAGCTCTTGCAATTTGACGTGCGGTATGGTATGATATCAAGGCTAATGAAATGTCATTAAGCGAGGTGAAACGAAATGAAAGAGGGAATCCATCCCGACTACAAGCCCACAACCATCCGCTGCGCCTGCGGCGAGGTGATTGAGACCCGTTCGACCAAGTCGGATATCAAGGTTGAAATCTGCTCCAAGTGCCATCCCTTCTATACCGGAAAGCAAAAGCTGGTCGATACCGGCGGGCGCGTGGATCGTTTCAACAAGAAGTTCGGCCTGAAGTAACCGTCAATAAAAAACCACCGGTTCCGGTGGTTTTTTTGCAGGCGGACTTTGGGGAGGCTTTGCGTTCTCTTGTGCGAAGGGGAGGCGGGAAAGCCCGGCTTCCTTTCAACATAGGCGCCCGTAGCTCAGCTGGATAGAGCGTTGGACTCCGACTCCAAAGGTCGCAGATTCGAATTCTGTCGGGCGTACCAGAACAGGCAGACGGCAACCGGCCGCCTGCCTGTTCTTTTTTGGGAAAAGCACCCGTCAGGCCCCGGGCGACAGCCCCCCCTGAAAAAGGGCGCAGTGTGTGCACGGGCCGGCCACACCCTTCCTTTTTTTGGGGGGGCGGGGTTTTGGAGCGCCCTGGCGCTTTTTTGGCTCTCACGGGGGAAAAGGAGGGCTTTGTTTCAAAGATTTTGCGCTGCAGGCCTTTTGCGTCGGTGGGGCAAAAGGGTATTTTTGCCGTTTTCTTTTGCGCAGGGCAGGGCGTTTTTCCCAAGGGGGCAAAAAGAAAAATGGGGGGCGCAAAGGCGACAGCCTCTGCGCCCCCCATTTTTCTTTGCCGGGGAAGAGGGGAAAGCAGCGCTGCAAGGGGGAAAGAAGGGCCAGGCCGGGGAGGGCGGCTGTGCGCCGCCCTCCCCGGCCTGGCAATGCAGCAGGGGCCCTGCCGTGCGTCAGGCAGCTTTGGGAAAATCCGGGAAAAACCGGAAATCGGGAAGCAGGATAAGCTGCTTCCCGATGCGGGACCATATACGGCAATTTTTTGAAGGGGGGGTTACTTCTTCTTCAGGATGGTTTTTTCCATTGCGTATTTGGTGATGGCACCCAGCACCATGGTGATGATGACGGTGGGGACAAATACGCTCCAGAAGGAATAGGTGGTCGCTTCGGTGTTCTTTCCCATGACCCGCAGCACCAGGATTGCCACCGGGTAGTGCAGCATGTAGATATACAGGGAGATGCTTCCCAGGTAGGCAAACAGCTTGTTGGTGACGTCGTTGTTCAGCATAATGGTCAGGGCGTCCTTGTTCATCAGGGACAGGGTGATGACCACGATGCACAGCAGGGAGACAGTCCAGCGATCCAGCATGAAGTAGGTGGGCTGGTAGATGGTGTACCACAGGAGCAGCACGCTGCAGACGATATTGACCAGGGTCAGCAGGGCCTTTCCGGTAGAGGTAAAGGTATGATTGGAGGCCTGCTTTACCAGGTAGTACACCAGGCAGCCTCCCATCATTCCAAGCATGACATAGAGCAGGCCGTTGTTGAAGCCCAGCATGGCGGTGGTATCGCCGGCGCTGCCGCCCATGCCGTTGGTGGAAGCGGTCTGCAGGCCCAGGGTGGACCAGGCGGTCTGAGCGGCACGGGTTCCGCTAAAGCACCACCAGCCGCCGAGGAAGATAAAGGTCAAAGGGGCGACGAAGCCGCAGAAAACGTCTTCATTTTTGCACAGGGCCCAGTACATGAAGTACCCGACAATGATCATGGCCGAGATGAACCACAGGGTCCCGTTGAGGTTGAAGAACTGGTTTCCGGAGGAGCGGAAGCCGGCGGCGTGGAAGCCAAGGAACTCCCAAACACTGTTGACAACCATGGCCAGCACCTGCTGTGTGGTATAATCCGGATAGAAGAACGCGGTGCTGATGACAACACCCAGCACATAGCCCAGAATCAGGACGGGCAGAAGCGCCTTGATGCGGCTCCAGGTGTACTCCCAGGCACGGGAAGAGGCGCTGCGGGACATGTAGAGCTGGTCGTTTTTGCGATTGGTGAAGTGGGAAACCATGAAATAGCCGGCAGTGACAGTAAAGATCAGCAGGACTTCGCTCGAACCAAAGAACCAGTTGCTGCGCTCCATCCAGTAGCCCAGGCTACCGTCGCAGCTCATGGCAATGATCCATCCGGTGTGGAAGCCGATAATTGCGAAAGCGATCAGAAAGCGCCAAAGTTCAATGGCCACATTCCTTTTTTTCTTTGCGGTTTGCATGATTACACCTCAATTTCCATGTTGTATTTTATCAATGGAAGGAGAAGTTGCCGTCCTGGTCAAAAGCATTGACATGATTGGATGGTGCCGAGCACCGAGGTGAGAATGGAGTAGTACTTGTTTTCAATGGTATCGGTGCGGCTGGTCATCACGACGGGGCTGCGCAGGCCGTTTAACGTGCCTGCACTCTTCATATGGGCGAAGAACACCAGCCCCTTGGTGAAGATATTGCCGCTCCACATATCCGGCACAATGAGGATGTCTGCCTTGCCGGCAATGGGGCTTTTGATGCCCTTGTGACGGGCGGCCTCCTCGCTGACGGCATTGTCCAGCGCGAAGGGGCCGTCGATGTGATATTTGTCCTTCAGACGGGCGGTCACTTCGGCGGCATCCACCGTGCCCTGAATTTGGGGATTTACCACCTCCAGCGCCGAGAGCATGGCAATCTTGGGCTCCTCAATGCCAAGTGAGGCCGCCAGCTTCACGGCATTGTCCACAATTTTGCATTTTTGCTCCACATTCGGCTGAATATTCACGGCGCAGTCGCTGATAATCAGCATCTTGCCGGTCTCATCCACCTCGAATACCGAGGCCTGGCTGAGCAGCTCGCCGGGTTCCAGCAGGCCGGTGTGCTTGTCCAAAATCCCATGCATGAAGGTGGCGGTTTGCATCAGGCCCTTCATGGGGATGTCTGCCGTGCCACTGCGCACCATGGCGACCGCCTTGTCAACGGAAGCCCGCTCGTCAGCTTCGTCGACAATTTCAAAAGAGGCAGGCTCCTTCCCAAAGCGCCGCAGCAGGGCTTCGATTTCAGCTCTTTTGCCGATGAGCACCGCATCGGTAACCCCTTTGTCCACGGCCATCAGCACGGCCTCCAGAGTGACGTCGTCGTGGGCGCAGGCCACTGCGATTTTCTTGCGGCCCGCATGGCTCCTGACAAAGGCTTCCATCTGCTCAAACGAGGTGATTCTCACAGCTCAAACACCTCCTCTTTGCCGGTCAGCGCATAATAGGTCTGCTGGCCCAGCGAGAGCATCTCCCGCTCGCCGGGATAGACATAAACGGGGGCGATGAAACCGACCCGCTTTTTCAACTGCTCGACGATGTACTCGTTGTGCACAACGCCGCCGGTGAGCAGCACCGCGTCCACCTTGCCCTCCAGCACGGTGGCCATGGCGCCGATACATTTGGCGGTTTGGTAGACCATGGCATCAATGACTTCCATGCACTGGCTGTCGCCCGCCACGCCCTTGTTGTAGACAGACAGCACGTCGTTGTCGTTGACATAGGCCATCATGCCGCCCAGGCCGTTGAGCTTGCGGTGCATCTGCTCACGGGTGTACTGACCGGAGTAGCAGGCGTCGACAAGGGCGCCCACTGGCAGTGCGCCTGTGCGGTTGGTGGAAAAGGCGCCGTCGCCCTCCAGGCCGTTGTCGCCGTCAATCAGCCGGCCGTGCTTGTGGGCGGCCACCGAGGTGCCGCCTCCCATATGGGCCACCACAAGGTTTGTCTGGTTGTAGTCAAGGCCATGCTCTTTGCAGAAAGCCCGGCCGCAGGCCTTGTGGTTGAGCACATGGAAGCGGCTTTGGCGCGGCATCTCCGGCAGGCCGGAATAACGTGCCAGGGGCTCAAATTCATCGGTACAGGGGCTGTCCACAATGTAGGCACTGTGCTTGTCCTTTGCCAAATCATATGCAATGCGCATGCCCAGGTCTGACGCGTGGTTGCCGTACTTCATGCTGCGGGATTCCTCCAGCATCTTTTCGTTGATGCGCCACACCCCGCCGTGAATGGGCTCGGTGTGGCCGCCACGGCTGACAAAAGCATCAAGCTGGCCGATGTCCACCCCCTTGCGCTTGAAAAAGTCCACGATTCGCTGCTTGCGGTAATCATACTGGTCCCAGTTGGAGGCAAATTGCTTTAGCTCCTCGGCGGGATGGGAAATGGAATCGGAAAAAACGCACACATCATCTTCGAAATAGGCAACCTTGGTAGATGTGGAGCCAAGGTTGATAACCCCGATCTTCTTCATGGTCTACCTCCTGTTTCGTTTTATGAAATGTAGGTTTCTTATCAGGATTATTATAACACGATGACAGGGAAAATCAACAGAATTTTTGCATAATTTTGAATTTTACTATTTACAAATAAAGACATAAAAGAAAATAACGAAAAATAATTAAGATAAAATTTGATTCATTCTAAAAAATTATATTTTGAAGAGGAAAAATATAGTCAACCTTCAAAAAAGGCCTGAAGAAAGCGCGCGAACATCCAAAAAGGGGCAAGGCCGCAGCCTTTGCCCCTTTTTGGGTCACTTGACCGATTTGCCGGAGAGGAAGAAAGCGTGTCGCCTGCCAAAGGGCGGGTGTCACACGGCGCAAAAGGCGGAAGCGACGGCGCCGGGAACTCAGAGATAAGTGCGCAGGTTTTCCGCCAGCTCGTCTTCGAGCTGAATCAGGCGCTTTGTGATTTCCACCGCGCGCGGCTCTGCGCCGCTGCAGTCGTTGAGGGACTCCTGAAGCGATTTGACGCCCATGTGGCAGCCGTCGGTGATGAGGCCGGCCACGGTGTCATCACCGGGGTCCATCGAGAGCTTGAGGCTGGTTTTCATCCAGGCCATGCCCTTGGCAATGGGGCTGGGGGCGGTGCCGTCGCGGTGGTAATCCGCCAGCAGGGATTCGGCTTCGTCGCCCAGGACCTCATGTTCATGCCGGCTGCTGCGCAGCAGCCGGGCAAGCTCCGAGTCGCGCACCGAGGGGAGCACCTCGTCAATTGAGGAGACCCCCATCTGTGCGCCGGAATGGCATTCGGTAAGCAAACGGATGGTATCTTCTTGCATCAATTGCACCTCCTGACGTCAGTATCGGCCAAAAGGGGCGCGTTATTCGGGGAGCGGTGGAAAAAAGAAGCAGGGTGTGATATGATTGCTTCAAAGCGGAATTTGTTTGGAAGAAATGGGGGTATGCGCTTTGCTCAACACAACCCTGTGCTATATTGAAAAGGACGGGCGGGTTTTGATGCTGCACCGCACCAAAAAGCAAAACGACCTCAATGTCGACAAGTGGATTGGCGTGGGCGGGAAGTTTGAAGACAAGGAGAGCCCGGAGGACTGCCTTTTGCGGGAGACCAGGGAGGAGACGGGGCTGACGCTGACCGATTACCGCTATCGCGGCATCGTCACCTTTGTCTCAGACAGATGGCCCACCGAATACATGCACCTGTTCACGGCCACGGGCTTTACCGGGCAGCAGAAGGAGTGCGACGAGGGCGAGCTGGTGTGGGTGGAAAAGACCCGCCTTGCGGAGCTGACGCTGTGGGAGGGGGATAAAATCTTTTTGCGGCTGCTCGAGCAAAATGTCCCCTTTTTCTCGCTCAAGCTGGTCTATGAGGGGGAGCGCCTGGCGCTGGCCGTGCTGGACGGGAAACCTCTGTAAAAAACGGGGGCCTTTTTTGAGAAAAAGGCCCCCGTTTGGGCAGTGCCCGGGTGTTTGCAGGCTGCAAACACCCGGGCACTGCCCTTTGTCCCTTTTTCGGGGCCGGCAAATGTCTGCCGGGCCCGAAAAAGGGGCGCTTTGTCTTTTTGTACGCTTGGGGCCCATAGGGCCCCTTGTGCCGCAGGCGCTTTTTTGCGGCTACCCCCCTTTTTTGGGGGGGCAGTGCAGCGTCAGGAGCGCCGCCTTTTGGCCGTCTTTGGCACCACGGCCCAGACGCCCCAGCCCGCGGCGCATGCAAGCACCATCATGGCGCAAAACAGGGAGAGAAAGACGTAGCCAAGCCCGTCCCAGCCGGAAGAGGCGAAATTCAAGACAAGAAAGACCACGGCCAGTGCCGACAGGGTCAAAACAGGCAGCAGACGAAGCGACAGGCTCTTTGCCCGAAAACAGAGCAGCGTCTGAGCGGGCAGGATGAGGACGACCGACACAATGAGGACAAGCGTGGTCAGCTCAATGTCGCCCCAGTAGATGTCAAACATAAAAAGACCTCCCTTTGCCCCAAAAAGCAGTGCGGGGCGTTTTGGAAAAGCTGTTGATGCAGAAAAAAAGAGGCTGGCGCACAAGGCTTTTTTGCGGCCCTTTTGCTTCCTTTATGCAAAACAGACGGGAAAAGCGCCCGATTGTTCCTGACGCCCCCCAAAAACAGCCTTTCTTAAAAGTAGGGATGCTTTTGCAGGGCCTGCGGCTCTTTTTGCCATTTTACAGGAAAAGACCCCGAAAGGCAAGAAAAAAAGAGGGCAGAGCGGCCGAAAAGCAGAGGGAACAGGGCTTTTTCAAATTAAAGACGGTTCATGAAAAGGTGTGCCGGCGCTTCAAAAAGGGGAGGAAGCACAGGCGCCCTTCTCCCGCCAAAGCGGGAGAAGGATGGGAGGAAAAGCCCTGGCAGGCAAGAGGGGGGGCGCCGCTTTTGGGAGGGCTTTTGTGTGGGGCCGGGGCAGGGCGGAAGAAATCTTTTTTGGTATTATCTAAGGAAGTGATTTTGAGAAAACAGGCCTCATCCCGTGTGTGTTTCACGGGAAGAGGCCTGTGAGAAGGGGAAGCGAGGTTATTTGACCCACCAGTCCGCCAGACGGCAAAGGGCATCCCAGTCGCCCTCCGACTCGGGGTCGTAGACGGCCAGCACCTTCGCCTTGGTCTGCTTGGCCGCCCTGATGGCGTAAGGAGCATCTTCACAAATCAGGGTTTGCGCGATGTCAAAGCCCAGCAGTTCGCAGGTGCGCTCGTAAATGGTGCCGCTTCGCTTGTCAAGCCCCAGCGTGTCGGTGCTCAGGATGGCTTCAAAGCAGTCGAGCAGTCCGACGCGCCGCAGCGCCTGGGAGGCCAGCTCTTTGTCGGAGGTGGTCAGCACGCACATGCGGCAGCCTGCCCGGTGCGCCTGCGGGATGGCGTCCGCCGCAAAGGCCTTTGCGGGCACAAGCTGACGGTATTCATCGGCAATCAGAGAGAAAATTTCCTCAATGATGGTCTCTTCGGGCTTGTCGAGCCCGAGCGTTTGGCGAAAATACCGGGCAGACTCCTCCATGGTCATGGCGTCGATGATTTCGTGCAGGTTTTGGGGCGGCGTGATGCCCACCGAGACAAGATAGTCCCGCCCCAGGTTGGTCCAGTAGGGCATGGAGTCGAGAATGGTGCCGTCCATGTCCCAAATCAGGAAGGGATAGCGGCACAAATCGGCAGCGCAGGCTTGCTTCATGGCTTACACCAGCTCGGCATTGCCGGCCTGGTACTTGTCGGTCTTCTGATTGATGGTCAGCACGCCTTCGGGATTGTAGTTGATTTTGACATAGGTCATCGTGGCGGTCGCACCGGCCTGCACGGCGATGAGCTGGCACTGCTTGACAATCTCCATGAGCTCGTCGTAATCCCCCTCGATGGTGGTTTCAAAGGGAGAGACAAAGGTCTTGAGGCCCTTGCTTTTGATGTGCTCGATGACCTTGTCGACAACGGGGAGCAGCTGGTCGCTGGACACGGTGGGGAGGACCTGAATGGCTACGCTTGCGTTCATGAGAAAAACTCCTTTCAAAAATAGCATGTGATGCCATGGGTTGTATGGGTGGATTCCGGGAGATGTCCGGAAAGGAAGAGGCCTCCCGGCTTACCGGGCACTGCCGTCCCACATACGGGCCAGCTCGAGGGCTGCTGCGGCGGGGTCGTCTGCGCTGGCGATGGCCGAGACCACGAAAAATCCCGCAACGCCGGTCTTTTTGAGGGCGGGCAAGTCTGCCGCCGT
Source organism: Candidatus Galloscillospira excrementipullorum (assembly GCA_018714125.1). GTDB lineage: Bacteria > Bacillota > Clostridia > Oscillospirales > Feifaniaceae > Galloscillospira > Galloscillospira excrementipullorum. Next base: position 14,931 of record DVNV01000036.1, read on the forward strand.
CACACCGCCGCCCACCACGACGGGGATGGGGCTGATGGCGGCAAGCTCGGTCAGTTCTTCGAAGTTGCGGGTGAGGATGTTGCCGTTTTCGTCTCTGCCGCAGTCGAGCTTTGTGACCGAGGGGCGCAGGGGGCCGGCGCCGAAGTAGTCAATCTGGCTCACGTCGGCCGTTTTGACATAGTCAAACAAGTCCTGCGAGCGGGCAGACAGGCCCACGATGCAGTCTTCCCCCAGATAGTCGCGGCAGATGGAGACGGGGATGTCGCCTTGGCCGACATGCACGCCGTCGACCTTGATGCCCAGCTTGCGGGCGGCCAGCGCCACGTCCAGGCGGTCGTCGATGAGCAGGGCGAGGGAATCTGAGCGGCCGGCTGCGGCAATGATGTCGGCCGTCTGGCGCGACAGTTCAATCATTTCGCGGGCGCCCGCCTCCTTGCTGCGAAGCTGGATGCAGGTGAAGCCCGCGTCCACCACGGCACGGACGATGTCGGCCACAGGGCGCCCCTTGGTATTTTCAGGGCCGATGACAAAGTATTTGGAGATGTCAAGAGCATTGCGAATGGACATAACGCAAGACCTCCTTACAGCGTTTCAAGAGTGAAGGGATTTTGGGCAATTTCCTCGGGGGTGGCCAGATAGAGCTCGTCGAGGAAGCGAACCTGGAAGCTGCCGGGCGCCGTCACGCGGCGCTCTGCGCGCTGCCCGGCCAGGTTGTAGACGGCGGTGGCGGCCAGTGCCGCAATGAAGGGGGAGGCAACGGTGGCGTACACGGCCACCACGCCGCCCAGAGAGCAGCCGCAGCCCGTCACCTTGCCCATGAAGTGGGAGCCGCCGTAGGAGTGGGCAACCACCTTCCCGTCGGTCACAAGGTCGACCTCGCCCGAGACCGCAACGGCACCGCCTGTCCACCGGGCAAGCGCCACGGCGGCGTCCTTGGCGGCCGAGACCTCGTCGGTGGAGTCGACGCCGCGCGTATTGTTGGTGCCGGAGGTGCCGCTCAGCCCCCACAGGCTTGCCAAGGCGATAATCTCCGAGGCGTTGCCCCGGATGACGCCGGGCTTGCAGTCTTTGAGCTTTGTCAAAATCCCGGTGCGCACGGCGCCGATGCCGATGCCCACGGGGTCGAGCACGCAGGTCTTGCCCGCCTTTTGCACGGCCTGCGCCGTGGCGGGGATGGACTCGGCGTGAATGGGCAGCAGCGTCCCGGTGTTCAGATAGACGGCGTTTCCGGCGGCGGCGAGAAACTCGCCCTCGTCGGGCAGATAGACCATGGCCGCAGAGCCGCCCACGGCAAGCTGCGCGTTGGCCACAAAGTTGACGGTCACCGAATTGGTGATGGAACCCGCCATGGGGTTTTGGGCCTTGACGTCCCTTACCGCCTGTTCAATTTGCTTTTGGATTTCCTCTTTACGCATCATAAAAATACCACTCTCCGTTTTCTGTCGGTTTGACAATAAAAAAAGACTGCACGAAAAGCCATACCCGAGGTGGTATGCCCCTTCGTGCAGTCATTTGCACTCTGCCTAAAATTATAGCGCCGGCGTGCGGCGTTGTCAAGGGGATTTGAAAAACTTTTCCTCTTTGCAGGACTTGACAATTTTAACAAAAACAACAAGGATAAATATGCACGATAAATATGTACCAAAACGGATGCCCGCGCATGCGCAAAGAGGGGAGGCCTCCTGCTTTTTGCATGTCCGGCGCAGGTTTCCCGCAGGTGATGCTTGCATTTTGCAGCCATCCTCAATATAATAAATCTATTATGGCCGTCAGGCAAACATAAGGAGGGCAAACGATGGCAAGCAAGATCGAAGAGGTCTTTGGGAAAAATCTTTTCCACGATGAGGTGCTCAGGGAGCGGCTTCCTGCCCAGACGTATGAGGCACTGCAGCAGACCATTCAAAACGGCGCCGAGCTGGAGCTTCAGACGGCCGACGTCATTGCCGACGCCATGATGAAATGGGCGGTGGAGCGCGGCGCAACGCACTACACACACTGGTTTCAGCCCCTGACCGGCATCACGGCGGAAAAGCACGAGTCCTTCATCGAGCCCGACGAAAAGGGCGGTGTGACGCTGCGCCTGTCGGGAAAGCGCCTGATCAAAGGCGAGTCGGACGCCTCGTCCTTCCCGTCGGGAGGCCTCCGCGCCACCTTTGAGGCGCGAGGATACACGGCGTGGGACTGCACGTCACCCGCCTTTTTGAAGGAGGATGCCGGCGGAATCACACTGTGCATCCCCACGGCCTTCTGCTCTTATAACGGGGAGGCACTTGATCAAAAAACGCCCCTGCTGCGTTCCATGGAGGCGCTCAACAAGCATGCCCTTCGCATCTTGCGCCTGTTTGGAGACAATGAGACAAAGCGCGTTGTCAGCAATGTGGGGGCCGAGCAGGAGTACTTTCTCATCGACAAGGAATTTCTCAACCGCCGGTGGGATATCAAGCTGACGGGAAAGACGCTCATGGGAGCGGCGCCGCTCAAGGGGCAGGCGGCCTCTCGCCACTACTACGGGGCCATCACGGACCGCGTTTCGCGCTTTATGAACGAGCTCGACGAGGAGCTGTGGAAGCTGGGCATCACGGCAAAGACCAAGCACAACGAGGCGGCGCCCTGCCAGCACGAAATGGCGCCGGTTTACGCCACGGCCAACATCGCCTGCGACCAGAACCAGCTCGTGATGGAGATGATGAAAAAGGTGGCCGACCGCCAGGGTCTGGCCTGCCTGCTGACCGAAAAGCCCTTCCCCTACATCAACGGCTCGGGCAAGCACAACAACTGGTCTATTGGCACCGATACGGGGCATAATCTATTAGAGCCGGGCAAAACGCCCTATGACAACGCCCAGTTTCTCATTTTCCTGTCGGCGGTCATCCGGGCGGTGGATAAGCATGCCGCGCTGCTGCGGCTGTCCTGCGCCTCGTCGTCGAACGACAGGCGCCTGGGCGGAGACGAGGCGCCGCCCGCCATCATCTCCATGTTCCTGGGCGACGACCTCATGGACGTGATTGAAAAGGTCAAGAGCAATGTGGAGCAGCCCGAGCGGGCGCAGGCGCTGCGCTTTGGCGTGCCCACGCTGCCGGAGGTCTACCGCGACGCCACCGACCGCAACCGCACCTCCCCCTTTGCCTTTACGGGGAACAAGTTTGAATTCCGCATGCCGGGGGCCTCGCAGTCGCTGTCCGAGTGCAACACGGTGCTCAACACCATCGTGGCCGAGTCGCTCGACCACATTGCCACACGCCTTGAAATGGCAGACGATTTTGCAGCTGAGGTGCGCGAGATTTTCCGCGATATCCTTTTTGGACACGAGAGAATCCTCTTCAACGGCGACGGGTATTCCAAGGAGTGGCATGAGGAGGCGGCGCGCAGGGGCCTGCCCATCATCACCGATACGGTCAACGCCATCGGCGCGCTTAAAAACGCATCCACCCGCCTGCTGTATGAGAGATACGGCGTTTTCACGGCGTCCGAGCTCGACGCCCGTTATGAGGTGCTGCTCGAGCAGTACACGGAGCAGATTGTGCTGGAGGGGCGCGTGGTGGCCGACATGGTGCGCAGGCAGGTTGCACCAGCCTGCCTTGAGTATCTCTCCAGGATGGCCGGCAACATCGTTGCGGCGCGCGCCTCGGGGCTTGACTGCAAGGGGATGGACGAGGACATGGTGGACATTGACGATGCCGGCGCCCTGCTGCGCCGCCGTCTGTTTGAGCTTGAGAAGGCGCTGGAGACACCTCTGCCGGCAGACAAGGCAAAGGCTGCCGCCATCGCCCGCGACGACATACTGGTCAAAACGCAAAAGCTGGGCAAGGCGTGCGACAAGCTCGAGCGGCTGCTGCCGCGCAGCGTGTGGCCCATGCCCACCTTTGACGATATGCTTTACGAGGATATTCAGGTGTAACACAGCGGGGGAAGAAGCAGCCCTTGTGTCCCACGGTTGGGAGGAGAACGGTAGATTTGAGCACGAAACGACAGAGCTTTATGGAAGGCGCCCTGATTCTGATGGTGGCGGGGTTTTTGGTCAAGGTAATCGGCGCAATTTTCAAAATCCCACTGTACAACGTCATCGGGGGCAAGGCCATGGCCTATTTCACGGTAGGCTATGACGTCTATGTGTGGATGTATGTCATCACAACGGCCGGCCTGCCCGTGGCCATTTCGCGCATGGTCTCCGAGAGCAATGCGCGCGGCCGCTACAACAACGCGCAGAGGATCCTGTATGTGGCGTTTTCAGCCTTCCTGGTGCTGGGTGTTGCCGGCTGCTGCATCCTCTTCTTTGGGGCAGACACCCTGGCGGGGTTCATGAAGAATCCCTCTGCGGCCCCCGCCATCCGGGTGATTGCGCCGGCCATCCTCTTTGAAATCGTCATGAGTTCCTACCGGGGGTATTTCCAGGGAAATCACAACATGCTGCCCACCGCCATTTCCCAGGTTATCGTGGCCATCGTCAAGCTGGGCGGCGGCATTGTGGCAGCAAATTATGTGCTCAGCCTTGGACTGCCGGAGGACCAGGCGCTGCCCCTGGCGGCGGCGGCGGCCATCTCGGGCGTGACGCTGGGCACGCTGCTGGGCGCTGCCTACCTGATGGTGCGCAAGCTCTTCTTCAAGCCGAACAAGCTGTCGAATCTTCCCGAATCGCGCGCCGTGGAGCCCTATGGCGAGCTGCTGCGCCGTCTGATTATGATTACGGTGCCCATTGCCATCGGCTCGATGGTGTCGTCTGTGTCGAACCTTGTCGATACGGCGCTGATTATGAGCCGCCTGCTTGACGGGGCGGGCTTTTCGCAAAGCGCCGCCGAAACGGTGTTTGGCACCTACTCGGGCATGACGCGCACCATGTTCAACCTGCCTTCGGCGCTCATTATCCCCATTGGGGTGTCGGTGATCCCGGCCATTGCCGAGAAATTTATTCAGGCCAAAAAGCAGGAGGCTTCCGAGATTCTGGCCTCCTCGCTGCGCGTGGCCACGCTCATGGCCATGCCGGCCGGCTTTGGGCTCTCCTTTATGGCAAAGCCCATCCTCTCCCTGCTCTACGTCTCGCGGCCCGAAGAGGTGCTCATCGCCGCCCCCACGCTGACGCTGCTGGGCTTTGCGGTGACCTTTGTCTGCCTTGATTCCATTACAAACGCCATTTTGCAGGCCATCGGGCGTGAGCGCGTGCCGGTTGTCACCATGCTGATTGGCGGGGCGGTAAAAATTGCCACCACCTATGTGCTGGTCGGCATTCCGGGGCTCAACATCATGGGGGCGCCCTTTTCCACGCTGCTGTGCTACAGCACCATCATCGTGCTCAACTTTTCGGTGCTGCACCGGGAGATTGGCTCCATTCCGTCGGCGCTGTCGCTGTTCGGGAAACCCCTGGTGTGCTCGCTGGTTGCGTGCGGCGGCGCGCGGCTGCTCTATCAGGCCGTCGTGGGGACGCTCGGCAACGCGGTTTCCACCATTCTTGGCATTGGATTTGCCGTGCTGGTCTACTGCGGGTTGGTGCTTTATTCCAAAACGTTGCACCGCGCCGACGTGGAGCTGCTTCCAAAGGGAGAAAAACTTGTAAAACTACTTGAAAAACGGGGATGGATGATATAAAATGAACCCTAGCAAAAATGGGAAAATAGACCCGAAAGAGCTGGTCAAGGAGCGATATTCCTTTGAGGATTTGATCAAGCTGATCCGTCTTCTGCGCTCGCCGGAGGGCTGCCCCTGGGACAGGGAGCAGACGCATGCCTCCATCCGCAAGAACTTTATCGAGGAGACCTATGAGGTGCTCGAGGCCATCGACAAGGAGGATTTGCCCCTGCTGCGCGAGGAACTGGGAGACGTTTTGCTGCAGGTGGGCCTCCATGTGGAGATGGAGGCAGAGCGCGGCACCATGACCTTTGAGGATGTGATTACCGCGCTGTGCTCCAAGCTGGTACAGCGCCATCCGCACGTCTTTGGCGATGTCAGGGGCGACAGTGCGGCACAGGCGCTGGACAATTGGGAAGCCATCAAAATGCGCACCAAGGGACAGCAGACGTATACCGAATCCCTGCGCAGCGTTCCGGCTGCATTTCCCGCACTGATGCGGGCGCAGAAACTGCAGAGCAGGGCAGCGCGCGCCGGCTTTGAATGGCCCGACGTTTCGGGTGCATGGGACAAGCTGGAGGAAGAGTGCACCGAGCTGAAGCAGGCCCTCCACGGGCAGGACGCACAGGCGGCAGAGCACGAGCTGGGAGACGCCCTGTTTGCGCTGGTCAGCGTGGCCCGGAAGCTGGGGGTCGATGCGGAAGAGGCGCTCACCCGGGCGGGCGAGCGGTTTACCGAGCGGTTTGCGCGCATGGAAGAGCTGGCGGCAGACTGGGACAAGCCGCTGCATGCGCTGTCCCCGGAGCAGCAGATGGAGCTGTGGGACCGCGCAAAACGCGGATAACTTGGCCTTTTTTGGGGATGCTACGGGAAAATGGCATTTTTGCACATCCCTTGAACTGGGAACACAAAAAATATAGAGAAATGAGGTACGCACATGAACAAGTCCGAAATGGTTGCAGCAATTGCTGAGAGAGCCAATCTGTCGAAGAAAGACGCCGAGAAGGCGTTGGTTGCTTTCATTGAAGAGACCACCAATGCGCTTAAAAACGGAGAGAAGGTTCAGCTGGTCGGGTTTGGTTCCTTTGAGGTCAAGACCCGTGCCGCCCGGAAGGGCCGCAATCCCCAGACCAAGGCCGTGATTACCATTCCCGCCTCCAAGGCCCCGGTGTTTAAGGCAGGAAAATCCTTCAAAGACGAAGTTTCCAAATAACAGCACCGCAAGCCTCTGGCCCGGTTCTGGAGCAGGGTGAAGGGAGCCCTTGAGGGGGTCGGATGCTTTCAAAGAGAGACGAGGCGGCCCCCTCTGGCACGAATATCGGATGGGATGCAGGATCCCTTAGGTCCGGAAAAACAGGTTACGGCTTTGTGGCCGGCCAAGAAACAGCATCATAACGAAAGAAACGGGAAAGAGACGCGCTTCTTTCCCGTTTCTTGTTTCTCCAAATCCCTCGTTGTGCTCCCGGAGTAGTGTTAGCTCAACCAAATGTAAATATATTCGTTTGGGGATATATTAAGTCGGCGTAAAAGTTGTACGTCCGGGGAGTTCAGTGTGTCAAGCAGATTCTTGGCCTTGAGGTTGCTGCGACAGATGAACATTGCGATTGCGCCATCTCCAATGGAACAGGCCGCCGCAGCGTGACTGCGGCGGCCTGACTTGTTGTGTAGCGAATCACTCACCGCGGCGAAAAGGGCAGAATTTCCAGATCCTCAAATCCCAGCCGTGTATGCAGCTGGAAATCGGTGAACCGCCAGCGTCCTTCGCCACGCACCAGGGTCATGCGGTGCAGCAGGATGCCCTGCGGATCCCCATCCTTCGGGTAAATCGGCACACAGGGGGTGATGATCTCCGCCGTGTCCGGCCCGGTGAACTGCAGGAAGAGCTTGGTGCGAAACATGCCGGAACCCATGTAGCTGGAATTTCCTCCGTACAGACGGCCGTTGTGCTCGATGTAAACTGGTCGATAGAATTCGCTTGACTCCATCATCAGTCGCTCGATCTGTTCTTCGGAAAAAGTGTTGCGCATCCTCTGCATCAACGTCTCATAGGAGGATACAGGGGCCGACTCGTCAACCTGAAAATAAGTTACGCCGTCTATCTCGATCGAATGTTTTCCGCTAATTGGTAGTGTGTTGTCAAACCACTCGGCGATTTCACTGGCCCGCACATAACACATGAGCAGGTTATCATAGTCACCATCCAACCGTGCCACCTCGATCGCAGATTCCTTGGGCTGGGCGACGGCCTTGAGCACCGAATCTGCCTCCGCGAACCTGCCCTCATCCAGCAGCCGGCGCAGATCATCCACCGTGAAGCCCAGCGCTGCCTCCGCCTCCGGGCGGGAGATCGTAGTCTCCCAAATCCTGCCGTACAGGTTGTCCAGCCGGATCAGTGAGTCGCCGATCCAATGGTTCAAACCGCTCCAGTCGAAGCGGATGCAGACGCGGTCGAGGTCGTCGAAGCAGAGGAAGAGCAGCGCGGCATCCCGCATCACCACAGCCCTGTCCGGAGTGAAAAGAGAGGCTCCGTTTTCATCCGAAACGCAGTGCTGCATTTCCAGCTGATGGGAAATGGTCATCTGTCCATCCTGGAAGTAGGTGAAGACGGTTTCATGCGTGTTGCCCAAAACCGTGAGCGGCAGGAGGTCGGCAAGGGCGGATTCCGTGCAGGGCACGGGCTGCGGCGACAGCTCTGACAGCGCAAGGTAGTCGACCAGGGCATCGGGAGGAAGCTCCGGTTCCTGCGGTGCGGCTTGACAGGCGCAGAGCAGCAGGGCGAGCAGGAGCGAGAAGAACAGGGCGGCACGTTTCATGGGGATCCCTCCAGTGCAGGTTATTCCAGGGTGCGAAAGATACGGTTGACACCGCGCCAGCTGCGGCCGGCAGCGACGTCTGCAAGCGTACTCTCTACCGTAGTAAGAGAATCCTTGACCAGGATGTTATCAGCAGTCAACCCCCCGTTTCGATACCCATAGGCTGTAACCCAATGCATCCCTCGTGTGGATCCTTCTCTGAAGAAAACGAGGATGGGCAGCTCCGAGTTGATATGCGTCCTCACAATCTCAATGATAGAAGCAGCATCCCCATCATACACCTGCAGTCCGCTGTATTCACAGAGGGGCGAGGCGTTGTACCACTGACATTCCATGCTGGTTCTGGTAAACACACCCCGATCAAACATCACAGAGGGGTCACTCGCTTCAAATTCCCAACAGGAGGCGACATTGGCAGCGCAGCAGACAGCACATCCGGAATCATCGAAATTGGGGTTCAGACTCTGCCACCGAGAATCTCCCTGCTGGTAATTATAAGGAAGATCGAGAATCTTGGTTCCCTCATTGCTCCCGGCAGCGATCGGAGAGACAGAGAGATTGTAGGCGTTGACATAGAAGCGCTTGCGGCCGGAAGATGCCGTGGTTTCCACCAGTGCGTAATCACCGATCTTTTTCCCAGTGTAACGGATCGAAGTTCCTCTCGTCAAGACCTCTGCTTCCTGGTATCCGATGTAAGTTGGCCCAAAGAAGCCCCAGCAGATGCGGTTGACATAGCGAGTGCTGTAAGTCGGCGTGAAGGTCGTGCTTCCGGGGGAGTTCAGCGTGTCCAGCGGAACATAGCCGCGTTTATGCTGCTTACCGGAAGAAACATCATATTCAATGTGTGCCCACATAGTTCCGGCGCTGTCTTCTTCACGCCAGAGATAGGTCACAAACTCTCCGGCCGACACGCTGCCGTGGGTGGCGTAGATGCTTCCCGGCCCATAGCGGACCGACTGACTCGATTTCATCGTTGCCATGTTGTTTTCCTCCTTAATCGTTAAAGTTGTGGTGCATGATCAGACGTCAACAAATACTTCTGACAATGCCCTTGGCTGATGGGATGAGAGGGCCCTCATTTCCCTGTTCATAAGATACATCCGTTTAAGAGGCTCTCGCCTTTTTGGATGAGAGCCTCTTATATCCGTGCAATTTTAGTGGATTATTTCGGTTGCAGGCACATGATAATTACCAACGGAGCGGTTGTGTCTTTGAATTACAAATGCTGTATTACTTATTTTGACCTTCAGAGAGAAATCGGGAATGGATATGAGTTGTTTTTTTATTAAAAATATTTTCATTTCAATTTTTATCTACACGTCTAATTTTACGTAAAATTTTCAGAACATTTATACAAGAAAAAGAGGTGCTCGTAAAAAACGGCACCTCTGTATAATTATTAAATTATTTGCGCGAGCATACAGCGAGCCCTGCCGGGAACATGAAGTCGAATCGGGACTCTTGTTTTTCATAGAAATATTTATATTTCAGAAAAAAATGTTGTATCAAGAGTCAAATCGCCGGAATTCGCCACCTGAAAGGTTTGAAAATAGCACTCCTCCAAGGGAATCCACAGCGATTCAAAGACGCCGATACTGCCCTGCTGACGGCGCTGAAGACGGCGGAGCTGCTCCTGTGGTGCACAGGTAAGAAAGATGCTTTTGTCGACATCTGCGTCAAGGCGCGGGTGCATGCTGTAGCTCCCCTCAAGCAAAATCAGGGGCTGAGGAGTGATATACAGGGTGTCGTCATAGTGCCCGGAGGCACAGTCAAAACGGCGGCAGGAGACTGTTTTCCCAGCCCGCAGGGTGTGCAGGACGCCGCTCAGGGCGTCAAAGTCGATATTTTGCCCGGGAACTTGCATCCAGTTGGCATTCCGGCGGTGCTCAGGAAGATAAAAATCGTCCATATGGAGCACGCTGCAGGGAAAGAGTCTGCCCACCAGGGAGGCAAAGCGGCTCTTTCCACTGCCGCAACGCCCGTCGATTGCCACGACGACAGGCGCTGCCCCTTTGCCCTCCAGCATGCCCCGGAGCAGCAGCAGCGCCTTAAAAAAGAAGGCGTATTCGCTGCGCAGCACCCGGTAGTGGGGATGATAGGCCTGCCGGAAGGCCTCGCTGTGGTGCACCGGCGGGCAGCCGCGCGCGCGGTAGCCCTCCAGCCACTGCGCAAGCCGGGGAATCCCCAGCTTTGGCAGCAAGGCAAGCTTTTGTTCAAGCCCCTCTCTTGTCCCGGTGTGCTCGAGCGCCGTGCGGCAGAAAAGCTCGGTAAGCAGGGGGGCGGCCTCCTCGGGACAAAAGCTCCCGTCCAGATGGAAACGGCACAGGCCGTTTCCAATGGGTTCGGCCGTCAGAGGGGGCGCGGGGTGTGCGCCCGAAACGGCCCCCTCGTCCGGGTAGGAAGGGCGGGCGGCCTCGCGCCACTCGCGCAGCAAAAAATCAAAGGCCGCCTGCTTGTCAGAAATCATGTGCCCGGGGCCGAATTCGTTTTGGTAGGCCAGCTTGCCGTAGTCCTGGGGAGCCATCAGGGGATATGCTGCGGTGTGCTGCTGAAGAATGCTGGAAAAGGAAGGGGTCACTTGTCAACACCTCATTTCATCGGTTGTGGTGCGGATGTGCCGCAAGCAGAGCCTTTTGCCTGCCGGGGAGCGGCAGGCAAAAACCCCTTTGGACTTTGATGATACCCTTTGTGCCGGGGTTTCGTCAAGCGGCTGCCGGCATGGAGGGCCGCCCTGCAACGGGGGGGGAAGGGGGGCAGACGCAGCGCCAAAGCGGCGGTCAGGGGTGCGGCGTGCTGCGCTGAATGTAATTTGTCACAATGGAGAGAAACTCCATGGTTTTGGGAGACGCGTCGAGGGGATAGTTTGCCATCTGCGTCAGAGCGCTGCGGCTGACACGCCAGACATGGGAAATCACCGTGCGCAGGCTGGACTCCACGGCCGAGCGCGAACAGCCGCAGCGTGCGGCCACCTGTGCGTAGAGGCTGGAGCGGTGTGGGGCGGAAGGCTCGCGCTCGTCGCTCAGGCACAGCTCCAGTGCGGCAATCATCCGTCGGTAGCCCCGATAGGTTCGGGGGATTTTCAGGGTTCTCAAGGCGAGGGGGATGGTCATACAATGTTCTCCGCAGGAAAATTTCCTTCCCCTTGCGCAAAA
>DVNV01000037.1 GCA_018714125.1 Candidatus Galloscillospira excrementipullorum
GCGGGAACCCGCTCCCGCGCTGCCGCCGCCCCTCTCCGGCAAGGCGCGTGGCGGACGCCGCGCGCCTTGCCGGGCTTTGTCCGCCCCAAAGCCGGGGCCCCTCCCCCGGGAGCCTCCGGCACCCCTGGGGAAGGGCAGGGCGTGTGCAGCCTACCGTCCGTCACCCGGCCACAGTTCCTCCGCCAGAGCCTCCACCTGCCGGCGGCTGGCGTCGTCCAGCGCCGAGCGCAGCGTGACGGTGGTTTCGGCAAAGGTCAGCTGCTTGCTGCCCTCCAGCAGCTTTTTCATGGTCTTTGCCGCAAGAGGAGCCCAGCTCCCGTTTTCCACAAAAGCCACCTTGCGGTTTTGGAAGTTCCTCTCGGTGAGATTGTGCAAAAAAGTGTGCATAAAGGGGAAAATCTCCCCGTTGTAGGTGGTGGTGGCAAGTACCAGCGTGCCATAGCGGAAGGCGTCCTCCACCGCCTCGGCCATGTCGCAGCGCGCAAGGTCGGTCACGACCACCTCCGGGCAGCCCCTCTGGCGCAGCCGGTCGGCCAGCAGCTCCACCGCCTCGCGCGTATGCCCGTAAACCGAGGTGTAGGCGATGACAACCCCCTCGCTCTCGACGCCATAGGACGACCAGATGTTGTAAAGCTCCAAATAGCGGCCAAGCTCCCCGGTCAGCACCGGCCCGTGCAGGGGGCAGATGGCCGAAAGCTCGGCTTTCCCCAGCTTGCCCAGCACAACCTGCACCTGCGCGCCGTATTTCCCCACAATGCCGATGTAGTAGCGCCGCGCCTCGCAGGCCCACTCCTCCTGCACGTCGAGCGCCCCGAATTTTCCAAAGGCGTCGGCCGAAAAGAGCACCTTTGCGCTCTCGTCGTAGGTCATGAGCACCTCCGGCCAGTGCACCATGGGCGCCGTGACAAAGCGCAGCGTGTGGCTGCCCAGGCACAGCGTGTCGCCGTCGCCCACCACCTGACGGCGGTCGGCAAAATCGGTGCCGAAAAACTGCTTCATCATGGCAAAGGCCTTGGACGAGGCCACCACCACGGCGTCGGGATAGGCCTCCATGAAGCGCGCCACGTTGGCCGAGTGGTCTGGCTCCATGTGCTGCACCACCAGATAGGCCGGCTTGCGCTGCCCCAGCGCCTGCTTTACGTTGTCAAGCCACTGCCCGGCAAAGCGCGCGTCCACCGTGTCCATCACGGCAACCTGGTCGTCCAAAATGACATAGGAGTTGTAGGCCATGCCGTTTGGCACGACGTATTGCCCCTCAAACAGGTCAATGTCGTGGTCGTTGACGCCGACGTAAAGGATATCCTCCGTGATTTTCATGCAGGTTTCCCCCTCTTTTGCTTTTTTGGTCACGGCCCCCGCCAACCCGCCTGGCGCAGCAGCGCGCAGCAAACCGTGCGGTGCCGGTTTTTTCCTTCTTTTATTATACCGGGTTTGTCCCGCCGCGTAAAGCCCCGCGCCCCACTGCGCGCCTTTGTCATTCCCCTCTTGACAGGGCCTGTCGGGCATGCTATTATTATGTCACGCGATATATCGAGAGACATAATAGCGGCCGCACTGCCGCTCGGAAAGGGGGGCTCCCTCATGCCGCAGGCACAGCCCATGACCGAGGCCATGTATTACATTTTGCTGAGTCTTTTGCAGCCGGGGCACGGCTACGGGATGATTGCCCGCATCCGGGAGCTCTCGGGCGGGCGTGTGGAAATGGGACCGGGCACGCTGTATGGCGTACTGACCCGCATGAAGGAGGAGGGGCTCATTGTGCTGGCCTCGGAGCAGGAGCGGCGCAAGACCTATGCCATCACCCAAAAGGGGCTCGACGCCCTGCGGGTCGAATACCGGCGCCTCAAGCACATGGTGCTAGACGGCGCCGCACTGGAGGAACAGACATGAGACGGTATCTCATCCACCCGGGCGACTACGCCATTGGGGAAAACGAAAAATGCTATGGCGATATGGCCGCAAAGGGCTGGAAGCTTCGCCGGCGGGGCGCTTTTCTGAGCTCGTTTGAGCGCTGCGAGCCGCAGCAGCTGCGCTACCGCATCGAGCTGGCCTCCCCCGCCCTCTTTGACGACGACCTCACGCTGCCCGAGGAGCAGCGCGCGCTGTATGAGGAGAGCGGCTGGCAGTTTGTCACGCGCTGCGGGCTGGTCAACGTCTTTTGCGCCCCTGCCGGCAGCGACGCCCCGGAGTTTTACAGCGACCCCGTTTCCCAGGCGGCCACCCTGAAGGCGCTGCGGCGCAGCTACCTGCTGAGCTGGCTGCCCGTGACGCTGAGCTGTCTGCTTTTGCTGCTCTTCGCGGCGGGCATGCGCGACGACAGCTTTTCCCAGGCGCTCACGGCGCTCAAAGCGCAATGGACGCTGGAGCTGGCCCGAAACACGGCCATGATGCTGCTGCTCTGCCTGCTGGTTGTCTGGGGCATTGTCTCCAACCTCTACGGCGCCATCCACACCATGCGGCTGTGCCGCCGCCTCAAAAAGGGGCATCCGCTCGACCACGCCCCCTCGGGCCGCCACCTGCCCTACCGCCTGTTTGCGGCGCTGTGCTGGCTTGGCATGCTGTGCATGCTGCTGCTGATGCTGTGGCAGTGGAAACAGACGCAGCACACGGCGCTGCCTGCGCAAAGCGACGACCCCTATTTGCTGCTGCAGGAGCTTGGGTTTGAGGGCGAGCCCCACTACTGGAGCGGCGACGAGGGCAACGACGTCTCTCAAATCCCCTCTCTGGCGGCCAGGGTGTGGGACACCCGGCAGTCGATGACCTGCGGGGACGACTTTGTCTGGCTCTATCAGGAGGTCTTTCTCTTCTCCAGCCCGCAGAGGGCCCGCGACATCGTGCCCGCCCTCATGGTCTCCTCCACCTTCGGGCAAAGCCAGGAGGCCTTTACCCCGCTTTCGGTTGAGGGCCTGGACGGCGCATGGCAAAGCGGCCTTGACTTTGTTGCCCTCAAGGGAAACTGCGTGAGCTACCTGACCTTTTCGGAATACGAAGGGGAGAGCCAGGCCCTTTTGCTGGAGACGCTCTCCCAAAAATGGGCGAAGGTGCTGCCCTGACAAAACGCCCCTGAAGCCACGGCCCCCCGGCCGGCAAATCCCGGCTCCTGACGAAGGGGCGACGACCCCCATTCTCTGACGACCTGCATTCTCTTTGGAAGGGAGGGAATCTGGCAATGCCTCTTTTGATCATTGCAACCATTCTCGCGCTTCCCATTCTGGTCATTTTGGAGTGCGCAAGGCGCAGCTAAGGCAAAGGGAGGCCTCCCGCACCCCTGCGCGCCAAGGCAGGCCGCACGAAAAAAACGCGCCGGAGGCTTGGAGGGCATTTTTTGAAGGATGCCTCCCCTGCTCGTTTCTGCAAAGGGCGGGGGCCCTGCGGATAAACTCCGCAGGGCCCCCGCCCTTTTTTCTTGCCTTGTTTGAAGGGCCGCGCCGCAAAAGCCTTTTTCCCCTCCACGGAAAAAAGGAGGGGAGGCTTTCGTCTCAGCGCCGGCGAGGGGGCTTCAGATAGGCCCGGTAGGCGCTGGGGACGGCGTACTGCTCGCGGCGCTGCCGCTCCGTCGTAAAGACCAGGGAGGGGTCAAGCCCCCGTGCGCTCTCGAGCTCGACGCGCCAGCCCGTCATATGCCACTCCACATGGGTGAAGACATGCTTTGCCGCCGGCAGGGGGACAAGCTGCCTCACCGCGCCGCCCAGCTCCTCCACCGCGCGGCGCACCTGCGCCTCGTCGGGCGTGCCGGGCAGCGTCACCGGCTCCCACAGGCCGGCCAAAAGCCCCCTGTCGGGTCGGCGCCGCAGCGCCGTCAGCTCCCCTGCGCACAGCAGCAGCACCGCCTTTTGCTCCCTGCGACGCGCCTTTTTCTCCTGCCTGACCGGCAGCTCCTGCTGCCGCCCCTCGCAGGCGGCGCCGCACAGCTCTCTCACCGGGCAGGCTTCGCACAGTGGCCTGCCGTTTGGCAGGCAGACGGTGGCCCCCAGCTCCATGAGCGCCTGCGTGAAGTCGCCCTCCTGCCCCTTCGGCATCAGGCCCTCCACCCGGCGCGCCACCTCCTTTTTGAAGGCAGGCGAAGAGAGGCTCTCCCCGCTGCACAGAAGCCTTGCAAACACGCGCAGCACGTTTCCGTCCACCGCCGCAGCCGGCAGCCCGAAGGCGATGGAGGCCACCGCCCCCGCCGTGTAGTCGCCCACTCCCGGCAGGGCACGCAGGGCGCGAAGGTCGGCCGGGAGCTGCCCGCCGTGGCGCTGCACCACAAGCTGCGCCGCCTTTTGCAGGTTGCGGGCCCTGCTGTAGTAGCCAAGCCCCTGCCACAGCTTCAGGAGCTGCGCCTCGTCCGCCCCGGCAAGCGCCTCAAAATCCGGCAGCTCGGCCATAAACCGCTCAAAATAGGGCAGCGCCGCCTCCACCCGCGTCTGCTGCAGCATGATTTCGCTGACCAAAACGGCGTAGGGCGTGGGGCTGTCCCGCCAGGGCAGGCGGCGCGCATGCGCCCTGTACCACGGCAGCAGCAGGCCGGGCAGCGCCTCAAGCCCCTGCCGCTCAGGCATTGGCCGTCTCCCCGTCCGCCTGCTCCTGCGTGTCGGTCTGCTGCGCAGGGTCGGTATAGCTCACCTTGCAGTTTGGCGCAACCACGCAAATCCACATGCGCCCCCTGTTGACCTCAAGCTCCTGCCCGGCCTCGTCGGTAAAGGTGAAAAAGTCGGTGTCGCCCTGCTTGCTCCAGTTGACGGCACAGCCCGCACCCTTTGAAAAATACAGGCCTTGCCCGCTTCCCGTGGTGACAACCTCGATGTGGCCGGCCTCGTCGCCCACCGCACGGTGCTCGGCAAAGACGATAAACAGGTTGTCCACCTCGATTTGCTGCCCCGTGGTCTCGTCGACGTATGGGGCGCCGTACTGGCTGCGCAGGTAGCACCCTTTTTGCGCGTCATATTCAAACACGGGCTCAATGTAGTGCGAGAAGGGCACCGTGATGGTGACGCCGGGCAGGCTGCCCGGTGCCCTGGCCTCTTCCTCTTCCCCGCGAAACCGGAAAAAGGGCTCGGTCTGCTCGGTTTCCGTGCGGCGCTCGAGCTGCTCAACGGCCTCCCTGACCTTCTCCCCGCTCGTGAAGACGCTGTGCTCATAGCCGGCGCTCTTGATGCGCTGCTGGTCCCGCCAGTACAGCAGGCTGTCGACATTGCTCTCCATGCCGTTGAGCGTGTCGAGCTTGTTTTGCTTGATGTAGATGTAGGCGGCGTCGCTGCCGCCGTAGTGCAGCACGATGGGGTCGAGCGGGCGCACCAGCTTAAAATAGTAGTCGCGCGCCGAGCGCACAGAGCCGATTTCGGGGATGCTTTCGTAGTCGTAAAAGAGGGCGATGATGCGGTTGATCTCCCCTTCGGCCAGCACCTCAAAGGCGCCGTCGTAAGCCGACATCCCGCGCGGCGGCGTGGCCTGCTTGAGATTGTTGATCATGACGGCAATGGGCCGCGCCAGGGTGTAGGACGTCTCCTCCCGCAGCCCCGTGAGCGGGTTGAGGACACCCTTCTCCTGCGTCTCCTCCTGCCCGGGCAGCTTGTCCGGCTCCACGGGCGCCATGGTCTCGGTGTCGTCATCGCCGCAGGCGGCAAGCGTCAGCATCAGCAGCAGCGCAAGCAGCAGCGCCGGTGCGCGCAAATGGGGGTTTTTCATGAAATTCCCGCTCCTTTTCCTTTGTTGTCTTGATTGTCGTTGGCCGCTTGCGGCCCCTGCCTCTCCCGGACGGGAGGTCACTCGTACCTGTTGCCCTCTCCGTCGTAATAAACCACTTGCATGGAGTACTCTTTTTGCGGATTTTTGATGCTGAGAATCTCCATCTCCCCCGTATCAAACCTCAGGGGCTGCTGCTCCTGCCCGCCGACGGTGTAGGTGACTTCTGCATATTCCGTCTCGGCACCCTGGAACCAGACAAGGTCATACCACGCGCCGTTTGCCATGGTGCCTGCGATGATGATTTGGTCGGCGTCCCGCGTCGTTGTGGTGCGAAGCCTGTAGGCCCCCTCTCCCTGCGGCTCAAACACGGCAAGCGCGCACTTCCGGTCGGCGCTGTATGCCGCGCTGACCACGCAGTCCTCAAGCTCCAGCTCCTTCAAAATCGTCCAGTCCCTGCCCTTTGAGATGGCCGCGTTTAACATCTCCTGCCTGCTTTCAACGGTTTCTCCCCGGGGAGCGGAGGAAACGGCAAAAGCACAGGCCGCCACGGCGCAGACAGCCACTGCCAAAACGGCCGGCAGCCACTTTTTGCGAAATGTCATGACCGGTGTCTCCCTTCCGATTTCTTGTCTTTTTTTGCAGCCGCTCCGGGCAAAGGCCCTCGAAGAGGCGCCCTGCCTTTGAGCCTCCTGTGACAGATATAAAGGGCGAAAGCACCTGCGGCTCTCGCCCTCAAAATATGGTTGCTTTTTATTATACCGCAAAGAGAAGCCAAGAGCAAGCAGCCTTTCCTTCCTTTTGCCCCCTGCGCGGGCCTGCCGCAAAAGCCGCCCTGAAGGCACCCCAAAAAGGCCGACCTCTCCCCTTTTTCTCTCCCCCCCGGCCGCTCCCTGCCGCCCGCCCATGCACCGGGCAATTTCTCTGCACTTTTCAGGAATTTTTCAAAAAGCTGTTGAATTGTTTTTGTTTTTGTGCTATTATTTTGGCAGAATATCTAAAATATTTTTATGTTCTGCTATGTTCTGCACGGTGGCAGGGTGCCTGTGCCGTCCGCCCCCTTTTTCAAAAGCGGGCGGCTTGGCAGCGCCCGCCGCGCAGCCTTTTGTCTGCAGCCCTGCGAAAGGAGGGGATTTTTTGCCCGGCTTTTTGTCTGACGCCCTGTCTTTCTTATTCATGCTCAGCGTGGGCATTGCGCCCTATCTTGCCGTGATTGCGCCCGGCTTTGTCCTGGTGTGGTTTGCCTCGTCGCTGTTTGACTACCTCAAAACCCCAAAGGAGGACACCGCCCTTCGCGCGGCCAAAAAGGCCGCCCTGAAGGCACCCTCCATCGCCCTTGCCTGTGTTTGCGTGGTGGTCGCCTTCACCGCCTGGCTTTTTACCCAGCTCATTGCGGGCATGTAAGGGGCGGCATTTGAAAAGGAGGTCTTTTGTTATGGATGACAAAACCTATTCCCGCAGGCTGCTGGCCGTGACCCTTGCAGGCTGCGCCCTCACCCTCGCCCATATGGTCCTGTTGGGCTGGCTTTATTCCAATTGCTCCATTCTCTCCTTTCTGGCGCGCGGGAGGTGAGCCGCATGAAGCGAAAAACCCGCCAGGCCGCCATGCTGACGGCCGTGGCGCTCACCTTTCTGCTCTTTAACGCCGCCCTTTTCACGCTGGGCACCTGGCGCTGCCTGCCGAGCGCCGACCGGGGGCTGCGCGCAAAGGCCATTGAGCTCGACCGCTACCTCCCCTTTGACGACGACTCGGAGATTGTGAAGGTCACGGGGCAGCTTGCGCTGAGCGGGGAACTGCCCGTGATTGACTCGGCCTCGGCGCTCTACCCCGTCACCTCCGCCTTTGTCCACGCCCTCTACCCCGAGAGCGCGGTGGAGTTTGACGGCAGCGACTTTACCAAAGACAGCCGCCTCCAGATGCGAAACACGGCGGGCGCCTACCGGGCCGTGGTGGACGGCGACTCCGACATCGTGGTGTGCGCCGCCCCCTCGGAGCAGCAGCTTCAATACGCCGAGCAGCAGGGCGTGCAGCTCCGGCTGGTGCCCATCGGACGCGAGGCCTTTGTTTTCCTGACCAGCAGCCGCAATCCCGTCACCTCCCTGACCCTGCAGCAGATTCGCGGCATCTATGCCGGCGACTACACCTTCTGGTCGCAGCTCGGCGGCCCGCACACGCCCATTTTGCCTCTGCAGAGAGCTGAGGGGAGCGGCAGCCAGAGCGCCTTTTTGTCCTTCATGGAGGGACATCCCACAAAGAAAAATTACCTGGGCTTCCTGGGTGCCGCCATCGGCTTTTCCTTTCGGTTTTATGTGGAGGACGTGGTGGCAAACGGGAATGTCAGGATGCTGGCGGTCGACGGGGTGTATCCCGACCTGGAGGGCGTGACGTCGGGCGGCTACCCCCTTGTGAGCGAGTTTTACGCCGTTTACGACGCGGCCAACGACAACCCGAACATCCCCCTGCTCATCGACTGGTTTTTGTCGGAGCAGGGGCAGGACATCATCGAGCAGACGGGCTACCTTCCGCTCGCCTGAGCCTTCAACCCCTTGCGCTTTGGAACACCGGGGCGTAAGCGGCGGGGAGATTCCCCGCCGCTTTTTGTTTCACGGGAAACACCGGCCCCCTCAGGCAGGGGGCGGTACGGGGTGGGCAGGGCGCTTGGGCGGGGCGCTTGGGCGGGGCCGCCCCGGCGAAGCGCAGGCCAATGCCTGCGCAAAGCGCGGCCCCTTTCCCCTTTCCTTTTCTCCCCCTGTGTGCCCACCGGCATCCCTTTTTTAGCCCGCCCCTCGGCACAGGGCCGCGCCCCGCAGGGACGCTGCGGCGTCCCTGCCCGGCGGGGCGGCGGCTGCGGCGGCGGTCGGCGGCCAGCCTCGCAGGCGCGCCCCGCCCTGCCGGCCGGGCGCTTTTTCCCCGATGCCCTCCCTTTTTGAAAAAAAGCGCCCGGCCGGCAGGGCCCCCTCTCCCCGAAAGAGCCCCTTGCATCCCCCCATCAAAGGCGCTACAATAAAAAAAACCGCCGGTGCGCGCAAAAACCCGCGTTTTTTGCAAGAGAGGGGTTTTTCTCATGTCTTCCGTCAATTCGGTCTTCCTGCTGCTGGGCTCGGTCATCGCGGCCGGCTTTGTGCTGCGCAAAAGCGGCGCCGTGGGGGAAAACGACTATAAAATCTATTTTAAGCTCATCACCACCCTCATCATCCCCTGCCTCATTTTGTCCAACTTCCGCACGGTGGAGCTCACGCCCGAGTATCTCTCGATTTTTGCGGTGTCCTGCCTGTTCGGCATGTTCCTGTCGGCGCTTGTCTACCTCCTTCTCCCCGGCAAGACACGCTCCCAAAAGGGCATGGCCGTCTTGAACTTTGCCGGCATCAATGTGGGCTTTATCGGCATCCCTCTCGCCGAGGCGTTGTTTGGCCCCGAGGCCACGCCCATCATGGTGGCCGTGCACGGCGGCAACGCCGTGACGCTCTATGCCTTTTGCGTCATCCACGCCCAGCTCTACACCGAGCAGGGCGCCGACTGGCGCGCGGCAGGCCGCCGGCTTGCCACCTCCCCCGTTCTGCTGGCCCTGGCGGCGGCGCTTCTCATGGCCGCCACCGGCATCCACCTGCCCGACTTCTGCTACACCTTTACCGATACCATCACCAAAATCAACACCCCGCTCTCCATGCTGGCTCTGGGCATGACGCTCGACTTCAACTTGGGCGCCGACGAGCGGCGGCTGGTCTTCAAAATGCTGCCCCTGCGCTACCTGGCGGGCGGGCTTGCCGCCTTTGCCCTGTGCGCCCTGAATCTGTACCCCCCTCTGACGCGCTATACCCTTGTGCTCTTCTTCCTGCTGCCCGGCGCCATCAACTGCATCGCCTACTGCTCGGAATACGACTTTCACCCTAAGGCGGCGGCTCTCTTCAACAGCCTCTCCAACGTGATCACCTTCGTGCTGGTCTGGGCGGTCTTCGGCTTCCTGCTGCCGCCGCTTTGAGGCGTCCCGCCCCCGGTCCCCCGCGCGTCGGGGAGGGCGGCCCTCTTGCCCCTGCCCCCGTGGCCGCGCCCGCCCTTTTGCGGCTTGGCGCGTTTTGCCGTGCGCGGACGCCTGTGCCGGCATCTGCCGGAACGCCCCTGTGTCAGAAGGCGGCTTCTGTGTCAATGTATTTTTTGCAAAACCCCCGTTGCGCACCTTGCGCACGGGGGGATTTTTTGATATAATATGCGGTATTCGCAAAGGCTTTGAAAAAGAGCCCTTGTTCTTTGCCGCGTCCGTCCGGCCGGGCAGAGGGGGCTTTTGTCTTTGCGCGGCAGGGCTGCGGGAAATCTGCCTTTGCCCAAAATCTATAGAAAAGGAGCGATACAGTGATGGAAAAAAAGCGCAAGGTCAGTCTGAGCGGCATCCAGCCCAGCGGGAAAATCACACTCGGAAATTATTTGGGGTCGATTAAGAACTGGGTTGACATCCAGGACAGCGACGAGTTTGACAACCGTTACTGTGTCGTCGATCTGCACGCCATCACCGTCCGGCAGAATCCCGACGACCTGCGGGAACAGACCTATCAGCTCTTTGCCCAGCTGCTGGCGGCCGGCCTTGACCCCGACAAGTGCGTGCTTTTCATTCAAAGCCATGTGCCCGGCCACCCCGAGCTGAGCTGGGTGCTCAGCTGCTTTACCATGTTCGGCGAGCTCTCGCGCATGACCCAGTTTAAGGACAAGAGCCAGCGCCATGCCGACAATGTCAACGCCGGCCTCTTCACCTACCCCGTGCTCATGGCGGCCGACATCCTGATTTACGATGCCGACATCGTGCCGGTGGGCGAGGACCAGAGGCAGCATGTGGAGCTGGCCAGAGACATTGCCATCCGCTTCAACAACCGCTTCCCCGGCTCCTTCGTGGTGCCCGAGGCCTTCATCCCCAAGGAAGGGGCCAAAATCATGAGCCTGCAGGACCCCTCCCGCAAGATGAGCAAGTCCGACTCCAACGAAAACGCCTACATCCTGGTCATGGACTCGCCCGACGACATCCTGCGCAAATTCAAGCGCGCCGTGACCGACAGCGATTCTAGAGTGGCCTTCTCGGAAGACAAGCCGGGCGTTTCCAACCTGATCAATATTTACTCGGTGGCCACCGGGAAAACGGTGGCACAGGTGGAGGCCGAATTTGAGGGCAAGGGCTACGGCGCCTTCAAGCCCGCCGTGGCCGAGGCCGTCATCGAGCTGCTGCGCCCCCTGCGCGAAAAGAGCCTTGAGCTGCTCAAGGACCGCGCCTACCTGGAGGACGTCATGGCCAAGGGCGCCCAAAAGGCCCGCGACATCACCGACGCCAAGGTGATGGATATCTACGACAGGCTGGGCTTTGTGCGCCGTCGCTGACCAAAAGCCTGCCCCCTTCCCAACGGCCTCGGCCCTCTCAAGCTGTGCGCCAGCCAAACCCTTGAGCCAAAGGGGAGAGAATGCGAGTTGTTCGCGTTCTCTCCCCTCTTTTTTTGTCTTCAAGGCGAGGACGCAAGCTCTTTTTTGTTAAACT
>DVNV01000038.1 GCA_018714125.1 Candidatus Galloscillospira excrementipullorum
CGGCGCCAACACACAGGCAGTGGCTGCGCTGCGGCGCAGCCACTGCAGATATTCCTCCTTAGCTCAGTTGGTAGAGCATGCGGCTGTTAACCGCAGGGTCGTTGGTTCGAGTCCAACAGGGGGAGCCAAAACGGGCCTTTAGCTCAGTTGGTCAGAGCAGCCGGCTCATAACCGGTCGGTCCCGGGTTCGAGTCCCTGAAGGCCCACCACTAGCCATACAGATTGTTGAAGTCTGATGACGATAGACTGGAGCAGGAACCCTTGCCTACGGACAGGCACAGGCGTGTAAGCCGGGGCGAGAGAGGCTTGAGCGGTCGCAATGTTTGTATGGACAGGCACTGCACAAAGGTTTTTGCTTTGCAAACCCCTGACCTTCCACAAAAATAGCTTTATTTTAAGAAAGCAGTTGACTTTTCCCCTGTTTTTGTGGATAATAGTGTTGTGGCTTTTGCCATAGATTTAGGGGTATAGCTCAGTTGGTAGAGCAGCGGTCTCCAAAACCGCGTGCCGAGGGTTCAAGTCCTTCTGCCCCTGCCATATGGCCCGTTGGTCAAGCGGTTAAGACGGCGGCCTCTCACGCCGCAAACAGGAGTTCGATTCTCCTACGGGTCACCAATATGCACCTTTAGCTCAGTTGGTAGAGCAGCTGACTCTTAATCAGCGGGTCCCGGGTTCGAGTCCCTGAAGGTGCACCATGCTGTTATAGCTCAGTAGGCAGAGCACTTCCTTGGTAAGGAAGAGGTCGGCAGTTCGAATCTGCCTAACAGCTCCACAGAAACCTTAGAGCCGTCATGGTTCTAGGGTTTTTTGTTTTTCCTCCCCTGCCGATGTTCAGGCGGCGTGTAGGAAGCCCCGAGAAGAGCTCTCCCCAAAAGTGGTATGGCACTTCCTGACCCGGAGAAGACGGGATGGCAACGCTGCAACAGATGTCCGTACCGGCAGCAGCCGGCTCCTGCCTGGGAAGGGCTTGGCAAGTTAGGCAGGCATCGGGTTTCCGGCAGAGAATGGAAAAGTGCGATGAAAGAGGGGCTTGCGCTTTGGGAGAGCCTGGCCGCAGCTTTTTTGTGCGGGGGCTCTTATTCCAAAGGGCGTCCGCTTCTTTTTTATATGAAACATGTCCTGCCCTTGAAAAAGCCGCACGTTACGGGCCTTTTTTTGCCCAGACGCTGCGCTCGGCAAATTCTCTTTTGTGCGCCTGCCCCAAAAAGCCCTCTCTTTTGCGCGGCGCAACCATCAAAAACGACAACGGGGAGGTTTAGGCGGTGGAATCCTTTTTGCCCATATTGCTTGCCGTGCTGCTCTATGCCCTGCTTTGCTTTGTCATTGCCCTTTTTCGAATGCTCTGTTCAAAGTCCGGTCAGAGAAAGAGCACCTTTGGAAAAACGTTTTGGGCCTTTTTCTCCGAGGCACTCAACCCCTTTCACTGGTTTTGGTGAGCCTTGCAGCAGGAATGCAGCAAAAAGCCATCTCTTAAGAAGGATGCCTTTTTAAGAGGAAGGAAAAAAGAGACAAAAAGCCTGCGTCCGGAGGGGACGCAGGCTTTTTTTTGCAAAAACTCAGTCCAGCCGAA
Source organism: Candidatus Galloscillospira excrementipullorum (assembly GCA_018714125.1). Classification (GTDB taxonomy): domain Bacteria; phylum Bacillota; class Clostridia; order Oscillospirales; family Feifaniaceae; genus Galloscillospira; species Galloscillospira excrementipullorum. The sequence continues at coordinate 1,571 of DVNV01000038.1, forward strand.
TATCCAGCAGCTTATAGAGGAGAAACAGTGCGGCGAGCATGCCGGCGACAACCGGAAGAGAGAGCATGGCCACCGGCTGACGCAAAAAGAAGGTCAGGCACAGCAGCACAAAGAAGGCGGCAAACAGCAGCAGCCATGGTGCCTTTTTGGGGGCGTCAAAGGAGGTTTTGCAAATTTGTGTCACCACCAGACAGGAGAGTGCCACAATGCCGGCGCCGCCCAAGCACTGCCCGACGGTCAGCGTCAGCTTGGGCCAGCTTCCCACGCCCAGCAGCCCTTCCGCAATACCCAGCGCCGCCCATAGGGCCAGCAAAATCAAAACCGCCAGCAGGCCGTCCCGCAAGGTGCACAGCAGGCGCTCGGCACGGGGCATGGGCGGCAGCGCCTCGATAACGCTGTCGCAAAAGGCCCTGGGGTCGGGCCCGATGACTTCCCTTGCGTCCTCTCCCCGAGCCTGCGCGTCAAGCAGCATACGGGTGACGTCCCGGCGCACCTGTTCCTGTTCCCAAGTGCTCACCCGGGAGCCCCGCAGATAGACCACCACGTCGGTCAGGAGGCTGCGTGCCTCGGGCTGCAGCGCCTCTTCCAGGCGGTTATTTTCCTCCAAAAGCAGCTTCGTCTGTTTGCGCATGACATTGTCCTCCTGTTGCCGTGATAAGATGCTCCACCGCCCGGGTCAGCTCCCTGTAGTGCTGCAAAAAGTCGGCAAGCTCTTTTTGACCGAGCTCGGTCAGGGCATAATATTTTCTCTCAGGCCCTCCCGATGAGGCCCGATAGCTGACCGTGATGGCCCCCCGCTTTTGCAGGCGCAGCAGCAGGGGGTAGACGGTGCCCTCCGGAATACGTCCAAAGCCGTGGCTCTCCAGCCTCTGAGAAATCTCATATCCGTAGCACTCCTGCTCCCGCAGCGCGGCCAGCACACAGCCCTCCAGCGTTCCCTTGAGCATTTGGGACGGAATCAAAGCCTCACACCTCCTCTATCTTGCTTTGTAAGGTAGATGTCTGCTATATTGTAATGCAAGATAGCTGGTTTGTCAAGGGGATGAAGAGAGAATGGAGTGCCGGGCGCCTGCTGGGGGCAGGCAGCGTGCCCGCAAGGCGCGGGGCACAGAGGCGGGAGGGCGTACACCGGGCAGTCCGAGATGGGGAAAGGCCGGGCTGCCCGGGCGGCAAAGGAGATTTTGGCTGCGCCCCGGCGGTCTTGAAGGGGGTGCTTTATAAAAAGCCGCCTGCCAAGGAAACTTGACAGGCGTTTTTTATTGGCAGCGCATACGTTTTTTGAAGTAAAAAAGCCCCACGGCGGTAGCCTGTGCAGGGTACAGGGCACAAAATACAAGGTTGCGGGCCGATACGGTTTTCCCGGCCCTTTCCAGGTCGTCATAGGTACAAACTGTGATGGGCAAAACGGTGCCGTCCTGCTTTGCGTAGCGCACCGAAATGACGCTGTTGTTTTTTGGAGATATTCACACACCACGGTGCCGTTTTTGTCTTCCAGCGTGTGACGCAGGGCATCCTGCTCCGGGATTTCATTTCCCTCCTGGTCGTAGTAGTGGACGATTCCATCGTCGGCAAGGGCGTTTTGCTCGGCGGGGGTTGGCGCGTCATGTGCATGGGGGGAGTCCGGCTCATGGGGGAAGGGCACATCCTGCTCCATAAAGGCCACAAAGCTCTCATAGTCGTGGAAGGTGGTGCCCTCCATGACGGAGAAGGGACCCCAGAGGGCGGTTGTCGCCCGATGGCAGACAAAGGTGACGGCAAGCATGAGGGCCAGGGCGAGGGCGCAGTTTTGCTTTAACCTGTGGTTGTGGGCCCAGACGATGGCCTGCTTTTCGCCGAGCGTCAAAAACCCTTTTTTGAGGAGGACGGCGTGGAGAACATGGCAGGCTATGGCGTAAACCAGCAGCAGAAAGGCCGCACCGGCGGCGCCGAAAATGCACATGCTTGCGGCGCTCAGCCCGGCAAAGGCATCGACAAAGAGCAGGGGCGAGAAAAACCCCAGGCAGCCCACCGTAACGCCGACGGACGCTTGCGCAAGCCGGACAATGCTCAAGCGGAAGGGGGCAAGCTGTGCTTGGTTGAGCTGGTCGTCCTGCACGCTGAAAAGGGTACGGTTGACAAAAATGGCCTGACAGAGAAGGCTGACGGTGAAAAAGACGGCGCCGCACAGGAATCCAAGACGGGCTTTGAGAAAGGCAAGGTTGCAGATGAGGGCAGCGATGCCCCCGCACACGGAAATTCCCATGGCAAAAAAGGTCTGAGACTGATACTGGGACAAGGCCGCATTCAGAAGCCTTTGGCGCTGCTTTTCTCCCGGGGAGTCGCAGCACACTCCCCGTCGCATGGCGTGCGCTCCTGAGGGGGCGTTCTCTCGCCGCGCAGCAGCTCGTCGCAGGTGACGCCAAAAATTTCCGCGATAACGGGGATGACAGACAAATCCAGCGTGCCGTCATCGCGCTCCCAACGGCTGACGGTTTTGTCCGACACGCTCAGTCGGTCTGCCAGTTCTTTTTGGGTCATGCCGTTTGCCTTTCTCAAGGCGGCGATAAAGCCGCCGATGGTTTTCCTGTGCATGGGTGTTCTTCCTCCGTTTTATTGGATTTGTGCTTCCATTCTACCCTTTTGAGAGGAGAGAATACCACCCGAAAAACAGGGAATGACTCTCAAAATCCGAGAATTTGAGGGTTTTAAGGGATACCGGCGGACGTTAAGGGAGCAAATCCAGGATGTTATCGTCAAATTGCCGCCTGCGGAAGACCATGCGCCAGGTCACGTGCTCGACCGGCTCAAAGTGCAGCGAGGAGCAGGCGGCGCGCAGGCGGCCCTGGCCCTTTTGGCCAAAGCGCGGCGGCAGGCTTTGGGAGGCGGGGCTGATAATGCCGATGACGGCGGCGTAGGAGAGGGCTTCGGGCAGGCCGGGGCCGGCAGAAGGGCACCGGGGACGGTCGCCGTCGTCGCAGTCGGCGATGTCCATGCAGCCGTCGGGCAGCTCCGGGGCGAGAGTGTAGCTCATGGCAACGTAGTGTTCCGGGCGCTGCACCTCTTTGTCCGGCATGGAGCTCCAGTCCATTTGCTGTGCCTCATATTCCTGCACGGTCAGGCGGCAGTCCTGCCCTTCAAAGGAAAAGGAAACGGTATCTCCCGGGCCGGTCACGCTGAAATGGGGGCCGGGCAGCGAGACCTCGTCCTGGCTGAGGGTGACGGACAGCGTGCGGATACGGGGTTTGCGGGCTGTCGCCCAGGGGAAGGAAAAGCGCCGGATGACCCAGGCGGCTTCCGGGTCCAGCCCGTAGTGCTGCACGGCATTTACGGCCTGGTCCTCCACGGCAGCCTCCGGCGAAAGACGGGCATAGACGGTGGCCCAGCTCCGGACGGCGTGCAGGGCCCTTGCATTGACATGCGGCACGCAGCGAAACTCAAGGTACAAGGGGTTGTCAAGCGCAAGCAGCATTCTCTGTTCGGAGGACAGGGATGCCTCTTGTCCATACAGGACGGAAATATCCCATTTCGCTGCAAATGCCTGCAGCGCAGAGGGCTCAACTCTCATGCACAGGTCGAGCACCAGGCCACGGCCGCACAGGTAAAGGCAGGGGATACGCCATCGGCGGCCGGCCCATTCAAACTCCCTGTTCAAGGGCAGCTCCTCTGCGGCGCGCCCCTTGCCCCGGCCGTTGAAGCCGCCGTCGAAAAAGACGCGCCATGGCTGCGGCGTGCAGGGGGCGTCGGGGTTCATGTCGGGGTCGTAGAAATCTTCGGTATAGGGGATTTTGCCGTAGTCAAAGGAGCTTTGCAGCTCCTGCAGGGAGTCAAAGGGGTGCTCCATGGGGCAAAGTCCGGTCTGCCTGGCAAGGCGCGCCAGCAGGGCTTTTTGTTCCTGCGAAGGCGTATTTTCCTCAAGATATGCCGCAAACTGCTCTTGATTCCACTGCCATGCCTGTTCGGGGGCAGCCGTGTGCCCGCAGGCCAGGAGCAGCCGCAGAAAATCCGAAAAGCTGCGTGCCAGGGGATGCACAAAATGAGGCGCCAGGTTCATGGGGCTGACGGCAAACACCGTCTCCCCAAAGCCCCGGACAAAGCAAAAATGGA
>DVNV01000039.1 GCA_018714125.1 Candidatus Galloscillospira excrementipullorum
CTCAGATTGAATTTGCTAGAAAGCTCTCTGACTATCTGCAAACTAGGCCCGGAGTAACTTCCTGCAAGCGCGTTAGAAATGGGGCGCGTGGATACCAGGGTATAGGTCTCCGCGACGAATGGAGCTTGTAAAAGTTGCTCGTTATGTTCATGTATTATTGAAGAGAACCACATAAATAAGGAGGAATTCACCCTATGACTTACAAAAATTTTGAATCCATGCCATTTGTCCTCACTGTAGAGGATATTGCAGATACCTTGTCAATCGGACGAAATAAAGCCTATCATCTAATCAATACCGGAAAGATAAAGGCTTTAAAGCTCGGCAATCACTACCGCATTCCAAGGGAAAACTTTATCTCTTTCCTCAAAGACGGTGTAATGACTACCGCCTAGTTCCTTTTGTATAGCACTGCCCGCTGCCCATTGGCGGGCAGTGCTTATATTTCCATAATAAATAAGAGAGAAGGGAATGTCAATGTCTGTTCGCATCAGAGGTAACTCTTTTCAGGTGATTTACCGCTGTCCTGGTGAGGCCTCTCCCCGCACTGAGACTTTCAAGTCCAAAGACGAGGCTCTACTCCGGGACATGCAAATCAAACTGGCAAAAAAGAACGGCACCTTTGAACCGCCTGTGAAGGTTGCCAAGGGTGCTGTCCGAATCAAGCAGGAGGTTACTATCGGCGATTTCCTGGATGAATATGTGGAGGTTTACGGCCTAAAAAAATGGGGCAATTCCTATTACTCCATGTGTACGGGCCTCATCAAAAACTACATCAAGCCCTATATCGGAAATCGGTATGTACGCTCGTTTACGGTGCGTGATGTAGACGCCTACTACACGATGCTTCTTGATAAACCGGCGGTGGTAGTATCTGGCCACTTGGACACAGGAGCCAAGATTACGGCCCACACTATCGGTCGTATCCATAAATTACTCAAAAGCGCTTTCGGGAAAGCGGTGGTATGGGAGTACACCGCTGTCAATCCAACCATCGGGGCAACTCTTCCGACAGCCAAGGCGGAGAAAAGGGAAGTGTGGTCGGATGATGAGGCAATCGCCGCTCTTTCTGCCTGCAAGGAGCAACCCCTGCGTATCTGCTTATACCTTGCGTTAGGCTGCAGCATGCGCCTGGGAGAAATTCTAGGATTACAGTGGACCAATGTACATATCGAGGATGAATTGGTGGCGGAAGGTGCTGCGTTACTTAAGGTGGATCGTGAGTTACATCGTTGCAATAATGAGAGCATCGAGGCATTGGAACGGGTCAACCGCAGCACGATTATTTTCAAATTCCCCCTTGTTATGCCTAAGAAGGCTACGACTACACTTGTACTGAAAGCGCCGAAAACTGAAAGCAGTAACCGGACGATATACCTTCCAAATGCTGTCATAGAGGAACTGCGACAAGTCAAGGCACAGCAGGCAGAATACAAGCGGCTGATGGGCGACGAATACCACGACTATGACCTGGTGGTATCGCAGCTCAATGGCCGGCCCTATGAAATCCGTATCATCGATAAGGCATTTAACAAACTCATCACGGAAAACAATTTCCGACCGGTCGTATTCCATAGCCTACGTCACAGCAGTACATCTCTGAAGCTCAAGTTGAGCCGAGGCAATATCAAGGCTGTCCAGGGTGACACAGGCCATGCCGAGGCCCGTATGGTGACGGATACATACGCCCACGGGTTCGATGCGGATCGTAAGCTAATTGCACATGAAATGGACACCGGGTTCTTTTCCAAGATTGGCACTACATTACCGGATGAGGGTGTAGACGCTGATATGCTATGTAAGTTGAAAGCACTAATCCAAAGCCGCCCGGAGCTGTTATCCGAACTACTAAGAGGGGCAGAAAAAGACCAGGAAACAGGCGTAGAGAACACTTAAATGTTGGCAAGTGTAGGCAAACTCCGGCTTTTCGAGCTCAAATCAAGAGAAGCGTGTAGGCAAAATATGCGAGCTAACTTGATATAATTGCAGGGAATGGATTCTCAAGTAAAGTGTAAAAAAGGAGCCAAAACCGACGGTTTTGGCTCCTTTTGGCACCCTGGAGAGGACTCGAACCTCCGGTCTACCGCTTAGGAGGCGGTCGCGTTATCCACTACGCTACCAGGGCTTATGCACAATGTTCAATTTTTTTGCAATCTTTGGCGGATGCTCCTACTTCCGCTTAGGAGGCGAACGCTCTATCCTGCTGAGCTACAGAGACTTATATGAAATTGAATTGGTAACTATCACTTTTGGCTTCGAGTTGGTTGGTTGAGCACAACCTTAGGAGGGGCTTGTTATATCCATTTAACTAAGGAGGCGAGTGGCATACCGGCTTGGCGTCGAAAGAATGCCCCCGCCCGAAACCATCCGGCTTTAAGAGGCCCTCTCCCCTGCATCGGTATCGGATTTATTGTATCGTGCCCGACAGAAAAAGTCAAGGCAAACCGTCTCCTCTGCCGCACCGTCCAACATGCTGCACGCCGCCCGGCACAGGCTGCTTACACCCCCTGCCGTGGCGTCCTGCTTCAAAAAGGCCCCGCACCGGCAGTTGCCGGTGCGGGGCAGATGTTTTTTCTCAGCGCCTTTCAAACAGGCTGCAACACGCGTGATTTCCCGTCTTTAACTTCAACCAAGGTTAGTTGGCCGAATCACGGTAGGCGGTCAGCTCTTCCTGCGACATACCCATCGCGGAATCAACCGTCACCTCGCCCGCAGCAATGGCCTCGGCAGCCGCAGTCACGGCCTCCTTGGCTTCGGCAGGCACAAGCTCCTCATAGTACTTGTTTTCCACAAGGCCCACGCAGTTGTCTTCCAGGCCGACATACACCGTCTTGCCCAGCTCCAGTGTTCCGTCCATATAGGCCTTCACGGCGTCATAGAGCGAAATGTCCACTCTCTTGAGCATGGAGGTGGGGGTGATTTCGGCACGGTCGAGCTGCTCGTTGGCCTCAAAGGCCAGCGCCTGGTCGGAGTCCACACCAATGACGGAGAGGCCGGCATCCTTTCCGCCCGCATTGACGGCAGCCTCAAACACGCCAAGTCCCGCCTGGCCGGCGATGTTGAAGTTGACATCGGCGCCCGAAGAGAACTGGACGGCAGCCAAATCGGCAGCCTTGGCCGAATCGTTAAAGTTGCCCACAAAGGCGTGCATGACCGAAATGTCGGGATTGACCGACTTGGCGCCCTGGATATACCCCACGATGAAGTCGTTGATGACGGGGTTGTCCTGGCCGCCCACACAGGCAATCTTGCCGGTCTTGCTCAGAGAGGCAGCCAGCACACCGGCCAGGTAGGAGCCCTCGTTTTGCTTGTACTCGATGCAGTAGACATTCTTGAATTCCCCGTTGTCCCACACCACCGAGCTGTCATACAGGAAGAAGGTCTTTTCGGGATACTGGTCGGCATACTTTTCCAGAATCTCCTGCATCTGCCAGGTTCCGACAATGATGATATCGTAGTCGGACTCGGCCGCGTCGATGAGGGCGGGCTCCCACTTGGTGTTGTCGTAGGACATCTCAATCACGCTGATGTCCACAGCGTCGCCCAGCTCATCCTTGAGCATGACCATGCCGTTGTTGGCAGAGTCAAAGAAAGACAAATCCCCCAGGTTTCCGTTGATCAGGCAGGCAATCTTCAAAACGTCAGAAGTCTCGCCGTTCCCTTCTCCTTCTCCTTCTCCTTCTCCTTCGGTCTCATTACAGGACACCAGAGCAAATACCATGCACAAACAGAGAAGCAGCGCAAATAGTTTTTTCATGATCGTACTCCTTTTCCTTTTTTTCAGTTTTGTCGTTGATTTGCGGGCCGTCCATTTTTTAAGAAAATGTGATATGGGCAGCCCCCTACTCCCCCTCATTCTACAATGTTTCCTCGCAGATTTCAAGGGATTTTAGGGGAAAAGGCGTCGACAAAGTTGTGATAATTTTGTGATAAAACACATTGATGTTTTTCAAATTGTTCTGATGAGCAGGTCGTTTGTCCCCCGTGCTGTCCGATTTGTCAAAAATCAGGCAAGTTTTTTGGCCATTTTTTTGGTCCACTCGGCCAGCCCCGAAATGCTCATCTGCTTCATGCCGCGCACATAGGTGTCCAGCCGGTCGCCGATGGGGTCCAGCCAGCGCGCCGGGATGCCTTTGACGCCCAGCATGACGCCAAGGGCGTTCATGACCTGCGCGGCGTTGCAGTCCACATCCTGTCCGCACATGCCGATGATAAAGATGGTCTCGTCGAAATCGCCCTGCCCAAACCACATGGCCACAATCTGGGCCGCCACATTGGGGTAGGCATGAATCCAGTTGTAGCGTTCAAAGCGCGCCTCGCACAGCGCCCAGGCCTCGCGCCAGCCACGGCTGCGGCGGCAGGCCTGCATGGCAAAGTCGGCCGCGGCGTAATACTCGCTGTCGGCCGGGATGTGGGCCAGCGTGCGCTCGAGCAGGCGCCTGACGTCGCGCTCCACATAGGCTAAGCTGACCAGCACGGCGTTGTAGACCTCCCCGAGCACGCCGTTGTTGTGGTGCGAAATGCTGCCGTCCAGAAAGGCCAGCCGCGCCGCACTGCGCGCATCCCCCGGATACAGCATGCCCGCCACGCCGCCGCGCATTTGCGCTCCAATCCACTCGCAGTAGGGGTTGTGGAAGCGGCCGCTCTCGGGCGGGAGGATGCCACGGCGCATGTTTTGCAGCGCAATGTCTTCGGCCGACCAGCCCGAGGGGATGAGCGCCACCCAAAGGCGGCCGATGTCCTGCGCCGTCAAGCCCAGGCCGTGGCGCTCCACGGCCTTGAGCAGCGCCAGCTCATAGGTGATGTCGTCGTTGTAGGTGTTGGGCTTGCGGGGGTAGTCCCGCACCTCCCCCAGCGTGCTGAAAATACTGTCGGTGGTATAGCCCTCCATGGCCGTGCCAAAGGCGCCGCCCACAATCTGCCCCAGCCAGCCCGCGTGGGTGCGCGACAGGTATTCCTCCCCGTCGAGGTCAACCGGCTGCGCCCGCTCGCCCGAAACGGCCGCGTCATACTGCTCAAAGCTCTCATACTGCGTATACGTCCAGTAGGGGCTGTCCTCGTCGCGCGGGGCGCAAAAGCAGGCCTCCCACAGCTCCTGCGTGACAAGCGAGAGCTCCGTCATGTCGCCGGCCTGCAGCGCCGCAAGGCCCCGCTCAATGAGACGCTCTGACCCCGGCACCACATAGCCCCTGTTTTCCATGGCCTGCACCGCCCCCACGATGACCCGCTCCTTTGCATAGGAGCCCGGCACGGTGGAGTCCCACACCAGACGAATGGCCGCATCCTGCGCCGTCTCCTGCGCCCCCATGCCGGCCTGCCACACGGCCTCGTTGTTCTCGTCCGGGTCGCGTTTGGGGCGCTGCGACATCATGTATTCATGCTCGCGCTGCCACGCTCTCATGGAAAATCCCCCTTTATTTTGAAATATTTTGTCGAAATAATACCGTTTGTTATATATTGGAGCCGGCACAACCCCCCGCCGGCCTGAAATATCACGCGCAGGATTGCTTGGAGGCCGCTTTCATGCCAAAGGGCACACCGGCCCCGGAAGGGTTTTTCTCCCCTCTGCCGGCAGCATTGGGGGCCGGGGGGCTTTTGAGCCTTTTGGGCTATCTGCTCTTGCAGTAGGCCACGGCGATGTCGGCCGCCACGGCACAGTTGTGGTAGACCAGTTTTTTGTTGGCGGAAAGGCTTTTGTTGCCGGTCTTTTCGTGCAGACGGGCCAGCAGGAAGGGGGTGATGTGCTTTCCCCTGACGCCCCGGCGCTGGCACTCGGCAAGCGCCTGCTCAATCACGTCCTCTATGTAGGCAGCGTCCATCTCATACTCCTGCGGGATGGGGTTTGCGATGACCACGCCGCCCTCCAGGCCTGCCTCCCACTTGACGCGCAGCACCCGTGCCGCCTGCTGCGCGTCGTCGACGCGGCAGTCCACGGGGTATCCGCTGTCCCGGGTGTAAAAGGCGGGGAACCTGTCGGTCCCAAAGCCCAGCACGGGGACGCCGAAGGTCTCAAGGTATTCCAGCGTCAACCCGATATCGAGAATGGACTTTGCGCCGGCGCACACCACGGCCACCGGCGTCTTTGCCAGCTCCTGCAGGTCGGCCGAGATGTCAAAGCTTTGCGGCGCGCCCCGGTGGACGCCGCCGATGCCGCCGGTTGCAAACAGCGAGATGCCGGCCATGGCGGCACCAATCATGGTGGTTGCCACGGTAGTGGCCCCGTTGCCCCCCATGGCCAGCAGCACGGGCAGGTCCCGGCGCGAGGCCTTGGGGATGTCCTTTGCCTGCCCCAGGAACACCAGCTCCTCCTCCGAAAGGCCCACCTTGATTTTTCCGTTGAGCACGGCAACGGTGGCGGGCAGGGCTCCGTGGGCGCGGATGGTGGCCTCACTGGTGCGCGCCGACTCCACATTTTCAGGGTAGGGCATGCCGTGGGAGATGATGGTCGACTCCAGCGCCACAACCGGCTCCCCGTTTTTGAGGGCGGCCGACACCTCCGCCGACACGTCCAGACAGCTTGAAAGGCTCATGGCTTTTTTCTCCTTTTCTCAGGCGGCACAACAGGGCCGCCGGCAATCATCCGAGCTGCGTCCCCTCCTGCAGGGGGCCTGCAAGCCACCGGGAAACGCTCTGCACGCTCATGTCGGCACTCACGGTCGACAGGCTGCTCAGCGCCACGGCCGAAGCCGCCGTGGCAAAGCGCGCCGTCTGCTCCAGCGACATGCCGCGCAGCTCCCCGTAAACGGCGCCCGCCATAAAGGCGTCGCCGGCGCCCGAGGCGCCGCGCACCGTGACCGGAAGCGCCGGCAGGTGCCCGCAGCTTCCGCCGCGCTGCGCAAAGGCAACGCCGTTTCTGCCCAGCGTGATGTAGCAGCGCGTCTGCCCCCGCCTTACGAACTCCCCGGCGAGCTGCACGGCCTCCTGCGGCGTGGGCTCCCTGCCGGAGCTCTCCCCTGCCAGGCGCAGCGCCTCGTGCCCGTTCATCTTGACGGTGTGGAAAAAGGGCAAAAGCCCCTCCACATTGTCGCAGCGCTTGATGGAGACGGTGTCCAAAAACAGCTTCTTGTGCCCCATTTCACGGGTCAGCCAGCAAAGGGGGTCGCGCAGAAGGCCGGCGTCTGCCACCAGGATGTCGGCCTGCTCGAGCAGGTCGCGCTTGCTCTTCAGGAAGGCGGGGGTCAGCAGCTTGTCGGCCAGCGACATGTCGCACACGGCAACATCCATTTCTCCCGTGCAGTCCAGCACGGCCATGTAAAACGAGGAGGGCATGGTCACGTCGACGGCGCAGTAGCTGTAGCCCACCCCGGCGGCGCGGCAGGATTCGATGATGAGACGCTGCAGCCCGTCGCCGCCCAGCGCCGTCAGCAGCTCCACCTCCACGCCCAGCCGCGCCAGATTTTCCGCAATGTTTCGCGCCACCCCGCCCGCGCACAGCTCTACGCGTCCGGGGTTGGATTCCTCATGAAGCAGCGCCGAGGTGCTGTATCCATTGATGTCGATGTTGGCGGCGCCGATGGCCACCACGCTGGGCGTTCTCATCTGTCAGGCTCCCCTTTCCCTTGTCGTTTGCTTTCCTTGTCCCAAACCGCCCGGCAGGCCGGGCGGCATGAATCCCCGCCGCCCAAAAAGGGCTATTCTTTGAGCAAAAAGTCCGTCACCTGCTGCGGGCTTTGTGCCAGCAGCACCGGGCGGTAGGCGCTCAGCTCCTCCCGGCTGCCAAAGCCCCACAGCACCCCCACGGCCGAGATGCCGCACCGGGCGGCCCCCTCCATGTCGTGCAGCCTGTCGCCTACAATCACGGTGCGCGCCCGGTCCGGCCCGCCAAGGCCTGCCAGCGCCAGCTCGATAACGTCCTGCTTGGATTTGACGCGTCCGTCGGCTGTGGCGCCCTCCACTGCGTCAAAATAAGGGAGAAGCGAAAAATGCTCCAAAATGTCAAGGGAGGTGTTCTTTGGCTTGGAGGTGGCCAGGGCCAGCCGCAGCCCCGCCGTCTTCAGCGCCTGCAGCATCCCGGGAATGCCGGGATAGACCTCGTTTTCAAACAGCCCCACCGTGGTATACCGCGCCCGGTAGCGGGCGATGGCCTGCGGCACCTCCTCTGCCGGCAGGTACTCGGAAAAGCACTCGTCGAGCGGCGGGCCGATGAAGCGCAGCAGGTTTGACTGCTGCTCTTCAATGCCGTAGTGCGCAAGCGTCATGCGGATGGTGTTTGTGATGCCCGCCGAGGAGTCGGTCAGCGTTCCGTCCAAATCAAAGAGCACGGTGTCAAAGTCCCTCACTGGTGTTTCTCCCTTCGTCTGCCGGCCGCCCTGCATGGGAGCGGCTTGTCTGTATGGGGCGGCGCGCCTATTCGCGCCCCGCCTCGGTGAGCCGGATGGTCACGTCAAACTCCTGCCCGTCGCGCCAGACGGTCAGCGTGACGCTCTCGCCCGCCTCGTGAGTCTCCTTGATGCGGTTGAGCTCGGCCATGCTGGTGATGGTCACGCCGTCGATGGCGACCACGATGTCGCCCACCTTGAGACCCTTGCCCTGCGCGTCGGTGCCCTCGGTGACGCCGTGGATATACACGCCGCGCGGCACGTTGCCGTATGCGGCATAATAGGCGCTGACGTCCTCGCCCACAATGCCCACCGCCGGCCGGCCCGGCACATAGCCGTAGGCAATGAGCGCGTCAATCACGGGCTTGGCGCTGGCCGAGGGGATGGCAAAGCCGATTCCCTCATAGCTGCTTGCCGTGACCTTGACGGAGTTGATGCCGATGACCTGCCCATAGCCGTTGACCAGCGCGCCGCCCGAGTTTCCGGGGTTGATGGCGGCGTCGGTCTGCAGCAGCACCATGGTGCGGTCCTCCATGACAATCTGGCGGTCGAGCGCCGAAATGACGCCGGCCGTCACCGAGCCGAAGAGCTCCATGCTCATGGGGTTGCCGATGGCAACGGCCAGCTCGCCCACCTCCAGCTCCCCCGAATCCCCGAAGACGGCGCTGGGCAGCCCGCTTGCATCGACCTTGAGCACGGCCAGGTCGGTCTGGCGGTCGCTTCCCACCACGCTTGCCTCAAACTCCTGCCCGTCCTTGGTGATGATGGACAGCCCCGTGCCGTCCTCGATGACGTGGGCGTTGGTGACGAGATACCCGTTTTCGCTCAGGATGATGCCCGAGCCGTAATAGACGGCGGTGCCGCTGTCGGCCACCACGCCCACCACGGCGGGCGACACCATTTTGGCAATCTCGGGGATGGACAGCCCGCTCTCCTGCACGCCGAACAGCGCACTGTCGGCTCTTGAGTAGAGCGTGAGCTCGGGGGCGTCGTCCCTGCCGTACAGGGGATCGCCCTCCTGCTGCGTCGGACGCGTTGACTGCTGCGGGTAGACGGGCGGCTCCCCGTCGTCCTCCTGTATTGCATCCTGCCCTCCCGGACGGGCCAGCCCGGCGCGCAGCCACAGCGCCGCGCCGAGGCACAGCGCAGCCAGCAGCAGCATGATGACGGCAAAGACGACCAGTCCGCGCCCCTTGCGCTCGGGACGCCGGTACGACCGGTCGGGCTCATCCCACCTCCCGCTCCATTCGGGCGCGAAATCCTCTCTGTCAAAGGGGTCATTCATCAGCTTCCACTCTCCTTTTGCCAAGAGCCCCTGCGGCTCTTCCCCGGTGCCCGGAGCGCCTTCTCACGGCGTCTCTTCAGGCTCCGGCTGCTCCTCCGTCCGCTCGGCCCTGCCCGGCTTGCCCGAGACAATGTCGGCCACGGTGGGCCGCTGCTGATACAGTGGCAGCGTGAAGGTGATGGTGCAGGACTCTCCCGGCACCGAATCGGCTTTGATGCTGCCGCCGTGCCGGTCAATGATGGTCTTGGCGATGTAAAGCCCCAGGCCCGAGCCCCGTCTGTCGAGGCTGCGGGACTTGTCGGTCTTGTAAAAGCGGTCAAACAGATGGGGCAGGTCTGCCGCCGGCACGCCCTCCCCACTGTTGCAGATGGAGCAGACGGCCTGCCGGTCCTTTTTGTCGAGCTCAATGCGCAGCTCGCCGCCCTGCGGCACAAATTTGACGGCGTTGTCCACAATGTTGTAGACCACACGGTGTATGGCGTCGGCATCGCCGCGCGCCATGATGGTCTCGTCCCCCATGGAGAGGTCGAGCGAAAGCCCCTTGTCGCCGATGTTCTTCTCAAAGGAGATGAGCACCTGGCGCACCGTTTCGCACAGGTCAAAGGGACCCATCTTGAGCTCCACCTCGTCAGACTCGAATTTGGCCAAATCCAGCAGCGTGTTGACCAGGCGCGACAGGCGCCGCGTCTCGTCCGAGACAAGCTGCAGGTAGTGCGGCTGCAGTTCCGGCGGGATGGTGCCGTCCAAAATCCCGTCGACAAAGCCCGAAATGGTGGTCATGGGCGTCTTGAGGTCGTGGGAGACGTTGGCAATGAAGGAGGCGCGCATCTGCTCATTCTTGTCAAGTGAGTCGGCCATGTTGTTGAAGGCCATGGCAAGCTCTGCCATCTCGTCGTCCCCCACCACGCGCACCCGCACGTCAAAATGCCCCTGCCCGAAGCGCCGGGCGGCATAGCTCATGCTTTTGAGCGGCCGCGTCATGCGGTTGGCCGTGAAATAGACGGCCAGCAGCATGACCAAAAGCGCCCCGTAGGAGGCCGTGGTAAAAATGCGCATGAGCGCATCCATCGTGCTCTCGGCCGCATTCTGGAGGCCGGACACCACAACAATCAGCTTGCGGTCTCCCAGGGAAACCGAGCGGGCAGCCACCTGCTCGGGCTGGGAAAACAGCCCCGTCAGCTGCCCTTTGTATCCCGCATCCGCCCCCAGCAAAAGCAGCGTGTCGCTGCCCAGCGCCTCGGGGCTTAGGGTCTCGCTGACGCCGGTGCTCAGCAGCAGCCTCCCGTTTGCGTCCATGAGCACCAGCTTGCAGGGCACGCTTTCCGACAGCAGCTCCATCATGTCAAGCAGGCGGGGCTGTGCTGCGGCGTTTTCCTCGCGCACAACCTCGCACACATGCTCGGCAATGCCGCTCATCTGATCGAGCTGCCGCTCCTGTGTATACTGGGAAACCATGCCGTAATACACGGCCGCCAGCCCCACAAAGCTGATGACAATAATGAAAAAGGTCTCCGCCACATATTTGGTGGACAGCCGCGATCGCATGGCTCAGCTTCCCTTCCTGTCTGTCTCGTTTCCCCGGGAATGCCCTTTTCCCGGCCGGGTGCGGGCCAGCCCCGCCGCACGCCAAAGCCGGGCATCGGCCCCGGCAGCCCTGCCCGACAGCCTGCGCCGCTCCTGTTAGTGTGTGCAGCAAAGGGGCGGCACATTCCAAAATTTTCTGTGCGGGGGCTTTTTTATCCCGGGCGTCAGCCCAGCACCTCGAATTTGTAGCCCACGCCCCACACCGTTTTGAGGTCCCACTTGTCGGAGACGCCGTCGAGCTTTTCGCGCAGGCGCTTGATGTGCACGTCGATGGTGCGCGAGTCTCCGAAGTAGTCAAAGCCCCACACCTCGTCGAGCAGCTGGTTTCTGGTGTAGACCTTGCCGGGGTTGGAGGCAAGGTGATAGAGCAGCTCGAGCTCCTTGGGCGGCGCGTCGACCAGCTTGCCCTTGATGCGAAGCTCATAATTGGTGAGGTTGACGGTCAGGTTCTCGTAGCTGACCTCCTTGACGTCGCTGCCGCCGGTCTGCACCTGCGCGCGGCGCAGCACCGCCTTGATGCGTGCCACAACCTCCTTGGTGTCAAAGGGCTTGACAATGTAGTCGTCGGCCCCCAGCTCCAGCCCCAAAACCTTGTCAAAGGTCTCGCCCTTGGCCGTAATCATGATGATGGGGCAGTCGGAGGTCTTGCGGATTTCGCGGCAGACCTGCCATCCGTCCATTCCCGGCATCATGATGTCGAGCAGCACCATGTCGGGGCGCTCCTTGTGAAAGAGCGAAAGCGCCTCGGTTCCGCTCTGTGCCAGCACCACGCTGTAGCCTTCCTTGACAAGGTACAGGCGCAGCAGCTCGCAGATGTTGTTGTCGTCGTCGCAAACCAGCAGTTTGATGTTGTCCATATGTCGGCCTCCTTGCCAGTCGTTCGGGCTTGCCAGTCGTCAGGGCCTCGTTGGTGCTATTATACACCATATCCCCTCCAAAGTACACCAACAAAATATGAACAAGAGCCTGCTTGCGCTCGGGCGGCCTGCGCGATATAATGGAGAAAACATGCCGCCTGTCCCGGGCGTGCAGACCCGTTGCGGCGGGATTGGCCCCCGCAAGACGACATTGAAAAAGAGGAGCGGTATCCCACCATGAAACTCGGCATCGTCGGCCTTCCAAATGTAGGGAAGAGCACGCTGTTCAACGCCATTACCAATGCCGGCGCAAGCGCGGCAAATTATCCTTTTTGCACCATTGAGCCCAACGTGGGCGTGGTGGCCGTGCCCGACGCACGGCTTGACGCGCTGGCACAGCTCTACCACCCCAAAAAAGTCACTCCCGCCACGGTGGAGTTTGTCGACATTGCCGGGCTGGTGCGCGGCGCCTCCCGGGGCGAGGGGCTTGGCAACAAGTTTCTCTCCCACATCCGCGAGGTCGACGCCATCGTGCATGTGGTGCGCTGCTTTGAAGACGCCAACATCGTGCATGTCGACGGCAGCGTCGACCCCATGCGTGACCTGGAGACCATCAACCTTGAGCTCATCTTTGCCGACATGGAGACCTGCGAGCGGCGCTGTGAGCGCGCGCGCAAGGCGGCCAAGGGAGACCGCAAGTTTGAGGCTGAAGCCGCCTTTTTCGAGAGCGTGCTGGCACACCTGGAAAAAGGGCTGCCCGCCCGTTCCCTGCCGGCCGACGAAGAGCAGCAGGCCCTGCTGCGCAGCGCCAACCTGCTGAGCACAAAGCCGGTCATCTATGCCGCCAACATGAGCGAGGACGACTTTAAGGCCGGCATTGAAAACAACGCCTTTTACGCCAGTTTAAGCGAATTTGCGCAAAAGGAGCACGCACAGGTGATGCCGGTGTGCGCAAAACTGGAAGAGGAGATTTCCTCCCTTGACCCGCAGGAAAAAAGCCTGTTTCTGGCCGACATTGGCCTTGAGCAGAGCGGCCTTGACCGCATGGTGGCCGTCTGCTACCGCCTGCTCGGGCTCATCAGCTTTCTCACGGCAGGCGAACCCGAGGTGCGCGCCTGGACCATCACGCAGGGGACGCGCGCCCCGCAGGCCGCCGGGAAAATCCACTCCGACATTGAGCGCGGCTTTATCCGCGCCGAGGTCATCTCCTTTGAAGAGCTCATGGCCTGCGGCTCCCTTGCCGCAGCCAGGGAAAAGGGCCTGGTGCGCAGTGAAGGCAAGGACTACGTCATGCAGGACGGCGACGTGGTGCTCTTCCGCTTCAATGTGTAGCCCTTTGTGCCCTTTGGTCGCTTCCCCTTGAGAAAAAGCACCGGACGGCAGGCTAAAAAGCCTGCCGTCCGGTGTTGCGGCCTGGGGGAGCCGGGACAAATGTCCCGGCTCCCCCAGGCCGCCCCTTTCCCCTGCACATAGCCCCAAACAAAAAAGGGGGGGCCTGCCGCCATCGGCGGCAGGC
>DVNV01000040.1 GCA_018714125.1 Candidatus Galloscillospira excrementipullorum
GGGAAGGACGGCTGTCCTTCCCGGGCCCTCCCCGGCGTCCGCGCCGGTTTGGCGGCGGGGACGGTTTTTTAGTTGGAAGAATCCGAAGAATCCTGGCCTTCCGGCTTGGGGGAAATCTGCTCGTCCTGCGCTGCCTCGGAGGGCTGGCCGGCGGCCGATGCCTCGCCGTTCCCGGGCCCGGCCTGCGGGGCCGAAGCGGGGGCCTCAAAGAGGGCCTCAAACTGCTTGCCGTCGATTTTCTCCTGCTTGAGCAGCAGGGCGGCGGTTTCGTGCAGCTTATCCTCATGCTCCTTGAGCAGCTCCATGGCGCGGGCATAGCCCTCGTCAATCAGGCGGCGGATTTCGCAGTCAATTTGCGAGGAAACATCTTCCGAGTAGCCTCTTCCCTGAGAGAAGTCGCGCCCGAGGAAGACCTCGTGCTCTCCTCCGCCGTACACGACGGGGCCCAAAACCTCGCTCATGCCGTATTTTGTGACCATCTTGCGGGCGATGTCGGTGGCACGCTCAATGTCGTTGGAGGCGCCGGTCGAGATGTCGTCCAGGCACAGCGCCTCGGCGGCACGCCCTCCCAAAAGGACGACGATTTCCTCACGCATCTCCTGCCGGGAGGAATAGTACTTGTCTTCCAGGGGGAGTGACAGCGTATATCCGCCGGCACGGCCGCGCGGAATAATGGAAATCTGATGCACGGGGCTTTGCGTGGGGCAAAACCGGGTGACGATGGCATGCCCCGCCTCGTGATAGGCGGTCAGGCGGCGCTCCTTTTCGCTGATGGCGCGGCTCTTTTTCTCGGGGCCTGCGATGACCTTGATGGTGGCATCCTCCACGTCATGCATGGAGATGCGCTTGGCCCCGCGCCGGGCGGCCAGCAGCGCCGCCTCGTTGAGCAGGTTGGAGAGGTCCGCACCCGTGAAGCCGGGCGTGGTTTTGGCGATGACCGAGAGGTCCACGTCGTCCTCAAAGGGCTTGTTGCGCGCATGGACCTTCAAAATGGCCTCGCGGCCCTTGAGGTCGGGCGTGTTGACCATGATCTGGCGGTCAAAGCGTCCCGGACGCAGCAGGGCGGGGTCGAGAATGTCGGGGCGGTTGGTGGCTGCGATGACAATGACGCCCTCGTTGACGCCAAAGCCGTCCATTTCCACCAGCAGCTGGTTTAAGGTCTGCTCACGCTCGTCGTGGCCGCCGCCAAGCCCTGCGCCGCGCTGACGGCCCACGGCGTCAATCTCGTCAATAAAGACAATGCAGGGGGCCGTCTTCTTGGCCTCGCCGAAGAGGTCACGCACGCGCGAGGCGCCCACGCCGACAAACATCTCAACAAAGCTTGAGCCCGAAATGGAGTAAAAGGGAACGCCGGCCTCGCCTGAGACCGCCTTGGCCAGAAGGGTTTTACCCGTTCCGGGAGGTCCGAAGAGCAGGATGCCCTTGGGGATTCTGGCGCCGATTTCAAGGTATTTCCGGGGGTTTTTGAGGAAGTCGACAATTTCGGCAAGCTCCATCTTCTCCTCGTCGGCCCCGGCCACGTCGTCAAAGGTGACCTTCTCGCCGCCCTCGGGGGAGACCTTGGCGTTGCTCTTGCCAAAGCTCATGACCTTGCCGTTGCCGCCCATCTGCTGATTGATCATAAAGTACCACAGCAGGCCAAACACCACGGCGAGCCCCAGATAGGGCAGGATGGAGAGCCAGAAGGGCATGGTGTAGGGCGGGGCGAAGTCGTAGCTCTTGAGGATGCCGGCGTCATACTGACGCAAAATCTCCTCGGTGGGCACACTGCTCAAAAAGAGCTCGAGGCTCGGAAGCTGGAAGGAGAGCTCGGTGCCCGCCTCGTCGTTGAGCTTGAGGCTGATGACGTTTTTATTGTTGACGACAAACTCCTCCACCTGTTCGTTGCGGAAGTATTCCACAATGTCGGAGTAGAGCAGCGTCTCCACCTCCACGTTGCGGCGCAGGGAGGAAGTGGCATAATAGAACATCAGCAGCAAAAGCGCATAGAAGAGAAGGGTGCGCATGAGCCCCTGCCGGCTGTTGGGGGATTGCGGATTGTTGGGATTCAAAAAATCAACTCCTTATTCGCCATACACCTTGGGGTCAAGCACACCCACAAAAGGCAGGTTACGATACTTTTCATTGTAGTCAAGGCCGTAGCCCACCACGAAGTCGTCGGGAATGACAAATCCCTCGTAGTCCACCTCGAGGTGGACGTCGGGGTGCCGTCGGCTGGGCTTGTTGAGCAGGGTGCAGACCTTCACGCTGTTTGCGTCCTTGCTGGCCAGCAGCTCGGTGATATAGCTGAGCGTGAGGCCGGAGTCCAGGATGTCCTCCACAATGAGGACGTCCTTTCCCTCGATGGGGGTGGACAGGTCCTTGATGACCTGCACCACGCCCGACGTCTTGACGCCCGAGCCGTAGCTCGAGACCGCCATGAAGTCCATGGTCAGCGGCAGGTCGATGGTTCTCATCAGGTCGGTCATGAAGACCACCGAGCCCTTGAGGATGCCCACGAGATGCAGGGGCTTCCCGTTGTAGTCGCGGGTGATCTCCTTGCCGAGCTCGCGAATCCGATCCGAAAGTTCACGCTCAGTGAGCAGCACTTTGGATATGTCTCTTTGCATGTTTGTCATTCTCTCCTTAATTTGGGCCTGGCGCCTGGCGCCGGGCTTTTTTCTCGGCTTTAAGATATCAGGAAAAGGTGTTTTTTATATTATGCCCGTTTTTACACGGACGGGGTAGCACCGGAATTTACGGCAGGGGCTGCGGCAAAACGAGGCGGCCGAGAGAAGGCTGCGCAGCATAGCGCAGCATCAGTGCCGGACAGCCTGGGGCCGCCGCGCTGGCGGCGGGGCCGAAGGGAAAGCAGGAGACAATTTCCTCTCCCGCCGTGATGACGGGCAGCACATCCCGCAGGGCGCGCGGGATATGGGCATTGCCCATCAGGTCGCTGAGCAGCGCCTGCTTTCGCCCCACGGGGCGATAGCGGTCGCCCGACTGCCGGGCACGCAGCGACAACGCATGGGGTATTATATCACATCTCAACAGGTGAGTGGTAGCATCTTTGTGAAATTTCTCTTCAAGAACATAGGAAATCCACAGTTTTCCGAATCCGGGGATGTCGTTGCACCCCTCCCGCAGGGGCATGGGGCAAAGACGCGCCGGCTCAGGACGCAGAAAAAGGAAAAGCCGGCCGCCCTGCGCCTGCGCAAGCAGGGGAGGGGGGAGCTGCTCCAGGCTGCCGTTTTGCCCCCGCAGCGCCAGCTCCAGAAGCTCCTGCGACTGGGCGGCCGACAGCGTAACACCAAAGGAGGATGCGGCCTGGCGGCGCAGGTGGCGGCGCGCCAGAGCGGGCGGGGCCTGCCGCAGCGCAGCGCGGTCAAAAACAAGCAGGCCCTCTTCCTGCAGAAGGGTGGCGGGCAGGGAATCTGCCCACTCGTTGAGAAGCTGCAGCTCCTCGCGCAGCAGCAGCGCGGTGCGCGAAAGCGTTTTTGTGAGGTTTGGGTTGTAGTCGCGCTCGAGTTCGGGGAGCAGCGAAAGGCGGATGCGGTTCCTGCGGTAGACGGGCTGCAGGTTGGAGGCGTCCGTCACATAAAACAGATTGTTGCGGGCGCAGTAGTCTTCCACCTGCCGGCGCGTGCAGAGCAGCAGGGGGCGCAGATAGCCCGGACGCTGCGGCGGGATGCCGGCAAGGCCGTCGAGCCCGCTGCCGCGAAGCAGGTGGAGCAGCAGCGTTTCGGCCTGGTCGCTCGCGGTGTGCGCCGTGGCGACCACGGCGCCGTCATAGCGGGCGGCCGCCCTTTCAAAAAGGTCGTAGCGCGCCTGCCTGCCGGCCAGCTCTTCCCCGATATGCCTCTGCCTTGAGAGGGCGGCCACGTCGGCCTGCTCCGACAGCAGCTCCACGCCCAGCCTTTGGCACAGCGCCTCGACAAAGGCCGCATCCTCAAAGGCGGCCTGCCCACGCAGCAGATGGTTGAGGTGGACGGCCGAAAGCGTGCAGCCGTGCAGGGGCTTTAGCGAAAGCAGCGCGTGCAGCAGGCAGACCGAATCCGCCCCGCCCGACAGGGCCACCACGATGTGACGGGCATCCCCGGGCAGATAGCGCCCAAGCATGCGGGAAACCTGCTCAAGCAGGGGGTCAGCCCTCTTCATGGCGTGTCTCCAGGGAGGTGAAGCGGGTGTACTGCCCGCTCCACAGGAAGTCGATGGTGCCGGTGGCACCGTGACGGTTTTTGGCGACCGAGCAGTTGACGATGTTGCGCGCCTCGAGGTCGGGGTTGTCCTCGTCGCGGTAGAGGAAGATGACGATGTCGGCATCCTGCTCAATGGAGCCCGATTCACGCAGGTCGCTGAGCATGGGCTTTTTGTCCTTGCGCGATTCGCTGGCGCGGTTGAGCTGCGAGAGCGCCACAACCGGGATGTCGAGCTCGCGGGCCATGATTTTGAGCGAGCGGGAAATTTCGGCCACCTCCTGCACGCGGTTCTCGCTGCGCGAGCCGGAGCGCATGAGCTGCAGATAGTCGATAATGACAAGGCCGATGTCCTTTTCCCGGCGCAGCTTGGCCTTGATTTCCTGCACCGTGACGCCGGCGTTGTCGTCAATTTTCATGGGGGAGTCGCCCAGGATGGAGACGGCTTCCGCCAGCCTTGTCCACTCATCGGGACGGATGTCCCCGGTGCGCAGGCGTGACGAGTCCACCAGCGCCAGCGAGGAAATCATGCGCGACACCAGCTGTTCGCCCGACATCTCCAAGGAGAAGATGGCAACGCCCTTTTTTTCCTTGAGCGCCACATGGCTTGCGATGTTGAGGGCCAGCGAGGTTTTTCCGATGCCGGGGCGCGCGGCGATGAGAATGAGGTCGGAGCGTGAGAGGCCGCCAATCTTGGCGTCGAGCTCCGAAAAGCCCGAGGGGATTCCGCCCAGCTCGCGGTTGCCGTTAAAAAGCTCGGAGATTCTCGTGTAAGCCTCGTCCACCACCTCGGCGATAGGGCGCATTTCGTTGATGCGCCTGCCGTGGGAGAGGTCGTAGATGAGCTGCTCGGCCTGGTCCATGAGAAGCGAAAATTCCCCGGCCTCGGCCATGCAGTTTTGCGCAATCTGCTCCGAAGCGGAAATGAGCGCGCGCAGCATGGCCTTTTCGTAGACAATGCGCGCATAGCGCTGCGTGTTGGCGGAGGATGGGGTGAATTCCGCCAGATAGAGCAGGTACTGCGGTGTGGTGTCGGGGTCGTAATGCCCCGACTGGCGCAGCCTCTCGGAGATGGTGACGCTGTCCACCACGTCGCCCGCCGAAAACAGCTCGTAGACCGCTTCGAAAATGGCGGCGTTTTGCGGAAGGTAGAAGTCGGACGGGTGCAGAACGGATACGGCATCCAGTACGGCTCTGGGATTGATGAGGATGGCCCCCAGCACAGACTGCTCGGCCTCCATGGAAAACGGGACGCGCTGCACCAATTCATGCTCGTTCAACTGTGGAACACCTCCCTGTCATGCGGGCCGTCAGCCCTCGATGACCGCAACGAAAAATTTGGCGCTCACGCCGGGATAGATTCTGGCCTCGACCTCGTAGGTGCCGAAGGCCTTGATGTCTTCCATCATCAGCTTTTTCTTGTCAATCGGGCTGCCGGTCTGGGCAGAGGCCAGCTCGGCGACCTCCTTGGCCGTGACCGAGCCAAACAGGCGGCCGGCAGAGCCCCCCTTGGCCGTCACCTTCACGGTGATGCCCTCGAGCTTTTGGGCCAGCGCCTGTGCGGCCTCCAGCTCCTGCTGCTTGTGAAAGGCCTTGGAGGCCTCTTTTTGGCGGTATTCGTTCATGTTGGCGTTGTCGGCCGGAGCCGCCAGCTTGCGCGGGAAAAGATAGTTGCGCGCATAGCCGTCAGACACCTCGATGAGCTGCCCTTTCTTTCCGGTGCCCCGGATGTCCTGCTGTAAGATAACCTTCATGGCAAAACGCCTCCTTCAAAGAGAGATGAAAGTAAAAAAGAAAGCAAAAAAGTATTTTTAGGGGGATGGGCGTAAAGCAGCACGGGGGCCCCCGAAAGGAGGGGAAAATCCCCTGCCGCACCGCCTGCCGCCAGTCCCTGCATCACTTGCACGGTGCAGGTCAGACTGCCCCTTGAGAGAGGGCCGGGAGCTTGCTTTCAAAAAAGCAGCGCCTGCCTGCAGCTTTAGAGAAGGTCGGGATAGTTTTCCCGAAGCGAGCGGGAGATGGCGTCGCACAGGGCCTTGCGGGCCTCCTCCAGGGGAGCCTCTACCTGTGCGCCGGCATTGGTGGCATGTCCGCCGCCGCCCAGCGCCTCCATGATGAGCTGAACGTTGATGGTGCCCAGAGAGCGGGCCGAGATGTAGGTCTTCTCGCGCCTTTGGAAGAGCACGAAGGAGGCCTCCACCCCTTCGATATCCAGCATTTCGTCGGCAGCCTGCGCCGCCACCACGCCCATTCCCGGATGGTCGGGGCCGTTCCAGGAGGCCAGCACGGTGATGCGCTCGTAGCGGTGGGCCGCGCTGATGAGCTGGGTACGGTCGGAGTAGCTGTCAAAATCCACCTGGAAGAGCTTTTTGACTTCGATGGTGTCGCCGCCCATCTTTTTGAGGAATGCGGCGGCCTCGAAGGTGCGAAACGAGGTGCGGAAGGCAAAGTTGTTGGTGTCAAGCACAATGCCGGCAAGCATGGCCTCGGCCTCGCGCTTGCGCAGCGCGCTGCCGCCCGTGCTGTACTGCGCCAGCTCGCACACCAGCTCCGAGGCGGAGGAGGCATAGGGCTCGTGATAGGCAAGGTCGCTTTCGATGCAGGAGGCCATGCGGCGGTGGTGGTCGATGAGCACGACGTGCGCCGCGTTGCCCACCAGCTCGGAGGATTCCAGCAGCTCGGGGTTGTGGGTGTCCACCACCACCAGCAGCGTGGAGGAGGTCACAAGGTCAAGCGCCGTCAGAGGCGGCACAAAGACCCCTTCATACTCGGGCAGGTGTTCCACATGTTCAATCAGCGAGAGCGCCGGCGAGGTCTCACGGTCAATGACGATGTTGACCGGCTTGTTTTTGGCCATGGCCAGCCGCGCGACGCCCACGGCGGCGCCCACTGCGTCAAAATCGGCAAAGCGGTGGCCCATGATGAGCACGCTGGTGGCCTCGTCGAGAAACTCGGCCAGGGACTGCGCCATGATACGGGCCTTGACCTTGGTGCGGCGCTCCACCGTTTTGGTCTTGCCGCCGAAAAATTCCAGGCTGGCGCCCTGCTTGACGGTGGCCTGGTCGCCGCCGCGTCCCAGCGTCAGGTCGAGGGCCTGCCGCGCCAGCTCGTTGTTGTCGGCAAAGCTCTCGCCGCCGGCGCCCACGCCGATGGAGATGGTGGGCTCGAGGGCGCCGTTTTCTCCTAGCGTGCGCACGCTGTCGAGCACCGAGAATTTGTCTGCAATAAAGCCGGGCAGGTAGCGCTCTTCAAAGACGAAAAGATAGCGCCCGCGCTCGGTGAGCTGCAAGATGCCGCCGGTTGGCGCGGCCCAGGCGCTCAGGACGTTGTCCACGCCGCCCACCACCATGGCCTTGTCGCTCTCGCGGGCATTTTGGGAGATTTCGTCGAGGTTGTCGATGATGATGTGCGCCACCACGGGGCGGGAGGCCTTGTACTCGGCCTGCAGCGCCTTGTGCTCCGACACGTCAAAGAAGGTGAGCAGCAGCAAATCGTTTTTCTGGCCCAGCTCCCGCAGGGGCGAGGCATATACGCGAAAGGCACGCTGGGCGTGGGAGACCGAAACGCCGTCCATCAGGTCGGGCTCGGTGAATTTCTGAGGCTGGAAGCCGGGGATGGCCTCGCGGATGTCGCGCCCGGGAGCGGGCCCCTGGCCGATGAGCTCGTGAAAGGCCTCATTGTACCACACCAGGGCGCCGTTTCGCCGGATGGCGGCAACGGGCAGGGTGGAGTCCAGGAAGGAGAGGGAGTCGCTGTCGAGCTTTCGCGCGGCGGCGTCGAGCTGCTTTTGGAGCTGACGGTTGACCCGCCCGAAGGGCAGCGCATACACGAGCAGCGCCGCCGCCATCAGAATGGCCTGCCCGGTGGCGTAGCGCGCGTCGATGAGGGCGGTCACAATCAGCACCAAAAAGCATACGGCCAGCAGCGAGATGCGGCGCATGGTGCGGTATTGTCTTGTCTGCGGAGAGTGTTTCATGGTGAAAACTCCTTATTGCCTTGGCGGACGGATGGAGGGGAAGGTTTTGGGCATCAGGGCGTCAAACACGCCGCACACGGCCAAAAACAGCAGCAGCGAAACGGGTGGCGCGAAGAGCACCAGGGCCAGCAGCAGGAAAAAGGGAATGCCGCGCCCGTAGACCGCCATGTTGCGGCGCAGGGTGTTGATTCCCTGAATGGAAAAGGGAAGGCTGAGCACCATCATGAGCTGCGTGCCCGCAAGAGACAAAAGGTCTGTGCCGAAGATGGACAGCCCCGAGCACACGAGGTAGCAGACGGCGCCGATGCGCGAGAGGGCAAAGCCCTCCATGACAAGCCCGATGCGCGGACGCTGCCGTCCGTTTGCCCGGCGATACCAGGTGACAAACCAGAAGGCATTGACCATGGCAATCATGGGCAGCAGGGCGGCAAGGTAGTTGAGCACCAGGGAGATGGCGTCCTCCCTGCTGTAAAAGGGCATGGAGGATACGATGGTTTCCATGCCGGCCGAAATCAGCATGTCGGTCATCTGCTCATAGTAGGCGGCGTAGTCGGCGCAGGCCAGCAGCAGCGTCTGCCGCAGCGCGTCGATGGACAACGTCCCGGAGGCGCTGTAGACCGACCAGGAGAGCGAGCCGAGCAGCACGGCGAGAAAGAGCAGCGTGGTCAGCCACAGCAGGTTTTTGTAGTCAAGCACCCTGTCAAGCCGGTCAAGCAGCAAAAGGGGAAGCAAAAGCAGCAGCGCCGTGGTGACGCCGGCCACGGGATTTGCAAAGATGGAGGTGGAGATGCCGATGCCCGCAGCGCCGATGACGGCAACCGACAGGCTGCGCGTGTAGGAGGCGAAGGTGGCAAAGGACATGAAGAGCACCATGGTGCCCAAAAAGAGCACCAGAAGCTGCGCCGAGGCGACCGCCGCCTGGGTACCGGGCAGCGAGAGCGTCAGCGATAAGTTGATCAAAACGGCAAGCGCAGTGTCGGGCGTCAGGCCGCCGGCCAGGGCGGCCGAGGCCAGAAAGGCCAGCACCAGTGCTACGCTGAATTTGATCAGGCGCTTGTTTGCGGGAGGGTCGCTCCACTCCCCGGGAGAGAGGGGCGAGTGGTTTGGTGTTTGAGCATTCAAAGTGAGATACCTCGTTTGTCATTTGAAATTTTCCGGCAGGGAGGGGAAGGCGTTACCGGCCCTCCTTGATTTTACGCCAGTAGGCCGCCGCCGCCTGCTCGGTCTTGTTTTCGCCCGGCGTGTAGTAGTGCGCATCCTTCAGGGCGTCAGGCAGGTATTGCTGAGGGGTCCAGTGCCCCTCGAAATCGTGGGGATACAGGTAGGTCTCGCCCCGGCCGAGCGTTTTGGCCCCTTTGTAGTGGGCATCGCGCAGATGGGCGGGCAGCTCCCCGCCGCCGGTGGCGCGCAGGTCGGCCAGCGCCTTGTCGATGGCCACGTTGCCCGCGTTGGACTTGGGGGCCGTGGCCACCAAAATCACGGCGTCGGCAAGGGGAATGCGGGCCTCGGGAAGGCCCAGCTCGCGCGCCATGTCGCAGCAGGCCTTGACAATGGGCAGAATCTGCGGGTAGGCAAGCCCCACGTCCTCGGCCGCCGTCACCAGCAGGCGGCGGCAGGCCGACAGCATGTCGCCCCCCTCCAGCAGCCGGGCAAGGTAGTGGATGGCGGCGTCTGCATCGCTGCCGCGCATGGACTTCTGGAAGGCGCTCATCACGTCAAAATGGCTGTCCCCGTCGCGGTCGTAGCGCACGGCGGACTGCTGCGTCACCAGCCTTGCCTCTTCAAGCGTTGCCTTTTCCCGGCAGGTCAGCGTGAGCAGCTCCACCGCGTTGATGGCCTTGCGCACGTCTCCGCCGCAGGAGGCGGCAATGTGCTCCGCCACGCCCTCTTCCAGCTCGAGCGGCTCCATCCCCTCCTGTTCCACAAAGGAAAAGGCGCGGGTTACGATGGGCAAAATCTCGTCCGGCGTAAGGGGCTTGAACTCAAAGACGGTCGAGCGCGACAAAATGGCGGGATAAATATAAAAGTAGGGGTTTTCGGTGGTGGAGGAGATGAGCGTGACGTCTCCCTTTTCGGTGCATTCCAGCAGCGTTTGCTGCTGTTTTTTATTGAAATACTGAATTTCGTCGATATAGAGAAGCACCCCGTCGGGCGCCATCAGCGTCCCGGTTTGGGAGATGGCCTTGCGGATGTCGTCCGAGCCGGCGGTGGTGGCGTTGATGCGCACCAGCGTCTTGCCGGCGTGACGGGCAAGAATATCGGCCACGGTGGTTTTTCCGATGCCGGGAGGCCCGTAAAAGACCATGTTGGGCAAAACGCCGCTTTCGAGAATCCGCACCAGAAGGCCGTTTTCCCCCAGCAGATGACGCTGCCCCGCCACCTCGGAGAGCTTGGTGGGGCGCATTCGATCGGCCAGTGGCTGCAAGAAAATTCACCTCGCTTGGCGCATGAGACGGAAGGTTCAAAAGGAAATTCCGCTCACCGGCAGAGTATCAATTTATTATACCCGATTGCAGCCTGTGTTTCAAGATTTTTGTTGTGCTTGCACAGGGCGCTTGCACAGGGCGTCAAAACGCGATAAAATGGAGAAAATGCCGAGGAAGGGAGAACCGGGTCATGGGGGAAAAAGAGCAGGCCGCGCTGGAGCAGCGCAGGCGGCGCGCCGCCGCCGTGGTGGACATTCTTGAAAAAAAATATCCCGACGCCCTGTGCAGCCTGACCTACCGGAAGGACTATGAGCTGCTCATTGCGGTGCGGCTGTCGGCCCAGTGCACCGATGCGCGGGTCAACATTGTGACGCAGACGCTGTTTGAGCGGTATCCCACCCTCGAGAGCTTCGCCGAGGCGGACCCCGGAGAGCTGGAGCAGGCCGTGCGGCCCTGCGGCTTTTACAAGGTCAAGGCGGCAGACATCCGAAAATCCTGCCGGCTGCTGCTTGAGCGCCACGGCGGGCATGTGCCGGGCACCATGGAGGAGCTGCTGGCGCTGCCCGGCGTGGGCAGGAAAACCGCCAACCTGCTGCTGGGCGACCTGTTCCACCAGCCCGGCGCGGTGGTGGCCGACACCCACTGCATCCGCATTGCGGGGCGTTTGGGGCTGGTGGACAGCGCCGACCCCGCCAAGGTCGAGCAGCAGCTTCGCGAGGTGGTGGCCCCCGACAAGAGCAACGACCTGTGCCACAGGCTGGTGCTATTTGGCAGGGAGGTCTGCAAGGCCAGGAAGCCCGACTGCGGCAACTGCCCCATAGCGAAGCTGTGCCCTTACGAAAAGGAGGCGGGCGCTCCCGCCAAAAAGACGCCGTGAGACGCCCCCCTGTGCGGCCCGGCTGCTTTATCGGGAGAAAAAACAGGGCCCGTGGGGGGGAAAATCCCCCACGGGCCCTGCTCTTTTTTTGTACGGGGTGCGCGCGGGGCTTATGAAGCGACGTCCGCGTCCTCGCCCAGGTCGTCGCTCAGATAGGTGGTTTTTGCCTCATAGACCTTTTCCCCGTCCTGCCAGGTTTCTGCCAGCAGGGGGATGGCATAGGAGAGGCTGATCCAGTAACGTTCCTCAAGGGGCAGCTCGGGGTCCTGATACGAGACGTAGACCACCTGCTCCCCGTCGAGCACATCGTAGCGCACCTGGGCAATCTGGTCGGCGGAAAGCGAGAGCAGCGTGGAAATGTCGACCATGCCGATGGCGGCAAGCGGGGTGGTGGCGTCGCTGCTGCGCACCTGGGTGGAAATGCCGTCCACGGTGAGCGTCAGGTTGCCGTCCTGCCGGCGCAGGCCGCGCCGCACCGAGCCGTATTCCCTTAGCTCGCTGGAAAAGTTTTCTCCGTCTTTTCGGTAAGCGGCAAAGAAGCTGCGGCTGGAAGAGCCCTCCGACACGGTGATAAGCCCCTCCCACAGCATCCGCTCGGGCTCCCGCATCTGCGCGAGCAGGTCGAGGTAGCCCTGCGCCGTCAGCTCGGTGTCAAGCGGCTCTGGGGTGGGCAGCATGGTCAGGGAAGCGTTGTCGGCAAACTCCTCCTCCGGCATGTCGGCCATCACATGGTCGGAGGGCGACTGCCACAGCGCGCGATAGTGCCAGAAAAAGGCCAGCGCCAAAATCACGGGCGCCAGGAACAGCAGGCCGCCAAAGCGGCGCGGCGCGCTCAAAGCGCCGCCCCGAAGGGCGCGGGCGGGGCGTCCCGCAGGCCGAAGACAAACTCGATGGCGTCTGCAATGCGCGGGCAGGCATGCCCGTCGCCGTAGGGATTGACGGCCTGCGCCATGGCGCGCCAGGCGGCCTCGTCGCGCAGTAGCCTGTCGGCCGCGCAGAAGATGTCGTCAGCCTGTACGCCGCACAGCTTTGCCGTGCCGGCCGCAATGGCCTCGGGGCGCTCGGTTTCGCGGCGCAGCACCAGCACCGGACGTCCCAGCGCAGGCGCCTCCTCCTGAAGGCCGCCCGAGTCGGTCATGACAAAGAAGCACCGGGCCAGCAGGTTGTGCATGTCGGCCGTGTCGAGCGGGGGCAGCAGCCACACGTTGGGGATGCTGCCCAGCGCCTGCTGGGCCGGCTGGCGCACGGCGGGGTTGGGATGGACGGGATAGAGAAACAGCGTGTCGGGATGGGCCTCGGCCAGCCGCCGGATGGCGGCGCAGATGTTTTGCAGGGGCTGTCCCAGGTTTTCCCGGCGGTGCGCCGTCACCACCACAAAGCGTCCGCTTTCGGGCAGGCGTTGAAGCTGCGGCAGGGTAAAGGTATAGTTGGGCTTCACGGTGTAGGCCAGGGCGTCAATCACGGTGTTTCCCGTGACAAATACGTTGTCGGTGATGTTTTCCTTTTGCAGACAGGCGGCATTGCGCGCCGTGGGCGCAAAGTGCAGCCGCGCAAGCTGCCCCGTGACAAGACGGTTGCCCTCCTCGGGGAAGGGGGAGTCCTTGTCGTAGGTGCGCAGGCCCGCCTCCACATGCCCCACCGGGACGTGGCTGTAAAAGGCGGCCAGCGCGGCGGCGGCAGTGGTGGTGGTGTCGCCGTGCACCAGCACGAGGTCGGCATTCCACTGGCGCAGCACGCCGTCAAGCCCCGTGATGACGCGCGAGGCGACGTCGCACAGGCTCTGGCGCTGCTGCATGACGTTGAAATCAAAGTCGGGGGAGATGCCGAAGTGGGCGTTGACCAGGTCCAGCAGCTCCCGGTGCTGCGCCGTGACGCATACGGCGCACAAAAGCCCCTCCCGACGGCGCAACTCGGCCACGAGAGGGGCCATTTTGATGGCTTCGGGCCGGGTTCCGAAAACCGTCAGCACACGCAGCGGACGGCCGGCAGCAACGAGTTTACTCATGGTGGTTCTCCTTTTGAGAGCCGCACTGCTGCTGGTGCTCTGCACGCAGCAGCGCGGCGCGGTGGTCGTCCATAATCTTGACGGCGCAGACCGCCAGCACCACGGCGCAGCTGATGCCCAGCAGCGCCCGCGCCACGGTGGTGGTGGTCAGCAGCACGGCGGACAGGCCCAAAATAGCCGAGACGACATACATGATGGCCACCGCCTGCTTTTGGGAAAAGCCCATGTCAATCAGGCGATGGTGCAGATGGCCCCTGTCGGCCTCCATGGGGGATTTGCCGGCCAGGATGCGGCGCAGCATGGCAAAGGCGGTGTCAAAAATGGGCAGGCCGAAAATGAGGAAGGGGACAAAGAAGCTGATGACGGCGTACATCTTGAACAGCCCCTGAATGGACAAAACGGCAAGGGTAAAGCCCAAAAAGGTGGCGCCGGTATCTCCCATAAAAATTTTGGCCGGGTTGAGGTTGTAGGGGAAAAAGCCCATGCAGGCGCCGCACAGGATGGCGGCAATCATGGCAACGTCGCGCTCGCTGACCAACACGGCAATGGCCAGGATGGAAAAGGTGCCGATGGAGGAGACGCCGACGGCCAGGCCGTCCAGCCCGTCGATAAAATTGACGGCGTTGGTCATGCCCACAATCCAGACAATGGTCAGAGGGATGGAGAGCACGCCAAGGCTCATATAGGGGTTATCCGAAAAAAAGTTGAAGTTGGTGAGCACCGACACCCGCACCCCGCTCATCACGGGGAAGAGCGCCGCCACAACCTGAACCAGGAACTTGGGCTTGGCCGGAAGCGCCACGATGTCATCCACAATGCCCAGGATCACAATCACCACGGCGCCCAGCAGCATGCCGCGCAGCTCGGCGGTGATTTCGCAAAACAGGAGCGTGGTGAACAGGAAGGCCAGAAAAATGGCAAGCCCTCCCAGACGGGGGATGGGGACGTGGTGCATGCGGCGCGCGTCCTTGGGAACGTCGACCGCCCCGATGCGGCCGGCCAGCGTCTTGACCGGCGGCGTGAGCACAAAGGAGAGCAGCGCGGCCACCAGAAACGCCAAAAACAAATTGAAATAAGCTGCGGCAGACATGACGAAAAACCATCCTCCCAAAGCGACATGCGCAAAACACGCACAATATGACGGAAAAATACAAGGTCTCCTTTATTGTACCTGTTTTTCCGGCAAAAGCAACCGGTATTTTGAAAACAGAGGTATTTTCAGTCCTTAAAGACATAGTAGGGCGCATTTCCGCTCATAATAAAACTTTGACGCGAACGCCATGCGGCGCCTGTCATGACGATGTAGTTGAGGTGAGCCCCCATCACCAGCACAATGCCCGAGAAGTAGAGCCACAGCAAAAGCACCACGATGCCACCCAGCGAGCCGTAGAGGAAGGAGTAGCGGTCGGCGCTGCCGACATACCAGGAAAAGGCATAGGAGAAGAGCAGCCAAAAGCACATGGAAAAAAGTGTGCCGGGCAGGGCGCTCCAGGGCGAGACGTGGCGGTTGGGCGCCACGGTGTAAAGGCATAGCAGCAGGATAAAGAAGAAGGCGGGGGGAATGAGCGCCTTGAGCAGGTTCCAGGTGCGCAGCAGGGCCGTCGCGTGAGGGAAGACGGAGGAGAGCAGCGCCGTCAGCCAGTCGCCCGCCACGAGAAAGATGAGAGCAATCAAAATGGCCATGAGCAGGCCCACCGTCATGAGCACCGACAGCAGGCCGCCGGCCAGGGTGGAGCGGTGGGTGCGCACGCGCATGGCGCCGTTGATGGCAAACATCAGGGAGCGGGTGGTGCGCGACACGAAGAGCACGATGAGCACCAGCCCGGTGAGCAGCAGGGGCGTTGAGCTCACCCGCTGCAGGTAGGACAGGTAGGACAGGATAATCTGCTTGATGTCGGAGGGGATCATGGCGGTGTGGGAGAGGATCTCCGTGACCTGCAGATGAAACATGGGGATGAGGGCGCTGAGGAAAATGAGAAGGGGGAAAATGGAAAAGAGAAGGAAATAGGCCAGCATGGCCCCGGTTTCAAAAACGCGGTCGGAGAAAAACCGGTCGATGAGCCGGTAGAGCACATGAAAAAGCCGCGACCTGTGGCAGACGCGGTACATATGCAGATAGACGCGGTCATACAGCGAAAGTTCCAGGGCAAATCGCCTCCTTATCTGATGGGTCATGGCGGTTTCATTATTATAATATCCTTGCTGGGAAAAGTCTATACGAATGAAGCGCAGGCTGCGGGGAAGGATAACGGGCGGGGGGATTTCCGCAGAAAGAGGGCAGTGGGCAAGACCCTCTGCCCGCGTCACAAGCCAAGGAGGCGCCGCAACATGAAAACCGGCATTCTTTTTCTGGCAGCCGCCCTGCTGGTACTGGCAGGCTGTGCGCTGCAAAACCAGGATTTCGGCACCGTGGGCGCCGCAAGGCCCTTGGAGCCGGAGCCCTTGGACCTCGGAGACTTTTCCAATTCGTATCTCCCGCCCGGCCCCGCCTTTCAAAACGGGGCCAGCGTTGCCCTGACCCAGCAGCTCATCTGGGAGGCCGCCTACGACCCCTCCGTGGGGTCGCCACTGTGGCAAAGCCACGGGCAGGACGCGTCTGACACGCGGCAAAAGGAGCAGGTGCAGCATGCGCAGGAGCAGTGGGACGTATGGCAAATGGCGCAAAGCCCCGAGCAGACGCCCTTTGTTACCGACGGCGCGCTGCTGCCGTAGCGCGGGGTTCAGAGGCATCCTTCAAAAACCGGCCGGCATTTTGCGCAGGCTGCCTGCGCTATGCCGGCCGGTTTTTTTGAAAGGAGAGGCGGCTGCGGCAAGGCGGATTTTCCCCAAAAGAGCATGGGACGCGCACGCCGGCAGGGCGGGCAGCATACAATGGAAACACCGAAAGGAGGAGTCTTTTTTGCCGCGCATTTTTTTAAGTCCGTCAACCCAGGAATTCAATCTCTACTTAACCGAGGGCAGCGAGGAGTTTTGGATGAACCTGATTGCCGACGCCATGGAGCCCTACCTGCTGGCCTCGGGCATCTCGTTTACCCGCAACGACCCCGACAAGCCCCTGTCCGACGCCATTGCGCAGTCCAACGCCGGCAGCTACGATTTGCACCTGGCCCTGCACTCCAACGCGTCGCCCGAAAGCCTTGCCGGCAAGCTGCGGGGAGTGGATGCCTACTACCAAGAGGGCAGCGCACGCGGCAGGCGGGCGGCCGTGACGCTTTCGGACAACATCAAGCAGATTTATCCTCTGCCCGAACGTGTCAAAACGGTGGCCACCACGTCGCTTGCCGAGCTCTCGCGGACCAGGGCGCCCGCCGTGCTCATGGAGCTCGGGTATCACGACAACGTGCAGGACGAGGCCTGGATTCGGGAGAACATCGTGCCCATTGCGGAAAATCTGGTGCAGGGGCTGACGCTTTATTTCGGCATCCCCTTTGTGCAGCCGGAGCCGGTGCGCTACGGCGTTGTCAGCACGCAGCAGTCGCCGCTCATGCTGAGAAACTACCCCAGCCTTGACGCCGACATCATCGCCCGCATCCCCAAGGGCACGAGGCTGCCGGTTTACGGCACCGTGGGAGACTGGTATGTGGTGTTTTACCGGGGCCTTGGCGGCTATGTCTTTGGGGATTACATCACCTTTGCGCAGTGAGCGCGTAAAAAAGGCGGCAGGACCGCCGCACCCGGCCCGGCCCGCCCGGCCCCAAAGGGGCAGGCCGGCAGACTTCTTGGAAGGAGGAGTTTTTTCAAGTGGCAGAGTTTCAAAACCCGGCATTTGGGGAAAAGGGCCCCTCCGGCGCCGCAGCGCCGGACGGAGCGGATAAAATCAACCTCTCCTTTGCCCCGCAGCCGCCCGCCGGCGCACACGGGCAGGAGGGTATGCCGGCGGACGGAGCGGCCCGGCAGGGGGC
The DNA here is from genome assembly GCA_018714125.1 of Candidatus Galloscillospira excrementipullorum. Classification (GTDB taxonomy): domain Bacteria; phylum Bacillota; class Clostridia; order Oscillospirales; family Feifaniaceae; genus Galloscillospira; species Galloscillospira excrementipullorum. Next base: position 17,362 of record DVNV01000040.1, read on the forward strand.
GGTGCGGCAGGCGGGGCCTGCGGCCGACGGCCCCCTTGGGGGGCGCGGCTTTTCCCCCGACCCATCGCGCGCCGTTTCGCCGCCCCCGATGGTGCCCGTCCAGTCGGTCATGGCGCCCTCCGACCTGGCAGGCTCCAAGCAGTACATTTTGAGCCAGTTTCTGGGCAGCTACTGCCTGATAGATTCGCTGATTGGCACCGGCACCCTCATGCGCAAGGAGGGATACCTGTATGAGGTGGGGGTGAGCTACATCATGCTCTTCTCCGATGGGGTCTACACCGTGTGCGACCTTGACAGCATCCGGTATGCCGCCTTCACAAGTCCCGGCAACCGCTCGGCCGCAGGCCCCGCACGGGGAGGGCGGCGCGGCGGCCTGTGAATTTGAGCGCCCCCTGTTGCGGACAAAAGCAGATTCGTGCTATACTGTTTGTCGGAAATTCTCAAAACAGGAAAGGCAGGGAGCGCAAATGGAAATCAAGCAGATTTGCCCCGGAATTTATCAGGTGCAGCTTCCCTTGCGCGGCAACCCGCTCAAGGAGCTCAATTGTTACATTATAAAGGGAAGTGAGCGCAGCCTTGTTGTGGATACCGCGTTTAACCAGGAGGAGGCCCGCAGCATCCTCTTGGGGGCGCTGGAGCAGCTCGAATGCCCCCTTTCCCAAACCGACAGCTTCTTGACCCACTGCCATTCGGACCATGCCGGGCTGCTTTACGCCATCAAAACGCCCGACAATCGCTGCTACACCAGCCGTACGGACGGGGAAATTGTCAACGCTCCCTACCTGCCCGGATACCGAAACGAGGGCATGACGGTCTCCGGCCCGAGGATGGGGTTTGTGCAGTCGGCCACCGAGCTGGCAAATGCCCATCCCGCCTCCTCCAACCGGTGCCCACAGGCCATTGACTTCACCTATGTGGAGGAGGGTGACCGCATTGATTTGGGCGGCTTTTGCTTTGAAGTCCTGGACTTGGCCGGCCACTCCCCGGGGCAGGTGGGACTCTATGAGCCGGACAAACAGCTGCTGTTTGTGGGCGACCACATTTTGGGGAAAATCACGCCCAACATCACCTATTGGGGCGACGACTTTGACGCCCTGGGCATCTATATGAAAAATCTTCGCAAGGTGCGTGCCATGCCGGTGCAGCACATGTACGGGGCGCACCGCTTCAACGTGGACAGCCATGTCAAGCGCATTGACGAGCTGCTGGCGCACCACGAGCGCCGCCTGGAGGAGGTGCGCGGCCTGCTGCGCGAGGGCCGGCAGACGGCCTTTGACGTGGCGGCCGGCATGCACTGGGATTTCGGCGGCGGCAACTTCCTGAATTTCCCGCTCACCCAGCAGTGGTTTGCGGCGGGTGAGGCGCTGGCGCACCTGGAATACCTGCGCCATCAGGGGCAGGCGGTGCGCACGAGCGACGGCGCCTTGCTGCGCTACGCGCTGGCCTGAAATATTGCGCCGGTTTTGCACTTGTGTTATACTGAATTTGAAAGAAAACAAGGGGGCCCAGGCTGCAGGCAGGTATGGGTCGGGAGCAAAAAGCAAACGGCTTTTGCGCGGCCTGCCGTCCTGTGCGCCGCATGCGGCGCACGGGGCCAGCTTTCCCTAAAAAAGCAAGAAGAAAGCCGGCGGCCGGCAGGGCTGGCCGGGGGAATGCTTCGGCGGCCGGGTGCATGCTGCAGGCGGAGCCGAAGTCTTGGAAAGGAAGCACAGAAGATATGAAACTGACATTTTACGGAGCGGCCAAGGCCGTCACCGGCAGTTGTCACTGTCTGGATGCCTGCGGCAAGCGCATTCTCATTGACTGCGGCCTGCAGCAGGGCCAGGACGAGGTCGACAATGCTGAGCTCGGGTTTCATCCGGGGGAAGTCGACTATGTGATTGTCACCCATGCCCACATTGACCATTCGGGACGCCTGCCCCTGCTTGTCAAGCTGGGGTATCAGGGCAGCATCGTGACCACCCGTCTGACGGGGGAGCTTCTGGGCATTATGCTGCGCGACTCGGCGCACATCCAGGAGTCGGATGCGGAGTATCAAAACCGCAAGGGCAAGCGTGCCGGTGCCAAGCCTGTGGAGCCGCTTTACACGCTGGAAGACGCGGAAGAGGCGCTTACCCGGCTTGAGACCTATGACTACGAACAAAAGCAGACGCTGTGCGAGGGCATCGAGTTCCGCTTCATTGACGCGGGCCATCTGCTGGGCTCCTCCATTGTGGAGCTGTGGGTGACCGAGGATGGCGTCACCAAAAAGCTGGTCTTTTCGGGGGACCTGGGCAACACCAACCAGCCCATCATCCGTAACCCGCAGTTTGTCAAAAAGGCCGACTATGTGGTCATGGAGTCCACTTACGGCAACCGCAACCACGAGGGCGAGGGTGAGTATACGGAGGACCTGGCCGCCATCATGGACGAGACCTTTCAAAAGGGCGGCAATGTGATCATCCCCGCCTTTGCGGTGGGACGCACGCAGGAGCTGCTGTATTTCATCCGCGAAATCAAGGAGAGAGGGCTTGTGAAGAGCCTGCCCGACTTCCCCGTATATGTCGATAGCCCTCTGGCACGTCAGGCCACCACCATTTTCTCGGGAGACCTGTCGGGCTACATTGACGAGGAGGCCCGCGTGCTGGTGCGCGACGGCGTGTCCATGCTGACCTTTGACAACCTGATTTTGACCGAAACGGTGGAGGAGTCCAAGCTGCTCAACATGGACAACCATCCCAAGGTCATCATTTCGGCAAGCGGCATGTGTGATGCCGGCCGTATCCGCCACCATCTCAAGCACAACCTGTGGCGGCCCGAGTGCACGGTGGTTTTCGTGGGCTTCCAGGCCGAGGGCAGCTTTGGCCGTCATCTGCTCAACGGGGCGGAGAAGGTCAAGATGTTTGGGGAAGAGATTGCGGTCAAGGCCAAGATTGTCAATTTCCAGGGCCTCTCCTCCCACGCCGGACACGACGCGCTGGTGGAGTGGATTGACGCCTTTGAACCAAAGCCTGCCCAGGTTTTCGTGGTGCATGGCGAGGCCGAAGTGACAGAGCAATTTGCCGGCGAGCTGCGCGGCATGGGCATTCCGGCCCATTCGGCAAACTATCATGAGCAGTATGACCTGCTGCAAAACTGCTTGCTCGAGGAGGGGACCATGCCCCCCGCCAAGAAGAGCGCCGAGGAGCCGCTTCGCTGTTCTTCGGCATACCCCGAGCTGCTTGACACCGCAAACAAGGTGCTCGCAGCCATCAAGGCCAATCGCCAGGGCGCCAACAAGAACCTGCGCGCAATGACAGAGCAGCTCAAAGAGCTGCTCAAGCAGTGGGAGGAGTAATGATCTCCATCGGGCATACAACGCTGAGAGCACCCCCTTTTTGACATCAACGAAACGCCCCCCCTGAGGCGGCGACAAAAGCGCCGGGAGGCGCGGCCGGGGCCGGAAAACGGCCCCGGCCGCGCGCTGCCAAAGCTTTGCACAGGCCTTTTTTGCAGGGCCCTTTTTTGCGTATCCGCCATGCTGCGAAATCCAAAGGAGAGGCTGTGCGGCAAAGGGACAGGCCCTTTGTTTTCACCTGTGGCCGGGCAGGTCGCCGTTTGCACAGAGGGGTATTTTTGCGCCCCAAAGACCTTTTTGAGGCAGGAAGGGCGCAAAGGTAAAACAAAGAGAAAAAGACAAGAGAGGATGCTTTTTGCATGTGGTTTTGGTATTCCCTGATTGCAATTTTGTTTTGGAGCGGTTCTGACCTTTTTTCCAAGATGGGCTCGCCTTCCGAGGACAAATACAGCCATTGGAAAATGGTCATGGCCGTGGGCGGCGTGATGGGCATTCACGCCTTTGTGCTGATTTTGGGCGGCGTGGAGTTCACGCCTCGCGACATTGTCACCTACCTGCCGGCATCGGCGCTTTACATTCTTTCCATGATTTTGGGCTATGTGGGCCTGCGCTACATCATGCTCTCCATCTCCACCCCCATCTGCAATTCGTCGGGGGCCGTGGCGGCGCTGCTCTGCTTCTTCCTGCTGGGAGACCGCATGACGGGGCTGCAGTTTTTCGCCGTCTGCCTCATCACGGGCGCCGTGTTTGCGCTGTCGGTCATTGAAAAAAGAAAGGACGACGAGCTGCGCGCGGCGGCCGGACAGGTTCCCGACCCGCGCTACACCAAAAGCGTGATTGCCGTTGCCTTCCCCCTGCTCTACTGTGCGCTCGACGGCCTTGGCACCTTTGTCGACGGCCTGCTGCTCGACGGCTACATCGAGGAGGCCAGTGCCAACATCGCCTATGAGCTCACCTTCCTGCTCATGGCCGTGTTTGCCTTTGTCTATGTGGTGATTGTCAAGAAGCAGATAATCGTGCTGTCGAAGGAAAAGCCCAAGCTGGTTGCCGGCCTGTGTGAAACGGCAGGACAGCTTGCCTACATTTACGCCATCGCCGAAAACACCATCGTGGCGGCGCCCATGATTTCCTCCTACTGCATTGCCTCGCTGCTGTGGGCGCGCGTTGTGCTCAAGGAAAAGCTCTCCTTCAAGCAGTACCTCGTCATTGCGGTGGCTGCGGTGGGCATCGTGATTATGGGAATGGAATAAGCGGCACGCCGCTTGCTTTTCCAAAGCTCTTTGCTTTTAAGGCCCCATGCCCCGGCGGCTTTCCCGCCGGGGATGGGGCCAATTTGCAGGAAGAAAAATCAAACGCACAAAAGGCGGGGCCGGAGAATGTTCTCCGGCCCCGCCTTTTTTGGTTTGGGGACGCTTCCCGAAAGGGGAGGTTACTGCTCAAGAGCTTCGCAGTAGCGCATGAGGATGGTGGCCACCTGAGCGCGGGTTGCAGAGCTTGCCGGCTCAAGGGTGGTGTCGGTCACGCCGGTCATCAGGCCCTGGCCGACCACCCAGTTGAAGGCCTGCACAGCATACTCGCTGATTTGTCCGGCATCTTCAAACGCACCGAGGTTTTCCTCCAGAGTCACGGCCTCAAGGCCCTTATATTGAGCATACCGGAACAGGATGGCCGCCATCTGCTCGCGCGTGATGGCATCGTTTGGCCCAAACAGGTCATCGCCATATCCGTTCACGATTCCGTTTTGAGAGGCCCAGGCAACCGCCTTTTCATACCAGGCGCCCGCCGCAACGTCGGCGAAGGCGGCGGCGTTGTCAACGGCAGGCTCGCCCTCCAGACGGTAGAGCATGGTGACAATCATGCCACGGGTGGTGGTTGCGTCGGGCTCAAAGGTGGTGTCGGTCACACCGGTCATCATGCCCTTATCGTAGACATAGGCCACCGCGTCATAGTACCAGGCGCCCTCTTCCACATCGGTGAAGGGCAGGACGGCTTCTTGCGCCTGCTCTTTCACAAAGGAGGCAAGGACGCTCACGTCACCGGCCGGCATGGTAAAGGAGAATTTCCCATCGCCCATGTCGGTCAGCTTGAGCTCGGTGCCGCTCTCGTTTTTCACCGTGAGCTGCTCGAGCACATATCCCTCGTCGGGAGAAACGGTGAGCACAATGGTGTCGCCACGGGCGGCGCGCTTGGAATCGGCCGTCACGCTGCCGCCCTCGCCGATGTCGCCATCGTCCAGCGAAACCGAGAAGGAGGGGCTGCCGGACGAGCCGCTGCCCGTGTGAGTGGGATTTTCAGGTTCGGGCTCCTGCGGACGGTCTTCGGGAGAGCACAGCAAAAGCGAAGGAGCCGCTCCGAAAAGCCGTTCGTTGCCCTCAAGATAGACGACCTGCTTCCCCTGTGCCGCGGCAGTGAAGATGCCATCGCCGCCGGGCCTTTCCACACGGCACAGTTCAAAGCCTTCGGGCAGATAGCCTTCGGGCAGCACGATGACTTCCTGCGGAGAGAGGGTCTTGTCTGCGGTCAGGAAGAGGGCTGTGGTGTCGCAGAAGGCCGAGAGCTGAGCCCCTTCTTCCAGGGTGAGGGCGCCGGCGCCGCCTGTCAGCGAGAGGCCGACATTGCCCAGCAGGAAGAGCTGCCCTTCGGCGCCGACGGTGAGCTTTTTGGCAGAGATGCCCCAGATCGCAAGGGTGCCATCCACCGTCAGTTCGGCATCAGTTTCCGAGAAGCCATCCAGGATGGAAACCTCTGCTCCCTCGGCAACGGTCAGCGACGTCACGGGGCACTCATTGGAAAAGCCGGCAACACACAGGGGAGCAGAGCCCTCAAAGGTCACGGAAAGGCCACTGTCGCCCTCAAGACTCAGATTGTCGATCCGGCAGAGGGAATCGGTGCGGATCACAACGGAGTCTCCATTCTGTTCACCGGTAATGGTGAGGGCGGACTGCAGGAACATGGGTTTTGTCAGATGCAAAACCCAGTTGCCGTTTTCATCCTTTTTCCAGGAATATCCAAGCCCTTCGTTTTCGTCAGATGTGCCGACCTCAAGCGAGAGCGAGTCTTGGGAGACAATGGAGGATCCGGCGTTGTCAAAGAAGCGGTCGTAAGGAGCATTGTCAAAGGAGAGAATACCGGTGCCCGAGATTTCTGCCTGCTGCAGCGCATCGGTATCCTGCAGGAGCAGATAACCGTTGTTGACAATCTCAGGCTGATTTTCCAGCGTGGGGGTTTTCCGAACAAAAGTCCCGTAAGCCAGGGTCAGGCTGCCGCCCGACAGTGTGAAATCATTGGCATCGACGGCGTTGTTGTTGCAGAAGAGCACGGTGCTGTTGTTCTCCAGCAGGAGACGATCGGAAGAAAAGCAGCTGACGCCCGAGGAGACCGTGGCGCTGCCGTTCGACAGGCGGATGTCTTCTGAAGCAGAGATCGCCCAGTAATCGGCGGCAATGTTGAGAGTGCAGCCGGTGAGGGTGACAGAGTCGTAACAGGTGATCCCGTCGTCACGGGCGGCGATGTCAAGGGTGCAGCCGGTGAGGGTGGCAGAGCCGTAACAGTCGATTCCATCGTCACCGGCGGCGATGTCAAGAGTGCAGTCGGTGAGGGTGACGGAGCGATCAGAGTAGAGTCCGTCGTAATCGGCGGTGATATCAAGAGTGCAGTCGGTGAGGGTGACAGAGTCGGAACAGTAGATTCCGTCGTCATCGGCGGCGATGTCAAGGGTGCAGCCGGTGAGGGTGACAGAGCGATCAGAGTAGATTCCGTCGTAATCGGCGGTGATATCAAGAGTGCAGTCTTTCATGATCAGAGAACTTTCCTGCAGGTAAATGCCGTCAGACTCCCCTCCCAAGGCGGTAATTGCCAGCGAACCGTCTCCCGAAATGTTCAGGCTGCCGGAGTACATGGCAATGCCGTCGAAGAATGTGCTGCCATTCTCGGGCGCGGCAATAGAGCTGCTTCCTTTGAGTACGATAGACAAAGAACCGTTGGCATAAATGCCGGCGGAGTAGGAGTTTGAGGAGTCATATAAATAACCCTGAGTGATCGCAGCATTGTTGAGCGTCAGCACGCCATCTTCATAAGAGACGCCCTCGGGAAGAGTAGCGCCCGGAGCGAGGATGTTGACCCCGTTCACCCAGAGCTCGGTGAGAGGCAGCCATTCATTGGAAACGAGTTTTCCGTTTTCCACCGTGACGAGCTGATACAGGTCGTCAGAGGGGTCATATTTTTTTCCGCCGATGGTGATGGGGGCGCCGTCAGAAGTAGAAAATGCCCCAGAGGGTCCCGAGACGGTCAGCTCCGAGACGGAGTCCTCCACCGTGACGCCGGCAAAGGCTGCAATGCCGGAAGCGTTTCCCGAAACCTCAAGGGAGCCGTCTCCCGAGAGGGTCAGGGCGCCGTTGCCCAGGTAGATGCCGTATTCGGCACCCTCTCCAACAAGGGAATTTTTGCCTTTCAGCTCGATGGTGAGCGCACTGTCGGCATAGATGATGTTGTAGTAGGGTTCTGCAGGGTCAATGGCGACATTCTCCAGCGTCAGCACGCCGGTTTCCGTGTTATAGGAGACGCCCGTGGGAAGGGTGGCGCTTGGGTCAAGGATGTCGACCCCGTTCACCCAGAGCTCGGTGAGAGGCAGCCATTTGTTGGAAACGAGCGTGCCCTTTTCCACCGTGACGATCTGGAAGAGGTCGGAATAGGGGTCATATTCCGTTTCGCCGATGGTGATGGTGGCGCCGTCAGAAGCAGAAAATGCCCCAGAGGGTCCCGAGACGGTCAGCGCCGAGACGGAGTCCTCCACCGTGACGCCGGCATAGGCTGCAATGCCGCAATCGCTTCCCGAAACCTCAAGGGAGCCGTCACCCGAGAGGGTCAGGGCGCCGAAATCCAGAAGGATGCCGCGTTTGATGCCCTCTCCCTCAATGGAGTTTTGGCCCTCCAGCACGATGGTGAGCGCACTGTCGGCATAGATGCCGGAATCGCTGGAGGAATCGCTTGCAGTGTCAATGGTGACGCCATTGAGCGTCAGCACGCCCATTGCAGCGTCATAGGAGACGCCCTGGGGGGCATCCCCAGGATTTGTAAGGATGTTGACCCCGTTCACCCAGAGCTGAGTGGGCAGGGACACATTGGAAACGAGCGTGCCCTTTTCCACCGTGACGAGCTGGAGGAGGTCGGAATAGGGGTCATATTCCGTTTCGCCGATGGTGATGGGGGCGCCGTCATAAGTAGAGAATGCCCCATCGTTTCCCGAGATGGTCAGCTTCGAGACGGAGTCCTCCACCGTGACGCCGGCACGGGCGGCAATGCCGTAAAAGCTTCCCGAAACCTCAAGGGAGCCGTCACCCGAGAGGGTCAGGGCGCCGGAATCCAGGTAGATGCCGCATTCGAAGTCCTCTCCCGCAATGGAGTTTTGGCCCGTCAGCACGATGGTGAGGGCACGATCGGAATAGACGCCGAAAGGTGGGGCGGAGTCAGAAACAGAGTCAATGGTGACGTCTTTCAGCGTCAGCACACCGTCTTTATAGGAGACGCCCTCGGGAGCATCCCCGGGATTTGCGAGGATGTTGACCCCGTTCACCCAGAGCTCGGTGGGCAGGGACACATTGGAAACGAGCGTGCCCTTTTCCACCGTGACAAGCTGATACAGGTCGTCATAGGAGTTGTAATTTTTTCCGCCGATGGTGATGGAACCGTCGTCATTAGTAGAAAATGCCCCATAGGCTCCCGAGACGATCAGCTCCGAGACGGAGTCCTCCACCATGACGCCGGCATAGGCGGCAATGCCGCAATCGCTTCCCGAAACCTCAAGGGAGCCGTCGCCCGAGAGGGTCAGGGTACCGTCGTTCAGGCAGATGCCGCATTCGATGTCCTCTCCCGCAATGAAGTTTTGGCCCTCCAGCACAATGGTGAGGGCACGATCGGAATAGATGCCGAAATAAGGGTAGGAATTGGATGCGGTGTCAATGGTGACGTCTTTCAGCGTCAGCACACCGTCTTTATAGGAGACGCCCATAGGGGCATCCCCAGGATTTGTAAGGATGTCGACTCCGTTCACCCAGAGCTCGGTGGGCAGGGACACATTGGAAACGAGCGTGCCCTTTTCCACCGTGACAAGCTGATACAGGTCGTCATAG
>DVNV01000041.1 GCA_018714125.1 Candidatus Galloscillospira excrementipullorum
TCCACAACGGCCCTGAGGCCGTCGGCCGTCGTGGAGGTGGTCTCAACAACGGCGCAGCCCAGCTTGTCGGACAGCAGCTTTGTGTTGATGACAGTCTCCTTTTTCCGGTTGAGGTCGCTCTTGTTGAGGGCCACCACAACCGGAATGCCAAGCTCCAGCAGCTGCGTGGTGAAAAACAGGCTGCGGCTCAAGTTGGTGGCGTCTACAATGTTGATGATGACATCGGGGTTTTCCCTTCTCACATAGGAGCTTGTGATGCTCTCCTCGCTGGTAAACGGAGACATGGAGTACGCGCCGGGCAGGTCGACGGCGATCAGCTGCCCCTCCCCGGCCTGGTATGCCTTTTTGATTGGGTACTCCTTTTTTTCCACCGTGACGCCTGCCCAGTTTCCGACCTTTTCGTTGCGGCCTGTCAGCGCGTTATACATGGTGGTCTTGCCTGAGTTTGGGTTGCCGGTTAAAGCAATTCTCATTGTGGTATTTCCTCCCCCATGATTTCTGCTATCATTTCTGCTGCCTCCCCCCGATGCGGGGGAGAGGTGTCCGCCCCTTAGTTAGCCAACGCTAACCAAGGGGCAAAGGGCATCAAAAACTGCAAACCATCTTCCCCCGGGCTATGCGCTGTCTGCACAGGAGGGCTCGACAACCGCGATGGCCTCCGCCAGATGGTTGTCGATGGTATACCGGCCGTCCTTGATGGAAACGACGCAGCCGCCCTTGAGGTGAGACACGACAGTGATGGACTCCCCACTGTAGCAGCCCAGCGAAAACAAAAAGGCGTTGAGCTCCTGGTCGTCGGTGGCGATGTCGCGAATGATGTAAGGGGTTCCCTGCACGGCGTCTTTCAAAGTCATGTTTTATCACCAGATTTCCCGTGAAATTAGCGGACACTAACCAAGGGTCCGAAAAAATGGTTAGAACGAGCTAACCGAGTATCAGTATACTCAATGGGCGGCCGTTTGTCAAGTCCCCAAAGGGGAAAAGGGGAGGCTTTTTTTGACAGGGGGGGCGCAAGGCATGCCGCAGGGCGCACAGCGGACAAGGGAGGCTGCCTGCGCCCCGGCGGGGCACGCCTTGCTTGTTTGGCTTTTTGTTTGGAAGGTGAGGCCTTAAGCGGCATTGCACGCGGGGCACCAGTATGCTATAATAGCCTCACAAAAAAGACGAGATGGCCACGGCGGAGGGACGGCCGGGCCCTCGGTCAGGAGGAAGGACATGAAGAGCAAAACACGCGCCCCTTTTTTTCGGTATCGCTACCCCGCGCGCTTTGTTCGGCTGTTTATCGGATTGGTGCTGTTTGGGCTGAGCTCGGCGCTCAATGTGCGCAGTATGCTCGGGCTCTCACCGTGGAACGCCTTTCACCAGGGGCTGTCGCTGGTGTCGGGGCTGTCCATCGGCCGCATTACGCAGCTGTGCGGCATTGTCATTATCGGAATTGACCTTCTCATGCGGGAACCCATCGGGTTTGGCACCATTTTCAACATGATTTTGGTGGGCGGCTCGCTGGACTTCTTTTTGGCAAGCGGCCTCATCCCCGAAACCAATTCCCTGCTCTGGCGCACCGTTTTGCTGCTGCTTGGCATTTTTGTCACGGCGCTGGGCTCCTACCTTTATATGAGCGCCGCCATGGGAGCCGGCCCGCGCGACAGCATGATGGTGGGGCTGGCCAAGCGCCTGCCAAGGGTGCCGGTGGGAATTGTGCGCAATATGATTGAGCTCACGGCGCTGGCCATCGGCTGGTGGCTGGGAGGCGTGGTCGGCGTGGGCACCGTTGCCTTTGCCCTGCTGACGGGGCCGGTCATGCAGTGGGTATTTCAGCTTTTTTCCTTTGATGTGCGCAGCCTGCACGCCGAAACGCTGCTGGAGACGGTGGGCATCTGGACGGGCAGGCGCACCGTGGAGAGGGGAGAAACAAAGCAGGCCTGTGCCGGGGACGAAGCCGGCTGCGGCCGGCCCGACCAGGGGCAGGGCGTGCTCCCTGAAGTGGATTGATATGCAAAACCGACGCGGCAGGCGTATGCGCAGGGACAGGCCGCGCGGGGAATACGGGAGGGAAACAATGGACGCACAGGAGCTTGGCATGCAGATGCTGGAATACTGCAGGAAATTCAAAATTCCGCAGGACTATGTGATGGATATTTTGAACGACCAGAAGGTGGTGCCCATGATTCGGGGCAAGGCCACGGAATATGCAGTGGAGATTTTGCTCAAGGACACGCTCAATGCCCGCGAATGGGTGGTGGCAAAGCTCAACCTCAACGCCCAGAGCGGCACGCACGACGAGGACGTGACCGTGACGCACCAGAGAACCGGCATCATCATCAAAGTGGAGTGCAAAAATGCCGTGAGAGGCAGTTTCAAGTATTCCACCCGCGCAAGAATCAAGGAGCCCTTTTGCACCGTCAAGTGCCACAGGAGCCGAAGCGACCTCAGCAAGGCAAGCACCACCAACGACCGGTATCTGATGGGGGATTTTGACTTTGTCGTCTGCAACCTCTCCAATGCCATCATCGCCGGGGCGACCTATTCGGAGAATTTTGAGCTGATCCCCGATACACGCACTGTCGGGAGGCCGTGTGAGTACTACGGCTGCGACGCGACCTACGAGGCTCTCTTTGAGGCGACCTATGCCGACTGGCGCTTTGCCAGGGCGCAGGACCTTGCCGTTGACGGGGTAATCCCGAGAACGCCGGCCGTCAGGCTGGAAAACGACCCCGTTTGGCGCCCCATTTCCGAGATTGAGCAGGCCGTGTTGGACTTCACGAGAACGCATCGGGCGAGAATGAAAAAACGGTAGAAAAAAACAGAGGAAAAGCGGCAGTGAGAACTGCCGCTTTTTTTGCAAAGGAAGGGGGCCAGCGCGCGCCGGAGGGGACGGCCCCTTTCAGTAATTCAGGATAAAAAGCTCGCGCCCCTTGCCGCGCTTTCCGCGATGGCCGTCCTGCAGCTTTTTGTGCTCCTTCTGGTCGTCGGTCCTGCTGATGCAGTAATTCCACTCCTTGTCGTACATGGCCGGCATGAAGGAGTACATCTCGCGGATTTCCTCGCAGTTGTCATAGGTGATAAAGAATTTGAGGCGGTGATATTCCTGCCGGATGACGTCGCGCAGCCGGAAATGGTCCTGTCTTGAGAAAAAGCAGGTGTAAAACTTGTCCTGGTCGGCGCCAAAGTAGGGGGCGTCGACAAAGAGCAGCGCGCCGTCGGGCATGGAGCGGATACAGTCGACGGCGTCAATGCAGCGCAGGGCCACGCCCTGCAGCTTCTGGCTGGCCCTGGCGATGTTGCGGGGCCAGTTTTCCGGACGCATGCTGTATTTGTCCCCATAGCCGAAGTAGCAGTTTTGAAACTGCATGATTCCACTGTAGGAAATCCGGTTGAGGTAGTACCACCGGGCCGCCTGCTCCAGCTCGTTGTCAGGCTGATACAGATTCTTGTAATAAAAATGGCTCTCCCTGCTGGGCGGGGCAAAGGTGGCAAGCAGCGCCGTCAGCTCCTCGGGCCTGTCGCGAATCGTGCGGTAGACCAGCATGAGGTTTTGGTCGAGGTCGTTGAGCACGTTGACGCGGCTTTTTTCCTTATAAAAAAAGATGGAGCCGCCCCCTGCGAAGGGCTCGCAATAGACGTCGCTGTCGGTCAGGTGCTCGGCAATGAGCTTTCTGGCGTAAAATTTTCCGCCCGCATACCGAAAGGGGCTGTTGATTGCACTCATTTCCGATCCCCCGCTTCATAAGACTCGACATGCTCGACCACATCTTCAATTTGACAGTGGAAGTGACTGCACAGGCGTTCGATGATGTCCATGGACACGGGCTGGCCGCGCCCCATCTTGTCCATGGTGGATTTGGAAATGCCGGTTTCTCTCATGAGCTCTTTTTTGCTCAGCTCCTTGTCGATGAGCAGCTTCCAGAGCGGCTTGTATAAAAAGGCCACAGACAACACCTCTTTTGTGTGCAACAGTAACATAAAAGTGTTGTCATGTCAACCATTTTGTATTTTTATCTGGGGGTGTGCGGGTGCGGCACTCCCCCTTGCGGCGAGAAGAAAGCGCAAAAAACCGGGCGGACAGGGGAGCCTGTCCGCCCGGAATGCCAAAAGGGAAAAAGCTACTGGTTGGCCGCCCTGGAGCCAAGGGAGGAGCCAAGGCCAAAGCGCTTCATCCCCCACAGGATGGCGACCAGCACCGCCATGGCGACGGGGGTGACAAGGGGGCTGCGCACAAAGCCCATAATGAGGTAAAAGACAAAGGAGACGCCTGCCACGAAGAGCGCGTAGGGCAGCTGGGTGGAGACGTGGGTGAGGTGGTCGCACTGTGCGCCGGCTGAAGACATGATGGTGGTGTCCGAGATGGGCGAGCAGTGGTCGCCGCACACGGCGCCCGCCATGCAGGCCGAAATGGAGATGATCATGATGGTGCTCATGTTGGCGTCAAAGAGGTCGACCACAATGGGGATCAGCACGCCGAAGGTGCCCCAGGAGGTGCCGGTGGAGAAGCTCAGGCCCACTGCGATGAGAAAGATGATGGCGGGCAGGACGGAGAGGAAGGATTCGGCCGAGCCCTTGACCAGGAGATTGACATAGGCCCCTGCGCCAAGGCTGTCGGTCATGGCCTTGAGCGTCCAGGCAAAGGTGAGGATGAGGATGGCGGGCACCATGGCCTGGAAGCCGGCGGGCAGGGCGTCCATGCACTCGCGCAGCGTGAGCACTTTGCGCACGAGGTAGAGCAGCAGGGTGACTGCCAGTGCGCCAAAGGAGCCGAAGACAAGGCCGACCGAAGCGTCGGAATCGGAAAAGGCGGTGACAAAGTCGGCCCCGGCAAAGAAGTCGCCGGTGTAGAGCATGCCGAGGGTGCAGCAGACAATCAGGGCCGCAATGGGGATGAGCAGGTCGACGATGGAGCCCTTGGTGTCGAGGTCGGAGGCCTCTTCAAAGGGCACGATGTCGTCGGCTGCCGCCATGGGGCCAAAGTCAAATTTCAGCAACGCCAGTGCAACTAGCATGGTCAGCGTGAGAATGGCGTAGAGGTTGTAGGGGATGGCCTGGATGAAGAGTGCAAGGCCGTTTGCCGCATTGTCGTCCACAAAGCCGGTCACGGCGGCGGCCCAGGAGGAGATGGGGGCAATAATGCAGACGGGGGCGGCCGTGGAGTCGATGATGTAGGCCAGCTTGCTGCGCGGGATGCCGTGGCGGTCTGTCACAGGGCGCATGACGCTGCCCACTGTCAGGCAGTTGAAATAGTCGTCGATAAAGATGAGAACGCCCAAAACGACGGTGGCAAGCTGTGCGCCGGGCTTGGTTTTGATGCGGCGGGCCGCCCAGTTTCCGAAGGCGGCGCTGCCGCCCGCCCGGTTCATCAGGCTGACCAGGGTGCCCAAAATGACAAGAAAAATCAGGATGCCCAGGTTGTAGCTGTCCGAAAGGGCGCCAATCATGCCGTCTTGCAAAAAGACGTGTTCAAGCGTGGGGATGAACTTCATCCCCGTGAAGAGGCAGCCGCCGAACAGGATGCCGACAAACAGGGAGGAGTAGACCTCCTTGGTAATCAGGGCGAGCATGATGGCCATGACGGGGGGAAAGAGCGACCAGGCCGACTTGAAAAAGGGGTTGGTCCCGGGCTGCGCGTTGCGCATGGTGAAAAATGCGGCGAGAAAGACCGCGATACACAGCACGACGGCCGCAGGCCGAAGCGCGCGTGAAAGGGTTGTTCTGTTCATTTGAGAAATCTCCTTCTTTGACGATCATACCAAAACAAAGGAACAAAAAAGGCCGAAGCAATCGCTTCGACCAAGCCGCAGGGCCTGTCCCTGCCGATAAGGCAGCTCCCGGCCTGCGGGGGTATGCGGCCCCGGCCTGCGCCGGCAAAGCCGCGCCTTTTTGGGGAAAAGGCGGACTTCGGGCGGGCAGGGGCCTTCTGGTACAAAGCTAGCGCTCCACGGCAAGTGCTTGCCGTGACAGCCCGTGAGATATTTTCCCACGTGGCCAGCATGCCGGTACTCAACCATCCGGCACACTTCGGCGACGGCCCCTTTCCGGCAGCGTCGCAGTCTGTTGAGAGACTCGGCTGCCGTACTCCTGGAAATCGCACCTCTATCTTGGTAGAAATTCAGTTGTTGTGGGAACGGCCGTTCCTTGTCAGATATTATCCGACAGGAGAAGGAGAAAGTCAATTGTGAAAAAATGATGAAATTGGAATAAAAAAACGCCAAAAATACAGGTATGTTTTAGAGGAAATCACAAAAATTGCGCAAAAACAAAAATAAAATCAAAATTTTTCGTGAAAAGTAAAAATATTCGGAGCGCTGCATAATGTGATTAAAATGTGATTTTGCATAACGTGCAGCCGGGGTAATAGGCGGCGAGAATCTCGGCGTAGGTGCTGCCAGACTGCGCCATGACCTGGGCGCCGGCCTGGCTCATGCCAACGCCGTGGCCGTAGCCCTTGACGGTGAAGCACAGGGCGTCTCCCTCGTAGTCGAGCCAAAAGCGGGCCGAGCGCAGGCCGAGCAGGCCGCGCAGCTCCTGCCCGGTGGTCTGCACGCCGCCCACGGTGCAGCTGAGCACGGTGTCGCCCGCACTGCGGCGCAGCACGACGAGGGGGGCGGCCTCGGTGTCGGGGGAGAGCGGGGAAACGGCCTGCCAGAACTGCTCCGGGCTCATGGTGACGGTGGTGACGTAGTCCTCCTGCTGGGCGTCTCCGGGGGAGGGGACATTGGTGAGATATGGCATGGAGCTGCTGCCCCAAATTTCGGCAGCCGACTCGGTGAGCTCGCCGGTCATGGCGCAAAAGACGGTCTGGGCCACGGCATCGCCGTAGGTCAGGACCTGCCCGCTTGTTGCGGACACGGCCTCAAAGGCAGCGGTGTCTGCCTGGGGGTCGGGGGCACGCCAGGCAAGGCAGTGGGTGGAGTCGGTGCAGATGTCGGCACCGTTTTCATGGGAAGCGGTGCCCAGCTTGCTGAGAAGGTAGGAGCGGGCCGCCACGGCCTGCGCCTGCAGCGCCGCAGGTTCGCTGGAAAGGGGCATTTCGGCGGCAACAACACCCGCGAGATATTGCTCAAGGGCCACGCTTTGGCAGACGTCCTCCTCAACCAGCCAGACATTGACTAAAAGGTCTGCCGTTTCAACGGCCTCGGGCTGTGCGGAGGCGGCCAGAACCTCCTGGGCGGCGGCGCGCTGCTGGAGGCGGCGCGCCGCATAGGGGGCGCAAAAGGCCAGAAGGCCGGTGAGCAAAAAGATGAAAAACAGTTTTCGATACATGGACAAACCCCTTTCGCAGTGACGCCGGGCGGCACCGTGGCTTTGTCCATAGTCTATGTGGGAGGCAAAGGAAAAATGAGGGGGCAGGGCCCAAAGGAAACGAAAAAGCGGGCCGGTGCGCCTTCGGCGCACCGGCCCGCTTGGCCGTCCGTGCTCTGCCGCAGGGGCTGCCCTGCGGCGGGGTGCGGACGGAAGCTGCGGCGATGCAGTCTGTTTGGGAAGGGGGGGCGTCAGGAGGCGTTGGAGGAGAGCTCTTCGTCCAAGTCCTCGAGGCTGTCGATTTTGCGCACCTCGATTTCCAGCGCCCGTCGGGAGTCGGCTTTGAGCACCGTGACCAGCAGATGGTCATACAGGAACCGATCCCCCTCATGGGGAATGCGCCCGAGCTGCTCCATCACCCAGCCGCTCACCTTGGCGCAGTCGCAGTCTGCGCCAAGGTGGAAGTGACGGCGCATCTGCTCAAAGTCCGCCGAGCAGACAACATGGAACACCCCGTCTTCCACCTCGCGGAAATTCTCCACGACCTCGTCGTGCTCATCCCAGATTTCGCCCACCAGCTCTTCGAGGATGTCTTCCATGGTCACGATGCCGACCGTCCCGCCGTATTCATCGCTGACGATGGCGATGTGGGATTTGTTTTTCTGGAGAAGGCCCAGCAGGGTGCGGATTTTGATGGCGCTGGGGACAAAGATGGGCGGCGTCATGATGTCGGCAAGGCCCTTTTCGGTCACGCCGGTGCCCACATAGAAGTCCTTTTGGTGAATGACGCCCACGATGCTGTCAATGCTGCCGTCGTAGACCAGCAGGCGGGAGTAGCGCGTCTGCGAAAAGACGTCGGCAACGTGCTCCTTGGTGGCCGTGATGGGGACGCCGACCAGGTCAACACGGGGTGTCAGGATGCTGCCCGCATCGCGGTCGGTAAATTCAACGGCACTGCGCAGAAGGTTGCCTTCATCCTCGTCCACACTGCCGTCCTGACGCACTTCCTCGACCAGCATGAGAAGTTCATCTTGGGTCATCTTGCGGTCCTCGCTGACGTGGAAGAGTTTGGACAGCAGCTTTTTCCACTGGGTGAAAAGGAAATTGACGGGGGTGAGCAGCCAGATGCAGGCCTTGAGGATGCGCGCGGAAAACATGGCAAAGCGCTCAGGGTTTTCCTTGGCCAGGCTCTTGGGAGAGATTTCGCCGAAGATGAGCACCACGATGGTGATGACCACCGTGGAGATGGTCGCGCCGGCATCTCCATACAGATGCACAAAGAGCACGGTGCCGATGGAGGCCGTGGCAATGTTGACGATGTTGTTTCCAATCAGAATGGTGGAGAGCATGCGGTCATACTGCTCCGAAAGAGAGAGTGCCAGCGAGGCCTTGCGGTTGCCCTTTTCGGCCAGGGTGCGAAGCCTGGTGCGGTTGAGCGAGGAAAAGGCCGTTTCGGTGGCTGAAAAATAGGCGGACATCAATATCAGAACCGCCATGATGAGGACCGAGGACATAACTTCGCCTGTCATAAAAAATTCGTAACTCCTTTATAAACGATGATGTCATGTAATGCGGGAAAACAGGCAAAACCCTCAGTGACGAAGCCTGCAGAGACACAAAAAGGCGTACCTCCCCCATGCAGTATGGCGCAGGTACGCTCCGTCAAAACATTGTTGGTTGGTACTGTGGTAATCGTCGCCATCCATGCGGAGTATCTCCTCCCTTCCCGAAAGTTTTTGAGGGATGTTTTGCTCAATTGCATCCCATTATACAGAAAGCAGCCCGGAGGTTCAAGTGGAAAAAGGATTATAAAAAGGAAGATTTGTCAGACTTTTGACGCGAAAAAAGGAGAACATCGGGCAGGAAAGTCCCGAGGCGCTTTTTTTGACGGCGCAGGAAAAGGCCTGGGACGAGGCAAAAAGTCCCCGAAGCTGCAAAGCCTCGGGGACTTTTTGTGGTGGACGCTAACGGAATCGAACCGCTGACCCTTTGCACGTCAAGCAAATGCTCTACCAGCTGAGCTAAGCGTCCAAACAAATTGAGTGCAGTGTTTATTATACAGGGCATGGCACAAAAAATCAAGCCCCAAAATTCATCAAAAGCGACAAAAATACGGGTTTGTTTTTGTCATGGTCATAAAAGGTTCATGATTTTTTCGCCTGGGGCATTTGACATGGATGGGCAAATCAGGTAAAATAGAACTGCAATGCGGCCGGGCGGAGCGGAAGTTTTCTCTCAAGCCCGGTGTGCTGATTGGGAAAGAGGACGGCAAAAGCGGCGTGTTTTTGCCGTCTGTCGTATACGCTGTGTTTTTTTAATACGGACGTTTTGGAAACAGGGTAAAACGGGATACGGGGCTCTTTCCGGAGGAGACCGGAAAGAGCCAAAGCGCGTCATTGTTTTACCGGCGTGAGCCTGCGCACTGTTTCATCTCACAGAAAGGACGCTGACGACTTTGTTTTATTTTGATTCAAGAGAGAAAACGGGTGATGAAGAGTACCATTCCAATTGCGGCGCACAGACCTTTGGGCAGGACGATGACCTGCAGGCCCCGGAAGTAACGGCCGAGGGCGAGACGCCTGCAGAGACCGGCGAGGCGTCGGAGCAGGCTGCATGTCCGCAGACCGGCTGCGGCGACACTGCGGGAGAGCAGGGGCCTGCCGCGCAGCAGGATGACGGGGAGTGCCGTTCGGAGACTCCGGAAGACGGGGTTTCCGTTGCAGCCTGCCAGACCGAGGGCCTGGAAGAGCGCGCAGAGGAAGCGAAGGAGCAAAAAGACGAGTTTTCGCTGGAAGAGATGCTGCAGCAGGAGGAGCCCGAATATCAGGAGCCGACCCTCAAGGAGAAAATGGCTGCCCTTGCGGAGCGCCTTCGCGGAAGGCTGGCGGCAGTGCGCCGCGAGCCGGCGCAGGAAGGGCAGGAGGTGTCCGAGCTGCCGGAAGAGCCGGCGGAAGGCGAGGGCCTTGAGCAAGAGCCGGAGGTATCCGGGACGCAGCAGGAAGAGGGCGTGCCGGACGGCCGGGAAGGGCAGCAGGAGCTGCCCGAAAACGTGGCGGCCAGCGTGGTGGAGCCGTCGGAGACCGAGTGTGGCGGGCAGATGCGTGCCGCGCTCGACCGGGCGGCCATGGCGGTTTTGGTCAAGCTGTTTTGGACCGGCGTGAGCGTGCGCAGGCTGGGCTTTCGCATTCAGGCCATGGCGAACACCGCCATGGAGCACGGCAAAAACTTTTTGGATTACCGCAGGTGGCGCAAGGCGGGCGGCAACGACCAGCAGGAGGGAACGGCTGTGGTGCCCTCCCCGGCCAAGGAGGTCGTTGAGCGCTTTGAGCAGATGGAGCGCACCGCCATGATTGGCGTGCTGTCGTTCCTGACCGGCATTTCCGGGGAGGAAATCCGCCGCGCCGGAACACGCGGCACCAGAAACCGCTATCGGCGTGCATTTGCCCGCCGGTGCACCACCGTGTTCATCCCGGTGGCTTCGGTGCTGCTGCTGTGCGCCGTGCTGTATTCGGTCAAGGACTACACACTGGGTGTCAAGGTTTATATTGAGGGGCAGGAAGTTGCCACGCTGAAAGACGAAGAGGAATATGAAACGGTGGCCACCCGTGTCGAGCGGTATGTCTCGGGGATTACGGGGACGAGCTATGAGCTCGGTGTGCAGCCCACCTATCAGATGGCTCTGGTCAACAAAAAGGATTTTGGCGCCTCGGCAGCTCTGGAGGAGGCTCTTCTCGCCAGTGCCGACGACGTGATTTACGACAGCTACGGGCTTTATGTGGACGGTGAGCTGGTGGCGGTGCACGCCAACCAGCAGGAGCTCGAGGAGCTTTTGCAGGCCATGCTCTCGACGTATGGGCGCAGCGATGAGGAGGGCTCGACCTCGGTGGAGTTTGTCCAGGATGTGCGCATCGAGCCCGGCCAGTATGCCCGCAATCTGGAGATGTCCATTTCCGACATTCAGCTTTTGCTGACCTCCACGGTGCAGGAGGAAGTTGTTTACACGGTGCAGAGCGGCGACCTGCTGGGCACCATCGCCCCCCGCTTTGATATGACGGTGACGCAGCTCAAGGCCCTCAACCCCGATGTGGATGAGCGCCGCCTTCAGATTGGAACGCCTTTGACGGTGTCCAAGGCCACGCCCTTCCTCACGGTCAAGGCCGTGCGCACCATAACCTATGATGAGTCCATCCCCTACGAGACCGAAGTTGTGACCGACAGCTCCAAGTACACCTATGAGACCTCGGTCAGAACCAAGGGTGTGGCCGGTGTGGCCGAAGTCACGGCGCAGATTTGTGAGATTGACGGAATGGAAATCAGCCGTCTGGAGGTCGGCCGTCAGGTGGTGAGCGAGCCCACCACGCAAGTGGAGGTGCGCGGCACCAAGACGCCGCCGGCCACGGCGCCGTCCGGCACGCTGCGCTCCCCGGTCACGGGAGGAACCGTCACCTCGAGATTCGGCCGGCGCGGCAGCGGTACGCACACCGGCATTGACATCGGCCTGCCCTCCGGCACCTCCATCGTCGCGGCGGACGGCGGCACGGTGACCTTTGCCGGATGGAGCGGCGGATATGGCTATATGGTCAAGATTTCCCATGGCAGCAGTACCCAGACCTGGTATGCTCACTGCAGTGCCCTTTTGGTCAGTGCGGGGCAGGAGGTTGCCAAGGGACAGCCCATTGCCCGTGTGGGTTCCACCGGAAACAGCACAGGGCCCCACCTGCACTTTGAGGTGAGAATCAACGGCTCGGCGGTCAATCCCGCCCCGTATATCGGCCGGTAAAAAGGAAACTGTTTCAAGACGGGGAGCCGTGCGGTGTTTGCCGCACGGCTCCCCGTTTCTTATGTGCAGGGCGTGGGGCGCTTGGGGGGGCAGCTCCAACCAAGGGAAAAGCCCCCTTTCAGCCTTTTTTGACAAAGAGTGCAGTGGCCTGCCGCGTTTTTCAAAGAGCGGGCGGCAGAGGCTGCCGGAGGGGATATTTTGGTGCCGGAGGCAGTGCCTGGCAGGGTGCTTTCAGGGTGGCTTTTTTGGTGGGAGTGTTGTATAATAAACAAAATGCCGCCAAACGCCGGGAGGGCTTTTTGGATTTATGTAAAAAGGAGTTGGAAGGATGAGCCGGATTCTCATTGTGGAAGACGAGCGCGCCATTGCCGATATTGTGGCATTCAACCTGAATCGGGAAAATTATGAGACCGAAACGGCTCTCGACGGAACGAAGGGCCTGTCCATGGCCCTGGAGCAGGATTTTGACCTGATTTTGCTCGACGTGATGCTGCCGGGGCTTGACGGCTGGGAGGTGCTCAAGGCGCTTCGCGAGAAAAAAACAACCCCCGTGATCATGCTGACCGCCAGGGAAGAGGAGCTCGACAAAATTCACGGGCTCGAGCTGGGGGCCGACGACTACATCACAAAGCCCTTCAGCATGAACGAGCTCAAGGCGCGCATCAAGGCCAACCTGAGGCGCGTGGAATATGCCAAAACGCCGCCTGCCCAGCCTGCGGCGGGGCTGACGGTCGACCGCTCGCTCATGCGGGTGTGCAAGGACGGCCGCGTGGTGGAGCTGACGGCGCGCGAATATGCGCTGCTGCTCTTTTTGTATGACCACCGGGGCAGTGTCTTTTCCAGGGAACAGCTGCTTGAGCAGGTGTGGGAATTTGACGGATTTTTGGGAGATTTGCGGGTGGTGGACGTCATGGTGCGCCGTCTGCGCGAGAAGGTGGAGGATGACCCCGGCAATCCCGTGCTCATCCGCACCAAGCGCGGCGCGGGCTACTATATGGAAGCCTGATGGACGTTTTGCCGGAAGGCCTGCACAAAAAGGGGAGGTGACTTGCCGTGAAAAAAAGTCTTCAGGTGAAGATGGTGCTCATCATGACGCTGCTGGCCGTTTCGCTCATGCTGGTGGTGGGAACCATGCTGGTCAACAATGTCACCTCCTTTTACAACAACGACTTCCTGCGGCAGGTGGAGACCTTTTTCGACGAGGAGACCCTCAAATTGCTCAACCAGGCGGGGCAAGGCGGCTCCCAGGCCCTTTATGAGCGCATCGAGGTCTACTCCTCGCAGCTGGGGATTGACACCTACCGCAATTTTTATCTCTTTGACCGGCAGGGCAACTATCTGACCGGCTCCAATGAGGAGCTGGGCAGAACCCTGCAGGTGACGCCGAACCTGCTCAAGGCTCTGGGGGGAGAACGGGGCAACGAGCAGGGCATTGCCGAGCGGTATATGGACTATGCCGTGGCGCTTGACGACTATGTGATTTACATCAAGGACAGCAAGGACGAGGTCCGGGATTTGACCTGGGAGATGGTGCTGCTCATCATCGAGACCATGTTTGTCACCATGGTGATTGCCATTTTGCTGTCCTTTTTGCTGGCACGCACCATCACAAACCCCATAGAGCGGCTGACCGAAGGCGCACTGCGCGTGGCGGGAGGAGATTTTGAGCCCATCACGGTGGCCTCCTCCGGGGACGAAATCAGCACGCTGACCGAGACCTTCAACCAGATGGCGCAGACGCTGCAAAACACGCTTTCCGAGTCTGAGAGCGAGAAAAACAAGTTTGAGACCATCTTCCTGTATCTGACCGACGGCGTGGCCGCCTTTGACGGCCAGGGGCGGCTGCTCAACGTCAACCGCGCCGCGCTTGAGATGCTGAGCGGGGATTTGGTGGAGGGGGAGAGCACCTTTTCACAGGTCATCACGCCGCTCACCGGCCTGACGGTGGAGCAGTTCGGGCAGGAGGACACCCCGCTCTCCCGGGAGGTCGTGGTGGGCGACCGCGTTTTGCTGCTCACCTTTGCGCCCCTGGCGCTGCCGGGGCAGGGGGACGAGCCTTCGATGGGGGTGGTGGCCGTGATTCACGACGTCACCGAGCAACGCCGGCTGGACAGCTCACGCCGCGAATTTATCGCCAACGTGTCGCACGAGCTGCGCACGCCCCTCACCAACATCAAGAGCTATACCGAGACCGTGCTGGAAAACGCCGACCTGCCCGAGCAAAGCCGCACCTCCTTTTTGCAGGTGGTGCTGGGCGAGACCGACCGCATGATTCGCATTGTCAAGGATTTGCTCATGCTCTCGCGGCTTGACAACGACAAGCTGGACCTGCGCCCGAGGCGTTTTCAGGTGGAGGACATGGTGCGCCATGTCTATGAGGCCATGAAGATTGACGCGCAAAACAGGGGTCACACGCTGCGTCTGGAGCTGCACGAGCCCGGCAGCATGACGGGCGACGTGGAGCGTCTGGAGCAGGTGCTGGTCAACGTCATCAGCAACTCCGTCAAGTACACGCCCGACGGCGGGGAAATCCTGATTGAGGCCCACCGCGAGGGCGACAAGGTGGTCATGCGTGTGCAGGACAACGGCATCGGCATTCCGGATGAGGATTTGGGCCGTATTTTTGACCGGTTTTACCGTGTGGACAAGGCCCGCTCGCGCGAAATGGGCGGCACCGGCCTGGGGCTTGCCATCGCCAAGGAGATTATGCAGGTTCACGGGGGCGAAATCACGCTGTCAAGCACTTTGGGCAAGGGCACGACCGTCACGCTGACGCTGCCGGCCGAAGGGCTTGCGCAAGGGGAATAGGGGGGCAGCCTCCCTTGCAGGCGGCCGCCCGCGCTGCGGCGGGCGTCACGCATGGCGCGGCGGCGCCGTGGGAAAAATGGAAAACAGGAGTTTGACAGGCCCTCTCACTGCGGGTGCGGGAGGAGGCAGGTCGGAAAGGGGGGAGACGGCCGGTGGCAAGGCGCATGACGGAGTGGGCAAAGGATGCAGTGCTGTTTGCGCTGGTGCTTTGCATGCTGGCGCAGTCTGCCCATATTCTCGTGCTCAATCAGAGATACCCCGGGAACACCGGCACGCTCTCCACGCTGCGGATGCTCTGGCAGGACATCACCGCGTCCGGTGTGCTGGACACCGGCCTGCAGGAAAGCGTGTCGGGCAGGGAGCTGTGGCCTTCAAGCGTGGTGCTGCTCGACGCGGCGGCGGGAGACGGGTATCTGCCCTTCTGTACCGAAAACGATGCGGCGCAGATTGGCGAGGTGCTCTCGCTGGCGCTGACGCTGCTGCAGCAGGGCCAGCCCTTTTTCTCCGAAAAGCAGTTTGAGGAGATGCTGATGCAAGACGGGCTGCTCATTGATTTGGGAAGGACGCTGCCGGTCGACATTGCGGTCTCCCTGCTCGGGGAGAGCGGAGGGCCCAAGCGGCAGGTGCGCTACCTGCTCATCACCGAGGCCGAAAACGGCGTTCAGCTGAGCATGGCGGGGGAACAGATGATGTGCTACACTGTCAAGGGCGAGCAGGTCGTGGAGAGCTACCGCACCTGCGTCAGCCATCTCCGCTCGTCGCCCTCGCTGCAGAGCATCGGGGTGGCGGGGCGCAGCGGGCTGGAGCTGGGCCTCAAGACCGGCACGCTGTATGCGGCCGGCGACACCGTGTTCCCCGTGGCGGTGGGGAGCAACGCCCTCTTCGGGCAGGACGGTGCGGTTTCGCCCACGCTGCTGCAGACGGCGCTGCAGGCATTTTCCTACAACGTCAGCACCCCCCGGCGCGACGTGGAGCCCGACGGCACGCTGGTCTATGTGGAAAATTACAGCAACATCCGCCTCTCGCCCGACGGCACGCTGAGCTACAAAGCCTCTGAAGTCAGGCACGGCCTGCCGATTTCGGACTTTTTGACGGCGGCCGGACAGGAGAGCTACAGTGTGAAGGACGTGATTTTTGCGGCCTACGCCCTGCTCGACAAGATTCAGCCTGAATTTGGAGACCTGCCCGGTGCGGGGCTGCGCTATCGGGGGGCCAGCTTTTCCGAAGAGGACGGGTGCGTGTATCTGTATTTTGACTATGTGCTGGCCGGCATGACCATTTACTGTGAGGGCTATGAGCACGCGGCAACGCTGTGCTATCAAAACGGCTATTTTTCCTCGGTCACGCTGCTGCTGCGCGCCTATGAGCAGCAGGGGGAGTGCCGTCTGGCAGACTTTGAGCGTCAGTGGTATATGGCGGCGATGCAAAGCGGCGTGTCGCCCAATGTGGCGGAGCTGTGCTACGAGGACTCTTTGGACGGCGCGCCCATGGTGGCGGGCTATCGCTTTGGCCTGGTACAGGAGCAGGAGGCACAGCAGTAAGCACCGCAGCCGGAGCAGGTGCAGCCCTGACGGGTGTGATGCAAGGGAGGTGTGAGAAATGCAGTGGGGAAAAGCCAAAACGGTGCTCATTGCGGTGCTGCTGGCCGTCAACATTTTTTTGTTTTTGGTCACGCAGCAGAGCGTGCGTTCGCGAAGCCGGCTTGACGAGGAATATATCGACAACGCCATTTCGCTGTTGAGCACCCGGGGCGTTTTCATCCGCGAGGAGGATTTTTCCAGCAGCAAGCTGCTGCTGAGCACCGCCACCATTTCCACCAAGGAGATGCTCTATCCCTTTGCCCGCGCCCTGCTGGAGGACCAGACGCTCGAGCCCTCGGTGGAGGGGGACGGCGTGTGGTTTCGCGGCGAAAAGGGCAGCGTTTTGCTGTCGGGAGCGGCAGACTTTTCCTTTGAGGCCGAGCAGCCCCCAAAAGACCTCGGGGAGGTGGGGGAGCTGCTGCAGATGGCGGGCTTTTCGCAAGAGGAGTTTGTGGAGCAGGACGGACGTCTGGTGCAGACGCTCTTTGACGTACCCATGTACGGCTGCGAGGTAAGCCTCAAAAACGGTGTCGTGACGGGGCGGCTGCTGGTGACCGCCAAGGCCGTGCAGAAAAACGACGAGCTCATCGACGCCGCCAACGCCCTGCTTGCCTTTTCGGCCTGGCTGGAAGAGCCCTCTCTGGCGGCACACACCGTGGAGCAGGTGACGCCGATTTACCTTGTGGAAACGGCGGGGCTTTTCAACACCGCCACCTGCACGCCGGGCTACCGCGTGCAGACGGGCGAGGGAGCCTGCCTGATCAACGCCGTGACGGGAGAGGTGCAGTCCGAGGAGTCCTAACGGGCAAAGCGGGGCTGAAAGCGTCAGGACCCCGCAAGGGGAGGGCCGGCCTGCAGGCCCTTGAAATTTCATGAAATTTCAGACAAATGAAAATGGGACTTTTAATTGACGGGCCCGTGTGTTATAATAATAAAACCATGAGAGGACACAGCGCGTTGCCGGCCCGGTCAAAATCCTGCATTTGCGGCGGGAAGGCGGCTGTTTGCCGCTGATTTTGCAGTGCGGTGCGCCGTGTGGCCATGTGGCCCGGAGCGGGGATACCGCTTGGCCGGTTGTGACAAAATTTCGAAACGGGCCCCCCTGTGCGCCGTGGCGGACGGGGTGCGGCAGGATGTTTTGAGACCTGAAAGGCATCCGGCCCCTGCGCCGGGCTGGACTTTCACATGCGTCTGCGGCAGCAGGCGAGAATGCACAAAGGGTGGAGACATCATGGAGCAATATATTATCAACGGCGGATGCGAGCTGCATGGCAGCGTACCAATCAGCGGTGCAAAAAACGCTGCGCTTGGCATTTTACCCGCCGTGTTTTTATGTCAGGACACATGCCGGATTGAAAATCTGCCGCAAATCAGCGATGTGCACAACATGCTCGATATCCTGTCGAGCATGGGGGCGCACATCCGCTATCTCAACAAGAATGCCGTTGAAATCAACACGGCACACGCGCAAAACCTCCCCACACCCTATGAGATGGTGCGGCGCCTGCGCGCCTCCTATTATCTGATTGGGGCGTTGCTGGGCCGCTTTGGCAAGGCCGAGGTGGCGCTGCCCGGCGGCTGCGACTTTGGGTTTCGCCCCATCGACCAGCACATCAAGGGCTTTGAGGCGCTGGGGGCCACCGTGCAGATTACGGAGGGTGGCATTGTGCAGGCCGAGGCAAAAGAGGGTCTCGTGGGCGACTCGGTGTATCTCGACGTGGTGTCGGTAGGCGCCACCATGAACATCATGCTGGCTGCCGTGCTGGCAAAGGGGCAGACCGTGATTGAAAATGCGGCGCGCGAGCCGCACATCGTGGATTTGGCCAACTTCCTCAACACCATGGGGGCCGACATCACGGGCGCCGGGACCGACGTCATCAAAATTCGGGGTGTGGAGCGTCTGCGCGGCTGCACCTATTCCATCATTCCCGACCAGATTGAGGCCGGGACCTACCTGGCGCTGGCGACCGCCACCGGCGGAGAAGTCACCGTGACCGGCGTCATTCCCAAGCACCTTGAGTCCATCACGGCCAAGCTCAGCGAAATGGGGGCCGAGGTCATTGAGGAAGACGACTCGGTGACCGTGCGCCGCTCCAAAAACGAGCGCCTGCACCGGATCAATGTGAAAACTCAGCCCTATCCGGGCTTTCCCACCGATATGCAGCCGCAGTTTGGCGTGCTGCTCAGCCTGGCCGACGGGACCAGCATCTTGACCGAGGGCATTTATGACAACCGCTTCAAATATGTCAACGAGCTGCGCCGTATGGGCGCCGTTGCCACGGTGGACGGACGCATTGCCGTCTTCGAAGGAGTGGAACACCTGTCGCCTGCCCCGGTTCGGGCGCCCGACCTGCGTGCCGGCGCCGCGCTCATCATGGCGGGGCTGGTGGCCGAGGGCATCACCGTGATTGACGAGGTGCGCTATGTGGAGCGCGGATATGAGGACATCGTCAAAAAGCTGCGCGCCATCGGGGCGGATATCCGCCTGGTGTCGCATCCCGACGGGGAAATGCTTGAGCGCGCCAACTAGGCCGGGGCGCGCGGCAGCGGGAAACGGCACAAAGCGGGAAACGGCACAAAATGGATGAAACAAGGGCGGGAAAGAGAATCTTTCCCGCCCTTTGTCTGATGGAGATAAGGCAGCCCCTGTGCCCGGCCTGGCCGGCAGAGGGGCTACGATGGGGAGCCGGTTTTCCGGTTTCCTCTTTTGTCGAAGGTGCGCCGGAGGGCGGCTTCGGTGAAGGCGATGGGCAGCAGCATGAAAAAAAGCTGCACGCCGGTTAAAATCCCTGTGGTGAGGGAGATGGTTTCTGTGTCCTGGCCGGCAACCGCAAGAAGCGCGGCAAGTGAGGCGGGCAGCAGCCCGGCTCCGAGACGATACCAGAGCTTTCCGAAATATCGGTGGGCAAATTCCCAGGTTTCGCGGTTTTTGGTGGACATGGGGGTGCGATAGCCAAACAGCATGTTGATGGCCCTGGGACCGCCTGTTTTTTGAAAATAGCGGCCAAAGCCCAGCATGGTGAGCGGGATGAGCAGGCCGCAGGCCAGCGTGAAAAGCCAAAAGCCCATGGAGAAGCCTCCTTTCAAGCCCCGCGACGGGACAAAAGAAAAAGCCGGAGCAAAAAAACACTGCTCCGGCATGGAGCGGGTGATGGGAGTCGAACCCACCTCTAAAGCTTGGGAAGCTTTCATTCTACCGATGAACTACACCCGCATAGCCTATTTAGAATAGCACAATTGAGCTCAAAAAGCAAGGGGAAAGAAAAAAACCGTCTCCCCGGGAAAGGGTTTTGCCGCAAGGGCGCCGCCTTAGGCGCCCTTGCGGCGGCGTTGCTTAAAAGCGCAGCGACACTTCCCCACTGGTCAGCACGCGTCTTGTGCCTCCCTGTTCGACCACAAGCCCTCCCGTCTGCTCGTCAATGTCCACGGCGCGGGCCTCTTCCCGCCCGGTCGGGAAAATCAGGGTCACCTCTTTGCCCAGCACGCAGGAGCGGCGGCGCAGCTGTTCCACGGTTTCGCGCCTGTCCACCGGCGAGAGCATCCACTTTCCAAGAGCCGTTACAAAGTGGCCCAAAAATTCGTCGATGGTGACGTCATACCCCTCCAGCCGCAAAGAGGTTGCCACATCTCTGAGATGCTCCGGGAAGGCCTCCTGCGCCACATTGACACCGGTGCCCGAAAGAATCACGGGTTCCTGCTCAAAAAAGCCCTCCACCAGGATGCCGCACACTTTTTTTGTGCCGATGCGCACGTCGTTGGGCCACTTGATGAGGGTTTTTGCGCCGCAGCAGCTCTCGATTGCGTCGCACACGGCAAGTCCGGCGCAGGAGGTCAGCAGCATCCAGTCCTCCGGCGTCCCTTTGGGGCGGACAATCAGGGTTGTGTAAATCCCGCCGGGGGCGGAGTGGAAGGAGCGTCCCTCCCTGCCGCGCCCCGCCGTTTGTGCGGTGGCTGTCACCAGCGTACCCGACGGCGCCCCGCCGCGCGCCAGGGAGAGCGCCACCGTGTTGGTGGAGTCCACCGTTCCGTATTGAAAAATGCTGTTTACCTGACCCATGCCGGCCCTCCTGCAAAAAAAGTTTATGAGGTTATCATACCGGGGAGAAGGGGCACTGTCAAGCAGGGGCAGGAGTGGCTTTGCTCCGTCAGAGATTCAAAATCAGCCGGCTGACGGCCAGGGCCGTCACACCGGGCAGCCCCAGCACGGCTGCCGTCAAAACCGTAACCAGGTTGATGCCCACCGTCAGCCCGAAGGAGGCGCCCAGCAGGTTGATGAGCACCAGGCTGAGCACGCTGCCCGCCAGCCGCAGCAGCCAGCGAAAGAGTGCCGAGAGAGGCTTGAGCAGCAGCAAAAAGAAGATGAGCCCGACAATGCCGATGACCGGCCCGAGCAGCACCCAGTCATTCATGGAAAAACGCCTCCTTCTCCCTTGCGCGGCGCTGGAATTCCAGCTCTCTGGCCTCCCGCAGGCAGGCCGACTGCTGCCTCAAAAGCGACGCCTGTTCGTAGATGAGCGCCTCAATCAGGGCAGGGTCTTCGGCCAGGGCAAACCGCCCCTGAAGCCGGCGCAGCTCCTCGCGCAGATACCGCATTCTCTGTGCCGGCAGATAGTCAAGGCCCTTTTCGTGCTTCACGGCGCTCCCTCCTTTCCGGCTGCCTGCCTTTCCCCATATGCCTATTCACGAGGGCGGAAGCTTAGACCTGTCCCGACAGGTTTTTCTTGTCTTTGCCCGCTTTATTTAGTATAATGAGTGAGATTTTGAGAGTATGACCACAATGACTTGAGGAGAAAACATGAGCAAAAAAACACCGGCAACCTATGGGAATGACAGCATCTCGTCGCTTAAAGGAGCAGACCGTGTGCGTCTGCGCCCCGGGGTCATTTTCGGCTCGGACGGGCTGGAGGGCTGCGAGCATTCCTTTTTTGAGATTTTATCCAACTCCATCGACGAGGCTCGCGAGGGCTACGGGAACGAGATTCTCGTGACCCGCTATGCCGACGGCTCTCTGGAGGTGGAGGATTTTGGGCGCGGCGTGCCCATGGGCTACAATGAAAAGGAGGGCCGCTTCAACTGGGAGCTGGTCTACTGTGAGCTTTACGCCGGCGGAAAATACAACAACGACGAGGGCGAGAGCTACGAATATTCCTTAGGGCTCAACGGGCTGGGCGCCTGTGCCACGCAGTATGCCTCGGAGTGGTTTGAGGTCACGGTGCTGCGCGACAAAACGCGCTATGAGCTTCGCTTTGAGCGGGGCGAGCCGGCAGGTGAGCTGCAGCAGACGCCGTATAGCGGCAAGCGCACCGGCACCGTGACCCGGTGGAAGCCCGACAGAGAGGTGTTTACCGACATTGCCATCCCCCCGGAATTTTTCCACGACCTGCTCAAGCGCCAGGCCGTGGTCAATGCGGGGCTGACCTTTGTTTTTCGCGACGAGACTGCGCCCGGCAGCTTTGAGGAGAGCAGGTACTGCTACGAAAACGGCATTGTGGACTACCTTGCCGAGCTGGTGGGGGAGGACGCCCTCACCGCGCCCTATGTGGCGAGAGCCGAGCGTCAGGGGCGCGACAGGGAGGACAAGCCTCTTTACAAAGTGAAGTTCGAGGTGGCCTTTGCCTTCAGCACCCGGGTTCAGCGCATTGAGTATTACCACAACTCCTCCTTCCTGGAGCACGGCGGTTCTCCCGACAAGGCGGTGCGTTCGGCCTTTGTTTCGGCCATTGACGCGCACCTCAAGGCGGCGGGAAAATACAACAAAAACGAGTCCAAAATCACCTTTGCCGATGTGGCCGACTGTCTGGTGCTCATCAGCAACTCCCACTCCACACGCACCTCCTATGAAAACCAGACCAAAAAGGCCATCAACAACAAGTTTATCGCCGACAGCATGACGGCCTTTCTCAAAGAGCAGCTGGAAATTTACTTTTTGGAAAACCCTGCGGACCTTGGGAAAATCCTCGACCAGGTGCTGGTCAACAAGCGCTCGAGGGAGCAGGCCGAAAAGGCCAGAATCAACTTGAAGAAAACGCTGTCGGGCGGCACCGACATGGCCAGCCGCGTGCAGAAGTTTGTCGACTGCCGCACGAAGGAAGTCGCGCGGCGCGAGCTGTATATCGTGGAGGGCGATTCGGCCCTGGGCGCCTGCAAGCAGGGCCGGGACGCCGAGTTTCAGGCCATCATCCCGGTGCGCGGGAAAATTCTCAACTGCCTCAAAAGCGACTTTGACAAAATCTTCAAAAACGACATCATTGTCGACCTGCTGCGCGTGATGGGCTGCGGGGTGGAGGCAAAGACCAAGAGCAACAAGGAGCTTGCCACCTTTGACCTGGACGCACTGCGCTACAGCAAAATCATCATCTGCACCGATGCCGATGTGGACGGCTTTCAAATCCGCACACTCATTCTCACCATGCTCTACCGCCTCACGCCCACGCTGCTGAGAGAGGGCAGGGTTTATATCGCGGAGAGCCCCCTGTATGAAATCGTGTGCAAGGGGGAGAGCCACTTTGCCTATACCGACAAAGAGCGCGACGAGATTCTCCAGACGCTTTCCGGGAAGGTGACGGTTCAGCGTTCCAAGGGGCTTGGAGAAAACGAGCCCGACATGATGTGGAAAACCACCATGAATCCCGCCACACGACGGCTCATCCGCGTGACGCCGGACGATGCGGCGCGCACGGCCGAGATGTTTGAGCTGCTGCTGGGCGACAACCTGCAGGGCCGCAAGGAGTTTATCGCCCAAAACGGCAGCCGCTACCTGGAAACGGCAGACATCTCCTAGCGCCCGCCGCGCGGCATGGCGCGCCGCCGGCGCACAGGGGTCGGCTATCACCGGGCCCTTGAGCCGTAAAAGAGGTGCGCAACGGGGCCTTTTGCAAAGGTGTAGCGCCGCATTTTGTGTCCCCAAACCGAAAAAGGAGAAACCACATGGCAAAAAAACAATCGCCCAAAAAGGAATACGCGCAGAGCATCTATATTGACCAGCCCATCACGCAGACGCTGGAGCAAAATTACATGCCCTATGCCATGAGCGTGATTATCTCAAGAGCCATTCCCGAAATTGACGGGTTCAAGCCGTCCCATCGGAAGCTGCTCTACACCATGTATAAAATGGGCCTGCTCACGGGAGCGCGCACCAAATCGGCCAACGTGGTGGGCCAGACCATGAAGCTCAACCCCCACGGCGACGCCGCCATTTACGACACCATGGTGCGCCTGTCAAGAGGGTATGACGCGCTGCTGTTTCCCTATGTTGACTCCAAGGGAAATTTCGGAAAAGTCTTTTCGCGCGACATGGCCTGGGCCGCCTCGCGCTACACCGAGGTCAAGCTCGACCCCATCTGCCGCGAGCTCTTTTCCGACATCGACAAAAATGCCGTGGACTTTGTGCCCAACTACGACAATACCATGAAGGAGCCCACCCTGCTGCCCACCACCTTCCCCAACGTGCTGGTCAATGCCAACCAGGGTATCGCGGTGGGCATGGCCTCCAACATCTGTTCCTTTAACCTCAAGGAGGTGTGCGACACCGCCATTGCCGTGATTGAGGACGGGGAACACCCCATCGCCTCCACGCTGCTGGCGCCCGACTTTTCCCAGGGAGGGCAGCTGCTTTACAACGGGGAGGAGCTTGCCAAAATCTACGAGACGGGGCGCGGCAGTTTTCGCCTGCGCGCCAAATACCGGGTGCTGCCAAAGGAAAACATCATTGAA
The DNA here is from genome assembly GCA_018714125.1 of Candidatus Galloscillospira excrementipullorum. GTDB lineage: Bacteria > Bacillota > Clostridia > Oscillospirales > Feifaniaceae > Galloscillospira > Galloscillospira excrementipullorum. Next base: position 24,115 of record DVNV01000041.1, read on the forward strand.
ATCTATGAGATTCCCTATACCACCACGGTGGAGGCCGTCATCGACAAAATCATTGAGCTGTCCAAGGCCGGCAAGCTCAGGGAAATTGCCGACGTGCGTGACGAGACCGACCTGTCGGGCCTGTGCATTGCCATAGACTGCAAGCGCGGCGTGGACCCCGACAGGCTCATGGCGCGGCTGTTCAAGCTGACCACGCTGGAGGACTCCTTTTCCTGCAACTTCAACATCCTCATCAATGGCACGCCTAAGGTCATGGGTATCCGAGAAATTCTCAATGAGTGGACGGCCTTTCGCGCCGACTGCGTTCGCCGGTGCATCACCTATGACCTTGGGAACCTGCAGGAGAAGCTGCACCTGCTGGAGGGCCTGCGCATCATCCTGCTCGACATTGACAAGGCCGTCTCCATCATCAAAAACACCCAGGAGGATAGCGAGGTGGTGCCAAACCTCATGATTGGGTTTGGCATCGACGAGGCACAGGCCGAGTATATCGCGGAAATCCGCCTGCGCGCGCTCAACCGAGAGCTGGTGCTCAAACGGCTGGCCGAGGTGGAGGAGCTGCGCGCCGAGATAGAGCGCCTGAGCGGGATTTTGTCGAGCGAGTCCAAGCTGACGGCGCTCATTGTTCAGCAGCTCAAGGAGGTGCGCGACCGGTATGGCGCCCCCCGGCGCACCGAAATCGTGTATGAGGACACGGTGCTGCCCGACCAGCCGGAGCCGGTGGAAGACTACCCCGTGGTGGTCTTCTTCAGCAGGGAGGGCTATCTGAAGAAGATTACGCCCCAGTCGCTGCGTATGGCCAGCGAGCAGAGGCTCAAAGAGGGCGATGAAATCGCACAGAGCTTTGAAACCACCAACCGTGCCGAGCTTTTGGTGTTCACCTCGGAGCACCAGGTCTACAAGGTACGCCTGCACGAGCTGGAGGACACCAAGGCGTCGGCCATGGGCCTGTATTTGCCCTCGCGCCTTGGCATGGCGGAGGGGGAGACGGCGGTGGCCGTCTTTGCCACGGCCGACTACGAGGGCCACCTGTGCTTTTTCTTCCAAAACGGCAAGGCCGCGCGCGTGCCCCTGTCGGCCTATGCCACCAAGACCAACCGTAAAAAGCTGACCGGGGCATATTCGGACAAATCCCCGCTCGTGGCCATTGCCTGCGGG
>DVNV01000042.1 GCA_018714125.1 Candidatus Galloscillospira excrementipullorum
GAAGCAGCAGCGCGTGAGCGAGCCAGAGCAGATTCGGGAGCTTCTGGCAGGGCTGCTGGGGCGGATGCTTGAGCAGGAGGAGGAGAGTCCGCTTCGCCTGGAGAGCAGGCCCTCGGTCATTTTGGTGATTGGGGTCAACGGCGTGGGCAAGACCACCACCATCGGCAAGCTGGCGGCCTACTTTGGGGAGCAGGGCAAAAAGGTGCTGCTGGGCGCCGCCGACACCTTCCGTGCCGCCGCCGCAGACCAGCTTGCCGTCTGGGCGCAGCGCACGGGCGCCGACCTGGTGCGCCACCAGGAGGGCAGCGACCCTGCCGCCGTGGTGTTTGACTCCATTGCGGCCGGAAAGAGCCGTGGGGCCGACATCATCATCTGCGACACGGCAGGGCGCCTGCACAACAAGAAGAACCTCATGATGGAGCTTAACAAGATGTTCCGCGTGATTGAGCGCGAGCTGCCGGGGTGCGACTGCGAGGTGCTTTTGGTCATCGACGCCACAACGGGGCAAAACGGGCTGGCGCAGGCCAGGGAGTTTCTGGCGGCGGCATCCGTCACGGGTATTGTGCTCACCAAGCTTGACGGCACGGCCAAGGGCGGCATCGTGGTGGCCATCCGCCGCGAGCTGGGGCTGCCGGTCCGCTTTGTGGGCGTGGGAGAGGGCGTGCAGGATTTGCAGCCCTTTGACGCAAAGCTGTTTGCGGAGGCGATTGTGGGATGAACAAGTGGAAGTTTGACGAGCTTGTCATGGCGACGGGCAACAAGGGAAAGCTCAGGGAGCTTTCCGCCCTGCTTGAGCCGCTCGGCATCACGGTGCTGTCGCCGGCCGACTGCGGGGTGGAAGGCCTTGCGGTGGAGGAGACGGGGGAGACCTTTGAGCAAAACGCCGTCATCAAGGCGCTGGCCTACTGCAGGGCGACAGGCCTGCCCAGCGTGGCCGACGATTCGGGCCTGTGCGTCGACGCGCTGTCCGGGGCGCCGGGCGTCTATTCTGCCCGCTTTGGGGGCGAGGGCCTGACCGACAGGCAGAGGACCGAGCTGCTGCTGGAAAAGATGAAGGACGTGCCCATGGAAAAAAGAGGGGCCCACTTCACCTCGGCGGTGGCGCTGGCCCTGCCCGACGGCGACGGCTTTGTGGTGTCGGGCGAGTGCTACGGGATGGTGGCCCTTGCGCCCTCGGGAGAAGGGGGCTTTGGCTACGACTGCGTCTTTTTTTACGCCCCCGAGGGGTGCACCTTTGCCGACATGAGCGAGCAGGTGAAAAACCGCGTCAGCCACAGGGCTGTCGCCATGCGGCTGCTGGTCGAGCAGCTGGAGAGGAGCGCAAAAGATGCTGAACAGTAAACAGAGGGCCGCCCTGCGGGGCATGGCCAACACCATGGACACCATTTTTCAGATTGGGAAGGACGGGCTTGGCGAGAGCTTTTACCGCCAGGTGGACGAGGCACTTGAGGCGCGTGAGCTCATCAAGCTGCGGGTGCTCGAAAGCTCCATGCTGGGCGCCAGGGAGGCCGCGGCCGACATTGCGGCCCACTGCAATGCCGACGTTGTGCAGGTGATTGGCAGCCGCTTTGTGCTCTACCGTCCGTCAAAGGAGAAAAAAATCACGATATGAACAGCAACAGCATCGCCCTGCTGGGCGGAACCTTTAACCCGCCGCACAAGGCCCATGTCGACATGGTGAAATTCGCGCTTTCAACGCTCGGGTTTGACGGCGTCTGGGTCGTGCCGGCCGCCGACCCGCCCCACAAGCCGGTGGCGGGGGACGTGCCGGCGCAGGTGCGCCTTGCGCTTACGCAGCTCGCCTTTGAGGGGCTGCCGGGCGTGCAGGTGTGCGGCGTCGAGCTGGAACGAGAGGGCAAGAGCTACACCTGGGACACGCTGACGCTGCTGCGCGGCAGATTCCCAAAGGTGAAGTTCTCGCTGCTCATGGGGCAGGACATGCTCGAGACCATCGAGCAGTGGTATTGCGCCGAGCAGCTCCTGCGCACCACCCCCATGGTGGTCTACCCGAGATACGGCACCGCCGGGGGACAGGACGGGCTGCTCAAGCTGGTGCAGCGCCTGAGGAGCGTCTATTCGGCCGACGTCACGGTGGCCGACTTTCCCGTGCAGCCCGTTTCCTCCACCGATTTGCGCCTTGCCCTGGCACAGGGGCCGCTTCCGCGCGCCGTGCCGGCCGCCGTTTTGAGAGAGATTGTCGGGCGCGGGCTCTACGGGGTGCGCCTTGACGCTTCGCGGGCAAAAACCCAAAGGGAGCGGGAAAGCATCGAGCGGCTTGCGGGGGTGCTGTCGGAAAAGAGGCTGAACCACTCGATTGCCGTGATGGAGGAGATGGAGCGCCTGTCGCTGCACTACGGGCTGGAGCCCGAGCGCGGGCGTCTGGCCGGCCTGCTGCACGACTGCACCAAGGACGAAACCTTTGAAAATCAGTTGCGGCTTTGCAGGGAATTTGATATAATACTCAGTAACCTTGAAAAGCGAAGCCCCAAGCTGCTGCACGCCATCACGGGCGCCCCCGTGGCGCGGCACCGCTTCGGCCTTGACGATGTCCAGGCGCTGGAGGCCATTCGCTATCACACCACAGGGCGCGCAGGCATGACGCTGTTTGACAAGCTGCTCTACCTGGCTGACTATGTGGAGCCCCTGCGCGCCTTTCCGGGCGTGGAGAAGGTGCGCGCCGTGGTGGACGACGACTTGAACCGGGCCCTTGCCCTTGCGCTCGACGGCACCATCGCCGAGCTCCTGGAAAGCGGGAGCCTGATTCATCCCGATACGCTGGCGGCACGAAACGACGTGCTCCTCGCAATGGAAAAGGAGGAACGCCATGAAGTCTGACGGTGTGCTCACCGCAAAACGCTCTGCCGCCGCTGCGGTTGTGGCAGGGGTTTTTGTGCTGGTGGCCCTGGTGGTCACAACGGCCATTTACTTTTATGCCGTTGCCGCCGGCGCCTATATCGACCCCGATTCGGGCGAACATGGCGACGGCATCCACTACATCCGCTATGAGGGAGGCAGCACGGCCGGGCAAACGCCTGCCGATGAGGAGGCCCACATCTTTTTGGTGGGCGGGACCGACGAAGACGGCTACCGGACCGACGCCATGCTGCTGGTCTACTTCAACCCCTCCCAAAAAGAGCTCAATATTTTGCAGATCCCCAGAGATTTGTTTGTGGACACGGGCTATGCAAGCCGTAAAGCAAATGCCCTTTACGCATACGGCAAGGGCCCTCTGATGAAGAGCGTGCTCAGCGAGACCTTCGGCATCCCCATTGAGAACTATGTGGTCATCAACCTCTCCTGCTTCAAGACGGTGGTCGACAAGCTGGGCGGCGTGACGATGGACGTCCCCTTTGACATGGACTATGAAGACCCGGCGCAGGGGCTGTCCATCCACCTCAAGCAGGGGGTGCAGACGCTGAACGGCGAGCAGGCCGAGGGCTTTGTGCGCTTCCGCTACGGGTATGTGGACATGGACCTGGGGCGCATGAGGGCGCAGCAGATGTTTTTGTCGGCCTTTGCCAAGACGGCGCTTGACGCCAAGAACATCACCAAAATCCCGGGCATCATCACGGCGGTTTTCCAGAACATGAAGACCGACTTCACGGTCAACGACATGCTGGCGCGTGCCGCCGAGGCGCTGACGCTGTCGCTGGAGGACGTGCGTATTTTCTCCCTGCCGGGGGAATCCTGGTACTACAAGGGCGAGAGCGGGCTGACGGCCTACCACGATGAGACCATGTATATCATCAACAACTACTTCAATCCCTATGACGAGCTCATCACGGACGAGACGCTGATGGAGCTGGGGCGCAACTCAACTGGCACCTGGAATCTCGACGGCAGCACGCTGGTGGAGATTGACGAAAACCATCCCAAGTTCAACCTCAACCCCAAGTGGGACTGGGAGGAATACCTGGCCGGGCAGCTGGGCACCAACACGACATCCGAACCGGAACCTGAGCCGGAGCCGGAACCCGAGCCTGAGCCTGAGCCGGAGCCCGAGCCTGAGC
>DVNV01000043.1 GCA_018714125.1 Candidatus Galloscillospira excrementipullorum
AATTTTTGCCATATTTTTATCATATTTCGTTGTCCTCAATTTCCCTTGTCGCCAGCGCGTTGAGCGAGCTTGGCGCAATGTGCCCTGCGCTCAGCTCGAAAAACCCCTGCGCTGCAATCATGGCGGCATTGTCACCGCACAGCGAAAGGGGCGGCAGATAGAGGGGCAGGTCCAGCTTTTGTGCCGTCTCAAGGGCCCTGCGCCGCAGCACGGAGTTGGCTGACACGCCGCCGGCCAGCACCAAGGCGGTCGCCTGCACCTGACGGGCAGCCTCTTCCAGGCGGCCTGTCAGGGCCTGGGCCACGCTGTCCATGAGTGAGGCGGCAAAATCGGCCCTGCAAAAATCCTGCCCTTTTTGCTGCGCGTTGTGCAGGAAGTTGACGGCGGCGGTCTTGAGGCCCGAAAAACTGAAGTCGAGCGGCGCGCCGCGCACCTCTGCGCTGGGAAAGGCCACCGTTCCCGCCCTGCCGGTTTGGGCCAGGGCATCCATGGCCACCCCGCCGGGATAGGGCAGGCCCAGCACGCGGGCCACCTTGTCAAAGCACTCGCCGGCGGCGTCGTCCCTCGTGCGCCCCAGCGTCCGAAACTCGGTGTAGCCCGTGACATGGACCAGGCTCGTATGCCCTCCCGACACGATGAGCGACAAAAAGGGCGGCGACAGCTCAGGATAGGCCAGATAGTTTGCCGCCACATGGCCGCGCAGGTGATGCACCGGCGTCAGAGGCAGCCCGGTGGCCAGCGAGAGGCCTTTTGCGAAATTGACCCCCACCAGCAGTGCGCCAATCAGGCCGGGCCAGGCCGTGACGGCGATGCCGTCGATATCGGCCAGCGTCAGCCCGGCGCTGTCGAGCGCCATCTGTGTGAGCCGGCCAATCGACTCCACATGGGCCCTTGAGGCAATTTCAGGCACCACGCCGCCGTAGAGCCTGTGAATGTCAATCTGCGTGCGCACGGCACAGGAGAGCTGATGCCTGCCGTCCTGCACCACGGCCACCGACGTCTCGTCACAGGACGTCTCGATTCCAAGCATGCGCATGGGGGTTGCTCCCTTCCTCTTTGGTCTTTGCGTTTTTGTTCTCCCTGCCCCCCGCATACAAAAAGAGGGGGGCATGTGCGCGACAGGCACACAGGAGGGTCATCGTCCTTCGGGCGGGGGATTTAGGGCGCGCCGCAAAATCAGCGCATCCTCACAGGGCAGGACATAGTACCGGGGCCTTCGGCCCACCTGCTCAAACCCCTCGCTCTCATAAAGGGCGCGCGCGGCTGCATTGCTCTCGCGCACCTCCAAAAACAGCTCCCGGCACCCGCGCTGCTCCAGCCGCTCCATACAGGCCCGCAGCAGCCGGCGCCCCACGCCCTGCCGGCGGCAGGCGCCGTCGGTGGCGATGCGCAGCAGCTCTGCCTGTCCGGAAACGCAAAGCAGCAGCGCATAGGCACAGATTTGCCCGTCCTTTTCTGCCACAAGCGCCAGCCCGGCGGGGGCCCTGAGCTCCTCTTTGAGCATGTCAAGGCTCCAGGGCTCGGCAAAGCAGCTCTCTTCCAAACGCTGCACCGCCTCAAGATGCTGCTGCTCCAGGGACAGGATGCGGCACTCAGTGAGCGTCATACCAGCTTGCCCCCTTTTTGACTTCCACCGTGAGCGGCACGCGCAGCGTCATGGCGTTCATCATCTCCTGCTCAAGCAGCTTTGCCGCCGCGTCGGCCTCCTGCTCGGGACACTCCACAATGAGCTCGTCATGCACCTGCAGCACCAGCCGTGCCGCAAAGCCCTCGCTTTTCAGCCGGTTTCTCACGCGCACCATGGCCAGCTTGATGATGTCGGCCGCCGTGCCCTGAATGGGGGTGTTCATGGCGGCGCGTTCTCCAAAGGAGCGCTGATTGTAATTGGAAGAGGTCAACTCCGGCAGGTAGCGCCGGCGTCCCAGCAGCGTTGTGACATAGCCGCGCTCCTTGGCCTGCGCAACCACCTCGTCGAGATAGCGGCGAATGCCGGGATAGGTCTCAAAATAGCTGTCGATATACTGCTTGGCCTGGGCGCGGCTCACCCCGATGTCGGCGGCCAGCGAAAAGTCGGAAATGCCGTAGACAATGCCGAAATTGACGGCCTTGGCGCTGCGCCGCATGTCTGGCGTCACCTGCTCAAGCGGCACGCCGAAGGCCTGGGAGGCCGTGAGGGCGTGGATGTCCTGCCCCGACAAAAAGGCCTCTATCATGCGCTCATCCCCTGCCACATGGGCCAGAATGCGCAGCTCTATCTGACTGTAGTCTGCGTCCAGCAGCAGGCAGCCCTCCTTGGCCACAAACATGCGGCGCAGCTCCCTGCCGAGCGGCTCCCTGACGGGGATGTTCTGCAAATTGGGTTCGGCAGACGAAAGCCTGCCCGTCAGCGTCACGGTCTGGTGGAAGGTGGTGTGAATGCGCCCGTTGCGCGCCAGCCCCAGCAGCCCTTCCACATAGGTGGAGTTGAGTTTGGTGAGTTTGCGGTATTCCAAAATCAGGGGCAGGATGGGATGCTCCCCGGCCAGCTTTTCCAGCGTGGCGGCGTCGGTGGAGTATCCTGTCTTGGTCTTTTTGGGCGGCCGCAGCCCCAGCTTTTCAAAGAGAACCTGCCCGAGCTGCCGGGGGGAGTTGAGATTGAAGGGGCCGGCGAACTCATAGATGTCTGCCTCAATTTCCCCGATGCGGCGGCGAAGCTGCTCGCCGAAGGCGCGCAGCGCCTCTTCGTCCACCGCAAAGCCAACCTGCTCCATCTCGCTGAGCACGGTGGAGAGCGGCAGCTCCAGCTCATACAACAGCTTCTCCATCCCCAGCTCCTTGAGCTGCGCCTTCAGCGCCGGCACCAGCTCGCGCAGCGCCGCCGCCTCTGCGGCGCCTCCCTCGGGCAGCTCCCTGCCCAGATAGGTGGCGCACAGCGCCGAAAGCTCTGTTTTGGAGGCCGGGTTGAGCAGGTAGGCGGCAAGCGCCGGGTCAAAGCAGACGCCCTCCAGCGCAAGGCCTCGCGCGGCAAGCGCCGTCATGGCAGACTTGGCGTGGTGCACCGTTTTGGGTGCGCTGCTGCTCAAAAGCCGCCTGGCCAAAGCCTCAAACCGGCCGCCCGCCGTTTGGGCGGTGATGGCATACAGGTTGGCCTCATCGGCAAAAAAAAGATCGTCTTTGACCGAAACAAAGAGCTCCTTTGACAAAAGCGGCTCCATCTGCTGCACATCGGCAATCTCGATTGCCTGGGGCACACTGCTGTCGGGCGCCGGCTTGTGCTGTGCCATGCGCTCCAAAAAGCTGTGAAATTCCAGACGCCGCAGCACGGCAGCCGTCGCCTCGTAGTCGGGCTCTTTCCTGTCCATCGCATGCCGGTCCATCGAAATGGGCACGTCCCGGCAGATGGTGGCCAGCTCATAGGAAAGCAGGGCCTGCTGCCTGCCGTTTCTCAGCTTCTCGGCCAGCTTGGGACGCAGCCCGTCGCTGCCCTCGTCAAGGGCACGGTAAAGCGCCTCCAGGCTGCCGAAGCGGTGCAGCAGGTCCATGGCCGTCTTTTCCCCCACGCCCGCCACGCCGGGAATGTTGTCTGAAGAGTCCCCCATGAGCGCCTTCAGGTCGACAATGCGCCTTGGCTCAAAGCCATAGGTCTCCTGCACCACCTGCGGCGTGTATCTCGTGGAGCTGCTGACGCCGCCCCGCGTCACGGTCAGCTTGACGCAAACGTGGTCGCTGACAAGCTGCAAATCGTCTTTGTCCCCCGTGACAATGACACACTCGTCCCCCCGGCGGTCACAGCCGTCGGCCAGCGTGCCAATCAAATCGTCGGCCTCGTAGCCCTCCATCGAGAGCTGACACACCCGCATGGCGTCCAGCAGCTCCCGCAGCACCGGCAGCTGCTGCGCCAGCTCCTCGGGCATCCCCTTGCGCTGAGCCTTGTAGCCCTCATATTTGTGGTGCCGAAAGGTGGGCGCCTTCAAATCAAAACAGACGCACACGGCGTCGGGGGCCTCGGCTGCCATCTCTTTTTCATAAATGGACAAAAACCCGTAAATGCCGTTTGTAAACAGCCCCTGCGAGTTGGTCAGGGCCCGCACGCCGTAAAACGCACGGTTGAGGATGCTGTTGCCGTCAATGAGCATGAGCTTCATGAGGCCCCTCCTTTTTCCTGTCAAAATCCCTGCCGCCGCGCGGCATGTCTGCCGGCACGGCGCGTTGTGTAATTTCTGTATGTTCCTATTTTACACGCTTTGCACCGGAAAATCAAACCGTTCTCCCGCGCCGCCCCGCTCGCCCGTGCCGCATCCGGAAGAGGGGGCTGCGCGGCTTTGTTTTGTCCAACTTCCACAAAACGCATCGTTTTATTTTGTGCTGTTTTTCATTTCATTGTCTCTTTACAATCTCTCCGGCGGGTGATATACTGTCTTCATTCAAATTCTACCACAGAAGGTGCACGTCATGCTGCAATATCTTTCCGTTTCCAAACTGAATCTGCATCACCATAGGTAGAAGCGCGTGTGCGTAGGCACAGGCGCTATTCGTGCTTGTGCCTATGAGGATGCGACTGAGATGTACAGCGAGCCTTGTAGACGCAAGGCTCGCTTTTTTTGTGCCTTGCAAAACCACACGTTCAAGAAGACAACTCTCAAAAATCAAAAGGAGGATTTCCCCCAATGAAACGTCGTCTTTGCCGTATTCTCGCCCTCACAACCCTCGTTGCCCTGTTTGCCGCAGGCTGTTCCGCAGAGGAAACGCCCGAATATGCAAATGCGCTTGAGCGCATCAAGGGTGAAGGAAAAATCGTCATGGCCACCAACCCCGAGTGGGCTCCCTATGAATTTGAAAACCTGAATGCCGAAACCGAAGAAGACAAGTATGCCGGCGCCGACATTGAGCTTGGCCGCTACATTGCCCAGCAGCTCGGTGTGGACTTTGAGCTCTCCGTCATGAGCTTTGAAACGGTCATCGAGTCGGTGGCGCAGGGCCAGGCCGACATCGGCATCTCGGCTTTTGCCTATAAGGAAGACCGCGCCGAAGCGGCGCTGCTGGCCGGGCCCTACGGCGTCGGCAACGACTACCAGGGCGCGCTGGTGCGCAAGGAAGACGCCGAGGAGCTGAGCACTGTCGAGTCGCTCAACAACCGCACCATCGGCGTGCAAATCGGCTCGCTGCAATATGAAATCGCGGAGGAAACCCTTGAGGGCTGCGAATACGTCTTCTTCTCCAACCCGGCAGACGGCGTGCTCTCCCTGCAAAACGGCAAGGTCGACGCCGTGCTCATCGCCTCGGCCGCCGGAGAAGGCTACTGCAACAACTACGACGACATCCAGATGAGCGACCTGCGCTTTGAGTCGGAGTCCGGCAACTACGTCATCGTCAACAAGGAGGAGCAGGAGCTCTACGAGGCCGTTTTGGAAATCGTGCTCGAGGCCGAGTCCTCCGGCAAGTTCGCACAGTGGCTGGAAGAGGCCACCGAGCTGGCCAACTCCCTCAACCTTTCCGCCGAATAGCAACCCCCTCCTTTCCGGCTTTGCTGCAAGAGCCCAAACCTCTCCCGCAGAAAAGGCCTGACCCCCGTCTTCTTTCCCGGGCGCTGCCCGTCTATACAACAAAGAGGTGTCCAAAACAATGTCTACCATTATCAATCTGCTGGCTGAGCACGGCGATCAATTCCTCAGTGGGCTGCGCGTCACGCTCCTGCTCTCGCTTTTTTCCATCGTGGCCAGCACCATCTTCGGCTCCATCATCTGCCTGATTTCCATGTCCAAAGTCCCCCCGCTCAAATGGATGTGCACGGCCTACATCGAAATCATCCGGGGCACGCCCATCCTGCTGCAGCTCTACTTCTTTGTCTTCCTGCTGCCGAGAATCCTGCCCGTCAATCTGAGCAACCTGCAGGCAGTCATGCTCTCCATGTCGCTGTGCGCGGCGGCCTATGTGTCTGAGCTCATGCGCGCCGGCATCCAGGCGGTGGACAAGGGCCAGAGCGAGGCGGCGCGCAGCCTGGGATTGACCGGAAGGCAGACCATGCGCTACATCGTGCTGCCGCAGGCCGTGAAAAACATCCTGCCCGCACTGGGAAATGAATTCATCCTCATCATCAAGGACACCTCCCTAGCCTCCATTTTCTTTATCGGCGATTTGATGACGGTGCAAAAAAGCATCACCACCTCGCTGTATCTTTCCCTTGAGCCCATGGCCATTGTGGGAATGATTTATTTCTCCATGACCTTTGTGCTGTCCAAGCTGGTTCGCGCTTACGAGCGCCGCGTTTCTGTCGGCTGAGTTTTTCTCCGCCCCTGAATGAGGACGCCGCGCAAAGTGCCCTCCCCTTTCCCAAAAAACAACAAGACATTGTGCGTTGACACCCGGGGCGGCAAAAATTTTGCCGCCCCCTTTTTTTGCGCTCCCCCGCCCCGGCAGCGCACTTTTTCTATGGTGTGCTCACGCAAAGCCCCCGCAGCAGTGGCACCTCCTTGCGCACCGTACCCCCCCTGTGTGACTCCACCGGCTGCGTCTCCTGCCGGCCTTTCCGGAAAGTACTCTTTTGCAGCAGCACACCCCTCCCCTATGCGGCAGGTGCTGCTCGGGACTTTTTCACAAGGAGGCGCTGCGCACAGCAGGTGCCGCCCCTTCCCCTGACGGGCGAAAAGAGCAAAAAAGGGGGCCTTGCGGCCGACAAATCAGCCGCAAGGCCCCCTTTTCTTTTGCCTCTTGCTTTTCCTTCCTGCAACGGGGCAAGACTCTTTCATAAAAAAAGCGGGAGAAAAGCCAACCGGCTTTTCTCCCGCTTTTCATTTGTCAGACAGCCTTTACGGCCGGGGCTCCCTTTAGGGGGAAATCTCTTAATAGATGCCCTGGCTCATCATAGCATCGGCAACCTTCAGGAAGCCAGCGATGTTGGCGCCGGCGACCAGGTCGTAACCAAAGCCATACTCTTCGGCAGCGCTCTTGGACGCGTCATGGATGTTCTTCATGATGGTCTTGAGCTTCTGATCAACTTCCTCAGCGCTCCAGGCGAGGCGAGCAGAGTTCTGGCTCATCTCCAGACCGGACGTGGCAACGCCGCCGGCGTTGACAGCCTTGGACGGGCAAACGACGCAGCCAGACTTCTGGAAGTACTCGATGGCCTCGTTGGTGCAGGGCATGTTGGCAACTTCGACGATGTACTTGGTGCCAGCCGCAACAATCTTCTTGGCATCTTCCAGTCTGATGTCGTTCTGGGTGGCAGCAGGCATGACCATGTCAACCTTCAGGCCCCAGGGCTTCTCACCAGCATGGAACTCGCAGCCGAACTTGTCGGCATAATCCTGAGCGCGGTCACGACCGGAAGCGCGCATCTCGAGCAGGTACTCGACCTTCTCGTTGGTGCTCACGCCGTCGGGATCATAGCAGTAGCCGTCAGGACCGGAGATGGTGACGACCTTGCCGCCCAGCTCGAGCATCTTCTTGCAGATACCCCAGGCAACATTACCGAAACCGGAAACCGCGATGGTCTTGCCGGCAACCTTGTCGTTGCAGGCAGCCAGCATGTTCTCGGCATAGTAGCAGGCACCGTAGCCGGTGGCCTCGGGACGAATCAGAGAACCGCCGTAGGACAGGCCCTTACCGGTCAGGACGCCGTTCTCCCAGACAGCCTTGATTCTCTTGTACTGGCCGTACATGTAACCGACTTCACGGCCGCCAACACCGATATCACCGGCGGGCACGTCAACATCGGGGCCGATGTGGCGATAGAGCTCGGTCATGAAGGCCTGGCAGAATCTCATGATTTCGGCATCGCTCTTGCCGCGGGGGTCAAAGTCGGAACCGCCCTTGGCACCGCCCATGGGCAGGCTGGTCAGGCTGTTCTTGAAGGTCTGCTCGAAGCCCAGGAACTTCATGATGGACAGGTTGACAGAGGGATGGAAGCGCAGGCCGCCCTTGTAGGGTCCGATGGCGCCGTTGAACTGAACGCGGAAGCCACGGTTGACATGAGCCTGGCCGGCATCGTCGACCCAAGCCACACGGAAGAGGATCTGGCGCTCAGGCTCGACCATTCTCTCCAGCAGGGCAACCTTCTCATACTCGGGGTGCTTCTCGATAACGGGAACCAGAGACTTGAAAACCTCTTCGACAGTCTGGTGGAACTCAGGCTCGTTGGGATCGCGCTGCTTCACAGCGTCGATGACTCTGGAAATGTACTCGTTCATGACAGTTTCCTCCTCAAAAATATTTTTACGGATTGACGAACAACTGTACATCGCGGAAAGCTGCGCCCCTGCTCGGAACGCACTTCCCCCAATCCTTATTTTAGATTCAAAAACCCCCGATGTCAAGACAAGCCGGCGCGGGGGTCTCTTTTTTGCCTCGCTTTTGCCAAACGAAATTCAACCGGGGTTTTTGGTCAAAGTGACCAAAGCGCTTCGACCGTCTCATCGGCAATCGCGGCCGCCTGTTTGGCGTGCTTGTTGCGGTAAATCATGGCGCAGCAGTAGACGCCGGCCCTCTTGGCCGCCTCCAGCGCGTAGGGGGAGTCGTCCACCGCCGCCGTGCGCGAAAGGGGCGTTTCAAACTTCTGTGCAATCTCGGCAAACGCCCTCTCGTCGCCCTTCGGGAAGGTGGTCTCACCGGCCAGCAGCACGGCGTCCACCGCCCGATCCAGCCCCAGCCTGTCCAGCATGCCCTCCACCAGCCGGCGGGGAGACTGGGAAAAATCACCAGCTTGGCCCCCCGGCCGCGCAGGACGTGCAGCGTCTCCAGTGCTCCCGGCATGAGCTGCACCCGGCTGTCGAAAATCTCGGTGGCGGTCTCCATCCACGCCTCGCTGAGCCCCTCGGCGCTCAGGGGCAGCCCGAAGTGCCCGCGCAGATAGTCAGACCCCTCCTGAAAGGTCATGGTGTCCATCGCCCGGATTTCCTGCTCGGTGGGAACGATGCCAAAGCGGGCCAGAAAGGCAAGCGATATCTCGTTCCAAATCTCCAGGGTGTCGACCAGTGTCCCGTCAAGGTCAAAGATGTATAAATCAAACCTCATCCCTTGATCTTCTCCGCCACATCGCGCATGGTGCGCGCCGCCGCCGTGATGTCGGGCCGCGACAGGATGGAGGAAATCACCGAAATGCCGTCAAGCCCCAGCCCCTCGAGCTGCGGCCCCGTGACCTCGTTGATGCCACCGATGGCGCAGGCCGGGATGCCCCCCGCCTTGAGCACCTCGACAATCTCGTCGCGCGTCAGCGCACGGCCCACGGCCTTGGTGTCGGTCAAAAAGGCGGCGCCGATGCCGATGTAGTCGGCCCCGTCCTCTCTGGCGCGGCGCGCATGCTCCGGGGTGGAGGCAGACACGCCCAAAATTTTGTCGGGCCCAATCAGGCGGCGGGCAATGGCGCAGGGCATGTCGGTCTGGCCCACATGCACGCCGTCGGCGTCGACGGCCAGCGCAATGTCGATGCGGTCGTTGATGATGAGCGGGATGCCGTGCCTGCGGCAGACCTCCTGCACCTCCTGGGCGGCCTGCAGAAACTGCGCCGTCGAAACGTCCTTCTCGCGCAGCTGCACCAGCGTGACGCCGCCCTCGATGGCGCGCTCCACACTCTCTGCGATGCTCATGTCGCCAAGCCAGTGGCGGTCGGTGCACAAATACAGCGTCAAATCACAGTGATTCATGGAATTCCCTCCGTTTGTTTTGGTGATGTGTTTGATGTATGGTCAGCGTTTGTGGGTTTTTCCCGTGCTTACAGGCAGTTTAGAAGATACCCCGGAAGGGCTGCTCCACCGCGTCCGACCAGTCGGTCGGCACCAGGGGCGTCAGCCCCGTCAGGGGAGGCACGCCCGAAATGTTCCACACATACCGGGACACCACCTTGTCCCCCCGCCGGTAGAGGTCGTGGTAACGTGGAACCCCCACGTTGCCCTCAAAGCTGGCTCCCAGATGCTCGATGGTTTTGATGCTTGCCACGTTGTCGGGCGTGGTGGTGATGATGAGCTCCTCCATGTCGTGGGCACGCGCCAGGGGCGCCACGATGCGGCAGGCGCGCGCTGCAATGCCATGCCCCCTGGCCCTTTCGCGCACCCCGTAGCCGATGTGCCCGCCATAATAAATGTTGTCGTTCATGCCCAGCCGCAGATGGATGTGCCCCAGAGGGCCGGCCGATTCAGGGTCGGCACAGGGCAGGGAGCCGTCCTTGCGAAGCGTGCCGGCCGGAAAAATGAAAAACTGGTAAGAGGGCGCCCAGGCCTTGTCGACCATGGGAGCGCAGCACGACAGCCACAGCTCCAGCTGGCCGTCGCTCAGAAGCGGCAGGCGATAAAAGGTCACGCCCCTTCACCTCCTTTCAAAGCACCGCCATCAGCGTGGTGACGATTGGAATGGTCACAATGGACAGCAGCGTCGACAGCAGCACATACTCGGTGACATACAGGTAGTCCGAGCCGCCCGTTTTGGCCAGCATCGAAATGGAGACCTGGCAGGGCAGCGCAAACATCACGGTCAGCACCGCCGTGATGAGCTCCCCCGCGTTGAGGGCGCGCAGCAGCAAAAAAGCCGCCAAAGGCATTGCCACCATGCGCACCGGGACGGTGGCCAAAATGGAGACGCGCTTCCATACAACGGACAAGTCCATATCGGTGAGCACGGTCCCGATGTAGAGCATGCTGACGGCCGAGGAGCTGCTTCCAAGCTGGTCGACAATGTCCACGGCAATGGAGGGCAGCGTCAGCCCCACAAGCACCAGCGCAATGCCAAACAGCGTGGCCAGCGTCACGGGATTTGCCAGGCGGCGCAGCACCTCGCCCGCCCCGGCCTTTTTCTTGCTCGAATCCTTCATGTAGAGCCCCGTGCTCACCGTGTAAAGCACTACATTGCAGGTCAGCGAATAGATGGGAATGCAGAAAATCCCCTGCGGATAGAGGGCAGTCATCAAAGGGATGCCCAAAAAAGTCGTGTTGGAATACATGTTGGACAGCGTGTGGGCGTTTGCCGTGTCTGGCGCAAGGCCAAACAGCTTTGCGCTGCCCCGCCCGAGCAGCCAGCTCACCACCAGCCCGATGGCCGCCGCACCGATGATAATGCCGGAGCTGGCAAGCAGCTCCCGGTCCACCGACAGCAGATTGCTTAAAATAGCGGCCGGCATGGCAATTTTTGTGACGTAATCGGGCAAAACCTCCTTGGCCGACTCCGGAAGCAGCCTGCATCGGATGGCACAGTAGCCGATGAGCACCATGCCGAAAAGCGAGAGCATCTGGGTGAACACGATGCGCGCCTGCTCCATTGTCCGTCTCCCCTTTCCCGTGCCGCAGCGCCGGTCACGCCGCGCGGCACACCCGCTTGCTGACAACCAGCCCGCTTTTTTTCCGGTATTCGCGCTCCAGATAGGAGTAGTACGCCCCGGGCGTCACCAGTCCGCCGGGCGAGAGAATGTCTGTGCCAAGAGAGCCGATGATACGGTCGGCCAGCATGGCGCAGTTTGTGCTGCCCATAAAATAGGTCTGAAACTCGCCCTTGACAAACTGGTAAAGCTGCGCGTCAAGCTCCCTTTGCAGCACCGAGGCATAGTCGGTGTGGGGCTTTGTGGGGTCGCGCCGGTAGGGGGAGTGCCACACGCGCACCTGCAGCATGAGCTGGTCAATTTTTTTGCGCACCTGTTCCTTTTGCTCGCCGGTCAGCCGCAGGCCGTAGCAGAAAATGGTCTTTTTGCTGTAGTTGGTGCAAAAATTCAAATACCGGTCCCGGCCCGAAATCACGGCCAGCACCCCGTTGCAAATCAGTCCGCCCCACCGGTGGGAGTCAAAGTCATAGGGCCCGTAGGTGCGCACCACATCCTCAAAGCAGATGTCCACATGCCCCACCGTCCCAAGGCCCTTCTCGGTGGCGTGAATGAAAATTTCAAAGTCGGGCGCGCTCTCGCCGCCGTCCTCGTCGGCCTCGGAGGCGTCCTCCGACAGGCGGTCCCAAATCCTGTTGATTTTCTCCTGTGCGCGCTTTGGAACCAGCGCAAACAGCGCGGGCGGCGCGTCCACCCTGACGCGGCGCCAGACGCGTCCCGGCTTTGAGCCGGGGCGGCGCTCCTCCAGGTAGTCTGTAAACTGCGTGGCAGCCGACATCAGGCAATACAGCCCCGACAGCACAAGCGCCGTGTCAATCATGGCCACCGGCCAAATCACCAGCAGCATCCCCAGCAGGGCCGACAAGAGCCCCATGAAAAAGGTGTTAAGCCCCACCCACTCATTGTTTTTGCGCTGAAGGTAGCAGGTGACAAAATGCAAAAAACCGCTCAGCAGCGCGTTGGCCCCCATGGCAAGAGGCAGCAGTGCCGACATCTGCGCCGGGTGCCGGTAGGCAAACCAGGCCAGATACAGGGAAATAAACGCCATCAGCAGCTGCCGGATGTTGCGCACTTCCTGTTTCCTTCCAAAGAAAAAGGCCAGAAGGCCCGCCGCTCCCGACAGCAAAAACAGCCAAAAAGCGCTCCATCGAAACAAATTGCTCATCAGATGGGGACGCAGCAGCAGCAGCGCCCCCAGCAGTCCGGTCAGCAGGGAATGCAGCAGCAGGGAGTCGGCCGAAAGGGCTTTGGCGTCCAGCTGATACTCCTGATACTGCATGGCCCGACCCCCTTTCAATGTCCTGTGCATGATAGTTTATCATATCACAACCGGAGCGCCATTTCCATAAAAAAAGAGAATTTTCCGCCGGTGGGGCAAACCCGCACCCCCTTTTTTCAGGCCCCGCCCTTTCTTTTTGAGAGGGCCTTCCGCGCGGCGCACAGCGTCTGCGCCCGCCGTCCCTTCTTTGACAAGCTCTTTTTCCCTATGGTATAATAAGTCAAATTATCCCAAAGGGAGGCGTTTTTGATGACCATTTACGAGGCCATGACCACCCGGCGCACCATTCGCCGCTTTGCGCAAAAACCCATCTCCGACGAGATTTTGGAAAAAGCCGTCAACGTGGCGCGCCTGGCCCCCGTGGGCGGCAACGCACAGTCGCTCAAGTTCTGCGTTGTCAAAACCCCGGAGCTGGTCAGCGCCGTGTTTGACGAAACCAAATGGGGAATGCACCTGAAGGACGGCTCGGGCCGCCCCAAGCCGGGCGAGCTGCCGGTTGCTTGGATTCTCATCTGCAACGACACCACCATCAAGGAGCAGCCCATGATTCACGACATCGGGGCAGCCGCTGAAAATATCATCATCTATGTCACGGGCGAAGGCATCGGCACCTGCTGGCTGGAAGCCATCAACCGCACGGCCATTGCCGAGATTCTTTCGCTGCCCGAACATCTCAAGGTGTGCTCCGCCGTTGCGCTGGGTTATCCCGCCATGAGCTCCCACGAAGTGCCCCTGCCCGACTCGGGCGCCACACCCTACTACTGGGGAGAAGACGGGGCCCTGTGCGTCCCCAAGCGTTCGATGAAGGATGTTATGCTGGTCAAGTAACCTAAAACTCCCCGCTTTTTGAACCGGCATCCGCCTTTGGGCGGGGAAAGCCGCCCAAAGGCGGATGCCGGAGGC
>DVNV01000044.1 GCA_018714125.1 Candidatus Galloscillospira excrementipullorum
GACGGAAACCACGGCGGAAAGGGCAGCGAGTGCCATAAGGCCGCCGTTGTGGGTGACACCGTGGGCGATCCCTTTAAGGACACCTCCGGCCCGTCCATCAACATCCTGATTAAGCTGCTCAGCGTTGTGGCCATTGTGTTTGCCCCTGTGATTTTGGCCTTCTCGCTGATTAAGTAAGAAAACCGGCAATTCAAAAGCACGCCAAAAGGCGGCGCAGGTTCTAAGACCTGCGCCGCCTTTTTTGTTTCGCCCGTTTTTGTCTTTTTTGGAGGGGAGAAAAATTTTTCAAAGTGCCCGTTTGGAGTTGACAAATACCCCCGGTGGGTATATATTGTAACTGGATTCAAGAGCGGGGGTGTCACGGGTTTTGAGTGATTGCTGTGTCAGAAAACGGCGTGAGCCGTGGGAAGAAGGGGAGAAGCGCCGCATGGTCAACCGTCTGTCGCGCATCGAGGGCCAAATCAAGGGGATCAAGGCCATGGTGGAAGATGACAGGCATTGCGGCGACGTGCTCAACCAGGTTGCGGCAGCTGAAAAGGGGCTGCGGGCCTTTGGAATTTTGCTGGCGAAAAGTCATTTTTATTCCTGCGTGGAGCCTGACATCCGCGACGGGAATGAGGAGCTTGCACTGGAGTTTTTGGAAATTTTTGAACAGCTTGCGAAATAAGCGGGAGGTTGTCAATGGCTCAGAAGGATTCCGCTCGGCCCCAGGGGGCCGACAGCACGAGGACTCTGGAATACCGCGTCACGGGCATGACCTGTGCCGCCTGCTCTGCGGCGGTGGAAAAGGCGGTGCGGCGGGTGCCGGGGGTGATTTCGGCAAACGTCAACCTGATTCTGGAGAGGCTGACGGTGGAGGCGCCGACGGATTTTGACGGCGCCGCCGTGTGCGAGGCCGTCAAAAAGGCGGGCTATGAGGCACAGCCTCTTTCGCAGGACAAAACGCTGCGTTTTGGCGTGCGGGGCATGACCTGCGCCGCCTGCTCTGCGGCGGTGGAAAAGGCCCTGCGTCGCAAAGAGGGGGTGCGCAGCGCCTCGGTCAATCTGATTACCAATACGGCAGAAGTGGTCTATGACCCTGCCAGGACGCGCCCCAGCGAGCTCAAGGCCGCCGTGGTGCGGGCGGGCTACGAAGTGGAGGAAGAGGCCGCCCGGCCGGATGAAGCCCAGATAGGGCAGGAGAAGGAGCTGGCGGCCAAGAAGCGGCAGCTCATTGTGGCGGCGGTGTTTGCCATTCCCGTCTTCTATATTGCAATGGGGCACATGCTGCCCTTTGGCATCAAGCTGCCGCTTCCCGAGGCGCTGGACATGACAAAATACCCCGTGCGCTTCGTGCTGACGCAGCTTGTGCTGGCCATCCCCGTGCTCATTGCCGGGCGCAGCTTTTACCTTGGCGGCCTGCGCCACCTGTTTGCCGGGGCCCCCAACATGGACACCCTGGTGGCCATCGGAACAGGCTCGGCCTTTGTTTACAGCCTGTATTCCACCTGGCGGGTGCTGCAGGGGGACGTTTCCTTTGTGCATTCGATTTACTATGAGTCTGCCACCATGGTGGTGACGCTGGTCATGCTGGGCAAGTATTTTGAGCAGCGCGCCAAGGGAAAGACCTCACAGGCCATCAAGGCCCTGATGAACCTGACGCCCAAGAAGGCGACCTTGCTGCGGGATGGGCAGGAGATTGAAGTGCTGGTGGAAGAGGTGGTCGTGGGAGACCTGCTGCTGGTCAAGCCGGGAGAGGCTGTCCCTGTGGA
Organism: Candidatus Galloscillospira excrementipullorum; assembly: GCA_018714125.1. GTDB lineage: Bacteria > Bacillota > Clostridia > Oscillospirales > Feifaniaceae > Galloscillospira > Galloscillospira excrementipullorum. The sequence continues at coordinate 1,752 of DVNV01000044.1, forward strand.
CGGAGAGGTGGTTTCGGGGGCGTCGGCCGTGGACGAGTCGATGTTGACCGGCGAGAGCCTGCCCATTGAAAAAGAGGTGGGGGACACCGTGACCGGCGGCTCGCTCAACGGCGAGGGCCTGCTCGAGATGCGCGCCACCGCCGTCGGGAGCGACACGGCGCTTGCCAAGATTATCCGGGTGGTGGAAGAGGCGCAGGGCAAAAAAGCCCCCATCGCCAAGCTGGCCGACCGGGTTGCCGGCGTATTTGTGCCCGCCGTCATGGCAGTCGCGGTGATTTCGGCCCTGCTGTGGTGGATTGCAGGCAAGGATATTGCCTTTACACTAACGGTTTTTGTCTCGGTTCTGGTCATTGCCTGCCCCTGCGCGCTGGGGCTTGCCACGCCGACCGCCATCATGGTGGGCACCGGCAAGGGCGCGGAGCTTGGCATCCTCATCAAGAGCGGCGAGGCGCTGGAAACGGCCGGACATGTGGACATCGTGGTGCTGGACAAAACGGGTACCATCACCGAAGGAAAGCCGCAGCTCGACGAGATTGTGGTGTTTGAAGGGAAAGAGGAAGAGCTGCTGCGGCTGACGGCCTGCGCCGAGCAGGGCTCGGAGCATCCGGTGGCACGCGCCATTGTGGAAGGCGCGCAGGAAAGGGGCCTGTCCCTGACAAGGCCCGAGCAGTTCACCGCCATTCCGGGGCACGGCATTGAGGCCGTGATTGAAGGCAAACGCCTGCTGTGCGGAAATCACAAGCTGATGGAGGCAAAGGGCATTGCAAGCGAGATGGCGGAGCAGCCCCGTCAAAGGCTGTCTGCCAAGGGAAACATGCTCATGTATGTCGCGGTGGACGGAAAGCTTGCGGCGCTGCTTTCGGCGCGCGACAAGCTCAAGCCCTCGAGCGTGCAGGCCGTCAGCCGGCTCAAGGACATGGGAATTGAGGTGGTGATGCTGACCGGAGACAACGCCGCCACGGCGCAGGTCATCGCCAAAGAGGCCGGCATCGACCATGTGATTGCCGACGTTTTGCCCGAGCACAAGGCGCAGGAGGTGGCCGCCCTGAAGGGGGAGGGCCACAAGGTCTGCATGGTGGGCGACGGCGTCAACGACGCCCCCGCCCTGGTCAGTGCCGACGTGGGCATGGCCATCGGCGGAGGCACCGATGTGGCGGTGGAGTCGGCTTCGGTGGTGCTGATGAGCGGAGACCTCGGCGCAGTGCCGACGGCCATCTCCCTGTCGAGGGCGACGGTGAAAAACATCAAAATGAATCTGTTTTGGGCCTTTGGCTACAACACGGCGGGAATCCCGGTGGCGGCAGGGCTGCTCTATCTCTTCGGCGGGCCGCTTATGAATCCTATGCTGGCCGGCGCCGCCATGGCGCTGAGCTCGGTCTCGGTGGTGAGCAACGCGCTGCGCCTGAGGAAGTTTCAGCCGTCCTGACGGCCTGTCTGCGCAGAGGGACAGTCGGGGCCCAGACGCTCAAGAGCCTCGGCCAGAGCGCGGATTTCCCCGACGTCACAGGCGGCATGATACCCGAGCTCCAGCAAAAGCAGGGTGGCCGCCCGGCTGCGAGAGCCACTGTCGCAGCACAGGAAAATGGGCAGCGAGCGGTCTGGCGCGAGAGACGCAATGCGCTCTGCCAGCATGCACAGGGGCACATTCCTTGCCCTGGGAAGGGAAAATTCCTCGGTCTCCTCGGCGTCACGGACATCGAGCAGCAGGATGCGCTCACAGCAGAGCAGACGGTATGCCGCCTGATGGGGCGTGAGCAGCACATATCCCGCCTGCTGCGCCGAGGGACAGGGGCGAACAAAAAGCAACAGCAAAAGCCCCCCGAGCAGAAAGGTCAGGGGGATGAGCAGCAGGTATTCCACTTTGGCACAACCTTTCAAATGAGGTTTGAAAAGACAATCGGCTTGTTTTCTATGGTTCATCTTATGCAGAAGCTGTGCATGAGGTTTCCATGATATCAAAACAAAGAAAGGGAGAGTATGATGATGCACCAGGAGCACAAGAGCTGTGGCTGCGGACATGAGCATGGCCACAAGGGCTGCGGCTGCGGACACGACCACCGTCATGAACACGGGGACTGCGGCTGCAAGGGCAACGGGCATACCAAGGCCTGCGCCTGCGGCCACGACCATGGGACGTCCCCGGCGCAAAAGGCCGACAGCACCGGCTGCGGCTGCGGAAAGCACCATGGAGAGGACGATTCGGGAGGCGGAGGGGACGACGCTTCCGGCCACCTACACCCCACCCCGGCAGGCGGCAATGCGGCTTGCTCCAAGCAGGAGCCTGCAGGGGCTTGTCACGACGAAATAATGCAGCAGAAGGAGCACTGCGGGTGCGGGCATGACCATGACCACGACCACGGGCATGGGCACGGCCGCCGGCACGGCTTCGTGCTTGAGCACAGTTGCGGGTGCGGGCATGACCACGGCCACAGCCATGGCTTTGAGCTTGAGCACAGCTGCGGCTGCGGACACGACCACGGGCACAGCCACGGCGGGGCGCGTTTTCCATGGCCGGTGGCGGTGGCCGTCCCCCTCTTCGTGGCGGGACTGCTGCTTGAAGATATGTATTCCACGGCCGCGCTGCTGGCAGCCTATGTGCTGGCAGGCTTTGCCCCCATCTGGGCGGCGGTAAAAAATGCGGTGCGCGGAAATCTGTTTGACGAGAACTTCCTCATGACCATCGCTTCGCTTGGCGCGGTTGTCATCGGGGAGTATCCCGAGGCCTGCGCCGTTATGCTGCTGTATCGGCTGGGCGAGTATCTGCAAAACCGTGCGGTGGACAGCTCCATGCGCTCGATTGACGCGCTGCTGGAGCTGCGGCCCGAGAGGGCGCGCCTGCTGGAAAACGGGGAAGAGCGGGATGTCAATGCCGACAGGCTGAGGCCGGGGGATTTGATTGTCGTCAGGCCGGGAGACAAGGTGGCGGCCGACGGCGTTGTTCGCGAGGGCGGAAGCTATCTTGACCTCTCGGCGTTGACGGGAGAGTCCGCCCCGGTGGCGGTCTCCGTGGGAGACACGGTGCTGTCGGGCGGCATCAACCGGGACGGCCTGCTGACGGTGGAAGTCACCCACGCGGCCGACGCCTCCACGGCGGCCCGCGTCATCCGCCTGGTGGAGCAGGCGTCGCGCGAGAAGGCGCCGACCGAAAACTTTATCACGAAATTTTCCAGGTGGTACACGCCTGCCGTCTGCGCCCTGGCCGCCCTTCTGGTGGTGATTTTGGGCGGCTTTGGCATCCAGAGCTGGGGCGACGCCTTTTACAACGCCTGTGTGCTGCTGGTGGTCTCCTGCCCCTGTGCGCTGGCCATCTCGGTCCCGCTCGGCTTCTTCGCCGGCTTGGGGGCTGCGTCCCGCAGGGGGGTGCTCTTCAAGGGCGGGAACTATCTGGAAGCACTGGGAGAGGTAAAGCATTTTGTGGTGGATAAAACCGGCACGCTGACCACCGGAAAGCTGCGGGTTGAGACGGTGGAGCCGGCGGGCACAGACAAGCAGCACCTGCTGGAGACGGCTGCTGCTGCCGAGGCCTCC
>DVNV01000045.1 GCA_018714125.1 Candidatus Galloscillospira excrementipullorum
GGCGGCCGCCGCAGGGCGGCCGCCTGGCCCCTTTCGGGGAAAAACAAAGCCCGCCTTATTTTCAAAAGGCGGGCCTTGTTTTTCCCTTTTTTTGATAGACGGTTTTTAAAAGACGGCGAGGTTTTTTAAGGCGTGCAGGGCTGCAACGCCTTTTCCCTCTCAGTATTCGTAGATGCTGCCGCCGCAGACCTCCCGAACCAGCGAGTCAATGGGCGACACGCTGGCCGGCACGGGGGAAATCTCGCGCACCAGCTCCGCGATGTCCTCCGGCAGCTTTTCGACCACATCCCTGAGCAGGCCGCCGTAGACGGCAAACTCATAGGGCAAAAAGGTGTTGATGCGCTCCTCCGCATTGAGGGAGAAAGGCGTGATGTGGCTGCGCTCCCCCCGGGAGACGCTCAGATATCTCTCGAGCGTATTGTCCACGTCGCTGCCCCTGAAGAGCCTGTCCCGTACCAGGCGGCGCATGAGCCGCAGCTTGGCCGGCGTGACCACGGCGCCGCTCTTGGTGACAATTTCGTCCTCCACGCTGACATAGACGTCGGTGGCGTAGTCGAGGCAGTCACCCATGACGTGAGGATTGAGCGTATGGATGCCCTCGATGAGCAGCAGCTCCCCGCGCCGACGCTTGAGAATGTCGCCCGGCAGCCGGCTCTGGGTGGCAAAGTCAAAGCGGGGCACCTCCACCGGCTCGCACCGGTAGATGGCCTTCAGGTGCTTTTGCAGCAGCTCGATGTCCAGCCGGTCGGGCGACTCGTAGTCAGGGTCGCCGGTTTCGTCGAGCGGCAGCTCCCCCGCGTCGTGCGGCAGAAAATAGTTGTCCAGCGAAACGGTGGCCGTTTCGCAGTCCCAATCGTCAAGCAGCGTTTCAATGCGCAGCGCCGTGGTGGTTTTGCCTGAGCCCGACGGCCCCGACACCAGGATAAAGGGGCGCTCCTCCCTGACATTTCGAATCTGCATGGCCACCGCCATGACCTGGTCGGTGTAATTGTCCTCCGACGCTGCCGCAAACCCCTTGAGGTCCTTTTCAATGGCCTCGTTGATTGCGGTGACTGTCCATTGTACCATAATTCTCCTCCTCCAAACGGGGGAGGCCCCCGGCTTGTACGGAATTTTCTACAGTATAACACAAATGCAGCAAACATGACAACACACGCAAAGCCGGGACTTTTTCCGGCCTTTGCGTGGCGTTGTCATGAGGAAATGAACAAAAGGGCGATCAGGATGAAGAGGATGTCGTCGTCGGCGCCCTCCAGGGCCAGCAGGAAAATCAGGCCGATGAGCAGCAAATCCTGCGTGTCGAGGCCCTCAAACATCTGCCCGATACGGCTCAACGGGCCTTTTCCCGCCTGCCGTGCCGGCGGGGCGGCATGGGCGGGTTCCCGTTTGCCCCCCTTTTCCCGTTCCCGCCTGGAGGCTGCCTGCGGCGCCGGCGTACGGCCCGGCGCCTGCCCGGGCGCGCCCTTTTTCTGCTTTTCCCGTCGGACGGGCGGCGCCTCCTGGCCGGCAGGGCGCTTTTTCCCCTCGTCGCCGCTGCCGTAGCTCCTGCTATACATGCCCACGCTCACCTCCCCTCCAAAAGCTCCATCACGCTGCCTGCAATGCGGCTGAGCTTGAGCAGCAGCACCGCGTCTTCCAGCCGCTCGCGGCGCTCCCCCGTCAGGTAGGGGCGCAGCGCGTAGAGCAGCTGCACCTTGGGGTCATTGTCCCCTTGCGCAAATTCGTTCAAAATGGGCATGGCCTTAAAAAGCAGGGCCGCCGAGTCAAGCCCCGGCAGGTCAAGCCCACACGAGTCGCCGCACGGGTCGCCGCACGGGGGCGGGCAGGCACAGGCCCCGCCGCACTGCCCGTCACCGCACCCCTGCCGGTCGTGCCGCTCGCCCCGGCGTCCCTCCTGCGGTGCACAGCTGTCGCCGCAGCCCTCCTCTTCACCCGTCATGGCGCCCAGTACGGCCGCGATGCGCCCCAGCTTTTCGGCATTTTCAGGGTCGCCCAGCAGGGAGGACAGCAGCTCACTCATGTCCGCCAAGGCTCATCCCCCCAGTGTATCCTTGAGTTTTTGCAGATTTTCGGGCGTCAGCAGGCTGCGCAGCCGCTCGGGATGCTTCATCAGGTTTTCCAGCCGCGCCATGTCCTTGTCGGAAAGCCCCTTGAGCATGCCCTCGAGCTGCTGCGCATTGCCCAGCTTTTTCACCGCCTGCGACGCTTCCTCCCCGAGACCCTGCTCAATCTGACGCATCATGCGCTGCAAATCCGCACTGCGGCTGTCCTTCCCCTGCTGCACCGCGTTCCCCTGCGCCTGCTTCTCCTGACGGCCCGTCTCCCTCTCGTTTGGCTCTCTGCGATTTCGCATCACACCCGCTCCTTTCCAAAATCCGGCCAAAAACATTCGTCTGGCTCATCTTATGCGCCCCGCCCCCTCTTTGTGACCAAAAAGCCCGTCCTTCCCCCCTGCTTTTTTGTTCAATCCGTCCACTTGCGCTTTTGACACAGATTTGTTACACTTGTGTCTATATCAAAAACATTTGTATTTTATTCAAAAACATTTCACCAGGAGGCTGTTATGAAAATCGCTCTTCTCGGTTTCGGCGTTGTCGGGCGCGGGGTATATGACATCTGTCAGACGCTGCCGGGTCTTGAGGTCGTGCGCATTCTGCGGCGAAAGGGCTCTCCCCGCGAGCTGCCCATCGTGACCGACTGCTTTGAGGACATTGTAAACGACCCGTCGGTCGACTGCGTGGTGGAGGCCATGGGCGGCCTTCACCCGGCGCGGGAATACCTGCTGGCCTGCATGGCGGCGGGAAAGCAGGTTGTGACCTCCAACAAGGCGGTGCTGGCCGCCTTTTACGACGAGCTTTCCGACGCGGCGCGGTCGGCCGGCGTTGCCTTTGGCTGCGAGGCCTGCGTGGCGGGCGGGGTTCCCTTTCTGGCCGCGCTCAGAAAGGCGGCTCGCGTCTCTCCCATTTTGGGCTTTTCGGGCATTTTGAACGGCACCACCAATTATATTTTAAGCCGGATGGTTGACGAGGGCGCCGACTTCGGGCAGGTGCTCTCTGCGGCGCAGCAGCTCGGCTATGCCGAGGCCGACCCCTCGGCCGACGTCGACGGGCTGGACGTGCAAAACAAGGCCATCGTCACCTGCGGCATCGCCTTTGGCTTTGCCCCCTCCCACGGGCAGGTGCCGACCTTTGGCATCGGCTCCATCCAGGGGCAGGACGTGGCCGACATCCTTTCCATGGGCCGCGTGCCCAAGCTGCTGGCCACGGCGCGGCGCGAGGGGGACTCCCTGTGCTGCACGGTGGAGCCGGTGCTGGTGGAGCGCGGCTCGCTGGAAGCCGCCGTGCCCCTCAACAACAACCTGGCCTCCCTCGAGGCGCAGGGCATCGGCACCCTCAAGTTCTACGGGCAGGGCGCCGGCGCGCTGCCCACCGGAAACGCCGTGGTGCAGGACCTGCTCGACATCGCGCAGGGGTGCAAAGACACGCCGCCGCGCACCGGCGGGGCGCTGCAAAGCGACCTTTCGCTGCTGCGGGCGCGCTGGTGGCTGCGCCTGTCCCCCGAGGCAGCGCAACGGGCAAAAGAGGAGCTGGGAGCGGCCTGCGAAAGCGTGCGTCCCCGTGGGGAAGAGTCCGTCTGCCTTGAGACGGCCGAGCTGCCGGCGCAGGACTTCTATGCGCTGCGCAGCCGTCTGCTGGCGCTCGACCCAAAGCTCTTTGCCGCGCGCTTTGCGTAACCCGTCTCTCCCCGCCCACTTCAAAAAGAGGACGCTTTTTTCCCTGCGCCCTGCCTTTCCCTCACACGATACGCTTTTAAGCAAGAAAAGGAGATTTCCAAGACCATGCTCAAAGTTGCCAAATTCGGCGGCTCCTCCCTGGCGGACGCCGCCCAGTTTCAAAAAGTCCGCAATATCGTTTTGTCCGACGATGCCCGCAGGCTCATTGTGGTTTCCGCCTCGGGCAAGCGCAACAAAAACGACAACAAAATCACCGACCTGCTCTACCTCTGCCACGCCCATCTGCAATACTCGGTCTCCTGCGAGCAGGTGTTTTCCATGATTGAATCGCGCTATCTCGACATCAAGCGCGAGCTGGGGCTGGCGGTCGACATCGAAAGCGATTTTGCGCGCCTGCGCCAAAAGCTCGACAAGAGCCTCTCGGTCGACGAGCTGGTCTCGCGCGGGGAGTTTCTCACGGCCCGCATGATGGCGGAATTCCTAGGCTACGACTTTGTGGACGCGGCGCAGCTTGTCTGCTTCGATTTCGACGGCAAGCTCAACCTCGACAAGACCTACGAGGCCATGCGCCAGGCCCTGTCGGAGCATGAGCGCATCGTCATGCCCGGCTTTTACGGCAGCCTTCCGAGCGGGCGCATCAAGGTGCTCTCGCGCGGCGGCAGCGACATCAGCGGCGCGCTGCTGGCGGCGGCGACCGGCGCCGACGTCTACGAAAACTGGACCGACGTCTCGGGCATCCTCATGGCCGACCCGCGCATCATTGAAAACCCCCGCCGCATCGACATCGTCACCTACCCCGAGCTGCGCGAGCTGGCCTACATGGGCGCCAACGTGCTGCACGAGGGCGCCATCTACCCCGTCAAGGACGCCGGCATCCCCATCAACATCCGCAACACCAACCAGCCCGACGACCCCGGCACCATCATCTGCGACGAGCAGAGTGCCCCGCCCGCCCCCGAAGACCCCCTCATCACGGGGCTGACCGGCAAAAAGAATTTCACGGTCGTCACGGTCTCCAAGAACCAGCAGGAGGACAATCTGGGCATCATCCGCCGCACGCTGGAAATCTTCGAAAAATACCGCGTTGAGGTCGAGCACATCCCCTCCGGCATCGACAGCTTTTCGGTGGTGGTGGCCACCGAGCAGGTGGAGGGCTGCATCTACGACATCGTGGGCGAAATCCGCGCCCTCTGCCGCCCGGCCGACATCCGCGTCATCGACTCCATGGCCCTGATGGCCGTGGTGGGGCGCGGCATGTCCTACCGCCCCGGCGTGTCGGGCCGCCTGTTCGCCGCGCTGGGCGATGCCAACATCAACATCCGCATGATTGCCCAGGGCAGCGACGAGCTCAACATCATCGTGGGCGTGGAGAACAAGGACTTCGAGCACGCGCTGCGCACCGTTTACCACAACTTCGTCTCGTAATGCAAAAAGCCCCCGCCGCAGCAGTCCCCCCTCTTTCGACCCGGCCGGCCTCACGGCCGCAGGCCGGCGGGGCGGGCAGAGCTTTTTTTGAAAAGTAAGGAGGATGTTTCATGAAAGAATACCGCGTTGCCATTTTGGGCGCAACCGGCGCCGTGGGCCGGGAGATGATGCGGGTGCTGGAGGAGCGCCAGTTCCCCCTCTCGGAGCTGCGTCTGCTGGCTTCGGCACGCAGTGCCGGCAGCCGCCTGCCCTTCCGGGGAGAAGAGCTCGTGCTCGAGCAGGCCACGCCACAGTCCTTTGCCGGCTGCGACATCGTGCTGGGCGCCGCCGAAAACGACGTGGCCACGGAGCTCCTGCCCCACGCCGTCGCGCAGGGCGCCGTCGTCATCGACAACTCCAGCGCCTACCGGCTCGACCCCGAGGTCCCGCTCGTGGTGCCCGAGGTCAACCCCCAGGACATCTCCTGGCACAAGGGCCTCATTTCCAACCCCAACTGCACCACCATCATCACCGCCACGGCGGTGGCCGCCATCCACCGTCTCTCGCCCATCGTCAAAATGACGGCTTCGACCTATCAGGCCGTGTCGGGCGCCGGGGTGGGAGGCATGCGCGAGCTCGAGCAGCAGGTGGAGGCGCTTTCCAAGGGCGAGCCGGTTGTGTGTTCCACCTTCCCCTACCAGATTGCCTACAACCTCATCCCCCAGATTGGCTCCTTTGACGCGCAGGGCTACAGCAGCGAGGAGATGAAGCTGCAAAACGAGGGCAGGAAGATTCTGCATGCCGACAACCTGCTCGTGACCTGCACCTGTGTGCGCGTGCCGGTCATGCGCTCGCACTCGGTCTCGGTCTCGCTGGAAACCGAAGCCCCGCTTTCGCTCGAGCAGGTCCGGCATGCCATTGCCAACTCGCCCGGCTGCCTGCTGGTCGACGACCCGGCAAACAAGCGCTACCCCATGCCGCTCGACACCTCCGACCAGGACCTCGTCTACGTCGGGCGCATCCGCCGCGACCTCACCAGCCAGACGGGCGGCATCGCCCTGTGGTGCTGCGGCGACCAGATTCGCAAGGGCGCCGCCACCAACGCGGTGCAGATTGCCCAGCTTCTCATCGCACAGTAGCTCCCCGCCTGTGGCCGGGGGCCTGCTTTTCGCCGCACCGCGCGGCCGCCTCACGCTGTCCCCCGGTGAGGGGCAAGTGTGCGGCGGCCGCTTTTCTTTCCCTTGCCGATATGATATAATTGCTGCAGCCGCCCTTTTGCGCCAAACCCTTCCCCGCCGCAAAAGGGCTCCCCGGAAAAGGCCCGGCGCCCCCTCTGGGGGCGCCGGGCCCGCAAGCCCGACACCGCGCCGCAAAAGCGGCGGGATTCCCTGCAAAGGAGGGGCCGTATGGACTACGCAACCAGACTTGCCGCACTGTGCTCCCGCGAGCCGGGGCTCACGGCGCTGCTCTCCCTGCCTGCGCAGGGGGACGCCGCAGTTTTTTGGCTGCTGTGCACCGAAGCCGGCATGGCCTCCATGCCCCGCGTGCTGCCCCGGCTTGCGGCAGACGCCGGGGCCCTTGCCGCCAGCGCCCCCGAGGGAGAGGGGCTGCTGTGCCTGTATGACGGGCAGCCGCGCATGGTTTTGCTGCGCCCCCTGCCCGCAAATCACTACGTCAGCACGCCGGACGCCGCCCTGCTGTGGGAGTGGCGCGGAGAGGTGCGGGAGCTGCGCCACGACCCGCCCGAGCTGGCGGTGCTGCTGCAGCGCGCCGAAAACACCATCTGGCTGCTGCTGGCACACGCCGCCCGGCTTGCCGACCAAAACTGCCTGCTCGAGGCCGCCGAGCTGACGGTTCAAATTCGGCATCGCTGCCTGCTGCCCCTGCTGGAGCACATCAACGGCCGCTTTTCGGGCAGCGAATGCCATCGCGCCGGCAATTACGCCGACCAGCTCCTGCTCACCCATCCCGCCGCCGACGCCGAAAGCATCAAGGACGCCCTCGAAGCCGCCCGGCAAATCTACTTTGCCCTGCGCTATGAGCTGGCCAACGAAAATTTCTCCCGGCAGGAGGCCGTCGAGCTTGAAGCCACGCGCCTGCTGCGCCCGTAAGTAAATCCCCGCGCAATAAAAAAAGGGCCCTGCACCCTCCCTGCGGCCCCCGTGGCGTTCCGTTCCCCTCGCGTGCGCCCGCCTCTGCTCGGCGGGCGTCTGCCGCCGCGCTTTTGCACACCTATTCCCCCTCCCGGAGCCCCAGGTTGACAATGCTCAGCCCCCTGCGAATGGACAAGAGCACCGTATACCACACCCCGCCCACCTTCCGGGTAAAGTAGCACAGGCACACGCTGCTGCTGTCCACCATCCATCGGTTCCTCTGCTGCACACACCCCGCCTCCTTGCGAAAGGAGGTGTAAATCACCTCGTCGGCCTGCGCCAGCAGCCTCTCGCGGCGTGCCACGTCCTCACGCTTCCACCCCTTGCTGACGTCCTTGTGCGGAAGCATAACGGTCAGCGTGATGCGGGAGTCCTCCTGCCGCAACTCCAAAAGCAGCTCGCCCGCCAGCAGCTCAAAGCCCGGCGCTCCCCCCATACAAAATGCGTCACGTCCCGGGCCGTCAGCTGCCCGATGATGTTGCGCAGGCGCTGCGTGAGTTGCTCCCTGTCTTCCCCCGGACGCAGATGCTGCCCCGGGATGCAGCAGGTCTGCTCTCGCATAACAAATCCCTCCTTTGAAGCATCTTTTATCAAATATAACACGACATCTTAAGGGTGTCAACTCAATTGAGGTAATCATTTTGGACGTCATAGGGTAGCCTATTTTTAGCCCATACTTTCTGCGAGGTGCCCTATGACCATCAAACAAGCTGTCCGACAGAGAATCCTCGACTACTGCGCACAGCAGCAGCTCACCCTCAACGGGCTGAGTACCCGCTGCGGCATTACGCAGTCCACCCTGCAAAACATCGTCAGTGGAAGAAACCACAGCGTGACGCTGTCCACCATCAAAAAAATCTGCGACGGTCTTGACATCTCCATCGTGGACTTTTTCTCCTGCGAACTTTTCGAAAACCTGGAGCAGGAGCTAAAGTAGCCTGCCCCGGTTCTCCCCCTGTCAGGCCGCGCACCCCTTTCCCCCGGCTTCCCGTGCCTCCGCCTTGTGCGGGGAAACGTTTTCTTTTGGGAAAACTGCGCAGTCCATCTGCAATCTATGCCATTTCAGGAAAAATTTTTTCGTCGACATTTGTCATTTTTGGCTCGACTTTGTCCTTTTTGGCGCCGGTCTCCTTTTGTGCGACATCAGGTGAATGTCACCTTGTTTCACAGCATATCATACAATCGCCTTGCATGACAATCACAAAGTGTCAAAAAGGAGAGCCGACATGTATAAAAACAAAGCCGACGACGGCCGCCGCAACCTGTGCGGAAAAAAGGTTGCCCTGCTGCGCCAACGCATGGTGCCAAAGGTCTCCCAGAGGGCCTTTGCCGACATGCTGCAGCTCGCCGGGCTCGACCTTGACAAAAACGCTGTTCAGCGCATGGAGAGCGGTCAGAGATTTGTGACCGACATTGAGCTCAAAACCCTGGCCGGGGTTTTGGGCGTTTCTGCAGACGAGCTGCTGGAGTGAGCCGCGCAAGGGGGG
>DVNV01000046.1 GCA_018714125.1 Candidatus Galloscillospira excrementipullorum
GGCCGTCAGCGTCGTGCCGATGTTGGAGCCCATGATGACGCCCACCGTCTGTCCGAGCTGCATGATGCCGGAATTGACCAGGCCAACCAGCATGACGGTCATGGCCGAAGAGGACTGGATGGCAATGGTGATGCCGGCGCCCAGCAGCAGGCTCTTAAAGGGGTTGGAGGTCATCTTGCGAAGCGTTTTTTCCAGCTTTCCGCCCGCCAGCTTCTCGAGCCCCGAGGACATGACATGCATTCCGTAGAGGAAAAAGGCAAGTCCGCCAATCAGAGTGATAAGTGAAAACAAGTCCATCGATATTCTTCGATTCCTTTCCGTCGGCGTTTGCCGGCCGTGTCCTGCGCGGGGAAAAGAAACGGCCACCGACAATCAAATCAAGTTTTTGACGGTAAAATTCCGCAAACTACACCATTCTACGATAAAAATACTATCATACTGTGAAAGGGGGTTCAAGCATCAATTTGGGGTAAACGAGTCAAAAAAAGGGATGGAAATTCACGAATCATACAAAAAGATGAACAAAAAGCAAAAACGACTTACATTTTCTTGATTTTGCCGAAATAAAGTTTTGAGCGCATGTCTTGCATCTGCGGCAGGTTGTGCTATAATAGCCACGACCCGGCTGCATACGGGAAAATTAAGAAGAAAATTTCAAGCGGATACGGCCTTTGGAACCGCCCGCAGGAAAGGGATTTCTTGAAAATGCGGTTTAACAAAAAACGAAAGCTGAGCGCGGCACAGACGCTGGCATTTGGGTTTGCGCTCATCATTGTCACGGGTGCGCTGCTGCTGATGCTGCCCATTTCCAGCAAGGACGGCCAGCCCATCGGGTTTCTTGACGCCCTGTTCACGGCGACCTCAGCGACCTGCGTGACAGGGCTTGTGGTGTTCGACACCTACTTGCAGTTTACGCTTTTTGGGCAGATTGTCATTTTGACGCTCATCCAGATTGGTGGCCTGGGGTTTATGACCTTTGCCATTTTGTTTTCCATGGTGCTCAGAAAGAAAATCGGGCTGCGGGAGCGGGCTTTTCTGATGGAGGCGGTCAGTGCCGACCGTCTGGCCGGCGTAGTCCGTCTGGCAAGGCGGGTGCTGTTTGGAACACTGCTCATTGAAGGCACCGGGGCGCTGCTGCTGTCGCTGCGCTTTTGCCCGATGCTGGGGCTGGAGCGTGGGGTGTGGTATGGCGTTTTTCATGCCGTGTCGGCCTTCTGCAACGCGGGGTTTGACCTGTTTGGCTATCAGGCGCCCTATCAGTCGCTGGTCGGCTTTGAGAGCGACCCTCTGGTGCTGCTCACCATTGCGGGCCTCATTGTGGTGGGCGGCATCGGCTTTGTTGTTTGGGACGATGTGGTGGAGCACCGCTTAAACATCCGAAGATACACGCTGCACGCCAAGGCTGTGCTCTTCGGCACGGCGATGCTGCTTGCCGGCTCGACGGTGCTCTTCTACATTTTGGAGGCAGATGCCTCTTTTGCCGGGATGACTGCGCCGCAGAGGCTGCTTGCCGCCTTTTTCCAGGCGGTGACACCGCGTACGGCGGGGTTTAACGCCGTGGACCTCACCCAGCTCAGCGAGGGCGGCGCACTGCTGACCATGCTGCTCATGCTGGTGGGCGCAGCCCCGGGCTCCACCGGCGGCGGCATGAAGCTGACGACGGTTGCCGTGCTGATGATGGCGGTGAGCGCCCATTTAAGGCGCAGAAACGACGTGGATTTGTTCTCCCGCCGCATCGACCCGGAAACGGTGCGCAAGGCCTTTTGCAACTGCGCGTTTTATTTGAGCCTGATGCTGTCCGTCAGCTTTGTGATTTTGGCCGTGCAGCAGGAGATGCTGATGAAGGACGTGTTTTTTGAGTGCATTTCGGCCATCGGCACGGTGGGGCTGTCGACCGGCATTACGCGAGACCTGCTGCCCCTGTCAAAGGCGCTTGTGCTGCTGCTCATGTATGTTGGACGTGTGGGCAGTGTGACGGTGTTTATCGCCGTTTCACGCAAGAAGACAAGCAAACTGCGCTACCCTGTAGAGCATATTATCATCGGATAGAGAACGCGCCCAAAGGGGCGAAAGACAAAAGGAGGAACCTGCTTTGAGATCGATGTTGGTGATTGGACTGGGCCGCTTCGGCGGACATCTGGCCAGAAAACTGTCTGACCTTGGCAATGAGGTCATGGTTGTGGATACGGACGAAGAGGCGGTGGAAAAGCTGGCGCCCCACGTCACCTGGGCGCAGGTGGGCGACTGTATGGACGTCGACACGCTGCGCTCCCTGGGAGTGAGCAATTTTGACATCTGCTTTGTGTGCATCAGCAACAATTTTCAATCGTCGCTGGAAATCACTTCGCTGCTCAAGGATTTGGGCGCGCCCTGCGTGATTTCCAAGACCGACCGCGACATCCACGCCAAATTCTTGCGCAAAATCGGGGCAGATGATGTGGTCTATCCCGAGCGTGACATGGCCCAGCGCACCGCCGTGAGATACAGCGCCCACAACGCCTATGACTACATTGAACTGACCAGCGAATACGCCATCTTTGAGCTGCGTGTGCCGTCCGCCTGGGTGGGGAAGACCATCCGCGAGGTCGATGTGCGCGCGCATCACAACATCAACATCATTGGCTACAAGGAGGGCGAGAGGATTATCCCCATCACCGACCCCGCCCACGTCTTCACCGAGCGGGAGCACCTGCTGGTGGCCGGCGCCAAAAAGGATTTGCTGCCTCTGATGGACGATGATGACGGCTGGAAGCATCGCTCTTGACGGCAAAAGAGGGGGCACCCGTGCCCCCTCTTTTTTTGCAAGGGCCTGCGATGGGAAAGTGGCCTGCAAAGGCAGGTGAAATAAACTCCGGGAGTGCCTGATACGGGAAGGCAAGGCTCTGCGGGCCGTTTGGGGAAAGCGGCAAACAGGGAGGATCCCCGGCTTCCCGGCCGGCGGGAAAAGGGCAGCCTCATGCGGGGCACTTTTTGCAGGGAGGAAAAGGGCGCCGCAGGGCGCAAGACACGTCTTTTCCGGCCCGCTGGCCTCCGGGGGAGGGAAGAAGACGATTTTGGTCACATTGTGCAAAGAGCGCGGCTCTTCTTTGCTCTTTTTTTCCGGAATTTTGTCTTGCACGCCCTTTTTTGCTGTGGTATGATATCGGGAGACATGAAGGGAGGAATGGATTGGTGGAAAAAAGAATTATCGGAATTGAAGAAAAGGTCCCGCTTGGACAGGGTATCGCATTGTCGCTTCAACACGTTTTTGCCATGTTTGGAGCCTCGGTGCTGGTACCCATTATTTTTGGGGTCAATCCCGGAATTGTGCTGCTCATGAACGGTGTCGGCACGCTGCTTTTCATCTTTTTGACCAAGGGCAGAGCACCGGCCTATCTTGGCTCGAGCTTTGCCTTTCTCGCGCCGGCGCAGGTGATTATCTCCTCAATGGGGTATGAGTATGCGCAGGGCGGCTTTGTGGTGGTCGGCCTGGCGGGCTGTGCCCTGGCGCTGCTGATCGCCAAGGTGGGAACCGACTGGATTGACATCGTGCTTCCTCCTGCGGCCATGGGCCCCGTGGTGGCGCTCATTGGCCTGGAGCTTGCCGCCAACACCGTGGCCGGCGGGACCACCGGAGCCAATCTCATGAGCGAGACCACGACCACGGGCGACTGGGTGGTCTTCCTTGTCACCATTGGCGTGGCGGTTTTGGGTTCGGTGCTCTTCCGGGGATTTTTGTCGGTCATCCCCCTTTTGATTGCCATGCTGTGCGGCTACGGTACGGCCTGCCTCTATGGTCAGGTCTCCTTCGACGCGGTGGCTTCGGCAAAGCTTTTCCAACTGCCGACCTTTCAGTTTCCCAAGTTTGATATGCAGGCCATTCTCATTATGCTCCCGGTGCTGCTGGTCATCACCAGCGAGCACATCGGGCATCAGCTTGTCACGGGGAAAATCGTGGGCAGGGATCTCATCAAGGACCCCGGCCTGCACCGCTCCATGCTTGGTGACGACCTTTCGACGGCCCTGTCCGGCATGATCGGCGCCGTGCCCACCACGACCTATGGGGAAAACATCGGCGTTATGGCCATCACGGGAGTTTACAGCGTCTATGTCATCGCCGGCGCTGCCGTGATTTCCATGCTGATGGCCTTCATCGGCCCGCTCTCCGCCCTCATTCAGACCATTCCCGGCAACGTCATCGGCGGCATTTCCTTCCTGCTTTACGGAATGATCGGGACTTCGGGAATCCGTTTGATTGTGGATGCCCAGGTGGACTACGGAAAGTCGAGCAACCTGATCCTGACCTCGGTCGTCTTTGTGGCGGGACTCTCCAAGCTGGCCATCGGCGTGGGCGGCCTCCAGGTGTCCGGCATGACGCTGGCCTGCGTGGTCGGAATGGCGCTCAGCCTGATCTTCTATGTGTGTGACAAAATGGGGATTATGGCGGACAAATAAGTCATAAAGAGTATTTTTGCAGAGTTTCTCCCAAGTAAAAATTCAATAGCGCCCCGCCCGGCAGACCTGGCCCCTTTGGGGCCGACCTGCCGGGCGGGGCGCTTTGCCTTGCGCTGCGGCAATCCCTTTCCAAGGCCAAGAGGCCTTTTTCCTTTTGCCTTAAGCTTTTTCCTGCGGCAGCATGGCCAGCACACGGTTCCAGATTTCCTCGTCCACCGGGATGCCGTGGGCGGTGTTTTCGGCGCGCACGCGCTGCATGCCGGCTCCCGGCCAGCGCACAGGCTCGTCCGGCACGCGGCGGGGCGTATCGGAAAGGTCTTCCAGCGTGGCCTGCACCATGTCAAAGAGAGCCTCCCGGTCGGGCAGGGAGGAGGTGTCGATGGCTAAAAACACCTGGGAGAGCTGAATCTCGGCAGGCTCTTTCCCCACTTCGCGGGTACAGTTCCCGCCGGAAAGCGTCGCTGCAATCAGGTCGAGCAAAATGGACAGCCCCGATCCCTTCCAGTAGCCGATAGGGACGGTCTGGCGGCTCTCGAAAATTTTTCCGGGGTCTTTGGTGAGGTTGCCCTCGCTGTCGTAGCCGCCCTCAAAGGGGAGCTGGCGGTCCTGCTTCATGAGCAGCTCCAGCTTGCCATAGGAGGCGAAGCTCATGGCGATATCGAGCAGCAGGGGACTGTCGCCGTGAGGCAGGGCCAGCACAAGGGGGTTGTTGCCCACCTTGCACTGGGTGCCGCCCCAGGGCGGCATGTTGGGGCTGGTGTTTGTCCACAAAATGCCGATGCAGTTTTGCTGCGCCATCATAAGCCCGTAGGTTCCCGGACGCATCCAGTGGTTGGTATGGGCCAGCGCCACGCAGCCGACAGTGTGCAGGCGGGCCAGCTCAATGGCGCGCTGGGTGCAGAAGTACGCATTGAGATTTCCGGGGCCTCCGTGTCCGTCCCAGCGCTCCAGGGCGCCCAGGGAGAGCGTGAGGGAGGGGCGTGCGTGGATGTCGACATAGCCCTTGTCGATGAAGTCGATGAAGCGGGGGAAGCGGTTGAGGCCGTGGCTGTAGACCCCGTCGAGGCTGGCCTGGGTGAAGAGCTGCGCACACAGCGAGGCACGCTCGGGCTCCATGCCCTTGTGCAGCAGGATTTGTTCAAAGACGTTTTGCATTTGAGACTTCGGGATTCTCAGCATGAAAGACAACTCCTTAATTGGAAAGGTTTGTCTTATTGTATCACGCGCAGATGCGGCAGGGCAAGAAAGAGAGGCTGCGCAGCAAAGCGAAAAGGGCGGGCGGGGAAAAGTCCCCGCCCGCCCTTTTTGTCATTTGAGTCTGTTGGGAGGCGTGCTGTCAGCGTTTCCAGAGGATTTCACCGTTTTTGATGGTCATGTCACATTGCAGCAGATGATGGATGTCCTCGATGGGATTGTTTTGATAAACGGCAAAGTGTGCCTTTTTGCCCACTTCAATACTGCCCAGCTCCTGCTCGACGCCCAGCAGGCGGGCCGATTCAAAGGTCGCCGCACGCAGGGCCTGATAGGGGGTCAGCCCGCAACGCTCCACCATGATGACCGGCTCCTTGGAGGAGCTGGTGTGGAAGCAAAAGGGGGTGCCGCAGTCGGTCCCGCAGGCGCAGGGGACACCGGCGTCAAAGGCCTTGCGGAAGTTCCCGAGACTGGCTTCGGCCAGCTCGGCAGCCTTTTGGACAAATTCCTCGGGCACGCCCTGGCCGGCACCGCTCACAATGTCAAAGGCCGAGGCCAGTGTGGGGACAAACCAGGCGCCGGTTTGCTTGAAGAGCCCCAGGGTTTTGTCGTCAATGCCGTCGCCGTGCTCAATGCAGTCCACGCCGGCCAGCAGGGAATTGCAGATTCCCTCGGGGTTTTCGGCATGCACGCAGACCTTGACCCCCACCTTGTGCGCCTCGTGCACCACAACGGCCATCTCCTCCACGTCGAGCTGCACGGCGCCCGGGATGCCGTTTGGCGTGCAGACGCCGCCCGTTGCAAAGAGCTTGATCCAGTCCACGCCCGCCTTGAGCAGCTGACGCGCCGCCTTCCTGCATTCGTCCACGCCGTCGGCCTCGATGGCGCTCATGTAGCTGCTGCCGCCCGTCATGGTGATGCCTCTGCCTGCGACCACCATGTCGGGAGCCACGGGAATGCGGCCGTCTTTGACGGCGTCGCGCAGGTCCAGGGCAATCATCCCCTGGCAGCCGACATCCCGGATAAAGGTCACACCGTCCCGGATGTAGGTGGCCAGATTGTTGATGGCCAAAATGGTTCGCTGCGCCTCCGAGAGCTTTTCAAGGCTCTGGTCGCCTGCGCCGGTCTTGGTGCAGTGGACATGGACGTTGAAGAGGCCGGGACATACATAGGCGTTTTGCAGGTCGACGGCCAAAGCCCCTTCGGGTTGAAGGCCACTGCCCATGGCGGTGATTTTTCCGTCTTCCACGAAAATGGTGGTGTCGGGGAGGATTTTGTCGTTGAGCACGTCAATGACGTTGGCATGCAGGAAAGCTTTGCGTATCATGGCGGTTTCAGGCTCCTTTCAAAGATGAGACGTCAATTCCAAAGAAGGGGAAGGCCTCTCCTTATGGCGCTGCGGGGGAATTTCAAAGGCTCATTCCAAAGAGGCGTCGGCCAGCATGGAGGCCTCGGCGATGAACTGATCCATCGTGCCGTCCTCATTGACGGTCTGGATGATGCCGTTGAGATACTCCACCCATTCGGTCTCGCCCTTCTGAACGGCAAGACAGGTGCCCGGCCCCTCATATTCGATTTCGATATCGCTGACGATGAGGTCGTCGTTTCCGGAGACATAGGCCGTGGCGCAGGGGTAGTCGATGCAGACGGCGTCAACCTTGCCGGTCTTGAGCTCGGTGATGAGCTCCGAAAGCTTGGTCAGCTTGACCACCTTGTCGGTGATGCCCTCGGCAATGCCTTCCTGAATGGTGCCCTTCTGGACACCGATGCTGGCGCCTGCCAGCTCCGCCGTGGTGGGGTAGAGTGCAACGTCTGCCTTGCGAAGGATGATGGACTGCTCGGACTCAAAAATCTTGTCGGTAAAATCTGCCGCCTTGAGGCGTTCCTCGTCGGGAGACATGCCGGCAGCCACGATGTCAAACTTGTCTTGCTGCAGGCTGATGAGCAGGCTGTCAAAGGACATGTCTGTAATTTCAAGCTCCACGCCAAGGTCGTCTGCAATGTACTGGCACAGGGCAATGTCAAAGCCGACAATGGTGTCCACACCGTCAATTTCGGTGTGGAATTCATAGGGCGGGTAGTCGGCCGAGGTTCCAATTCTCAAAGTGCCCTCCTGCTTGATTTTGTCGATGCGGGAGAGGTCGCCGGATGTCTGTGCGGTTTCGCCGTTTTGATTGGAGTCGCCGTTTTCTTGCCCGTCTTCTTCCCCGGTGCTGTTGCAGGCAAAAAGGCTGAAAAGAAGGGTCAGGGCCAGAAGGAAGGTGAGCAGCTTTTTCATGAGGAGAAGGCCTCCTTTTGAATAAAATTTCATAAATATGATTAAATATTCATAAAAAGGGAAAGCAAGGCCGGATCCGGCAAAGCGGATCCGGCTTTGCTTGAAGCGGACGAAGCTGCTTGGTTTTCAATCAAAAACAATCAGGCGGCCTCAGAATCGGCATCCTCGCTGGAGGCGTTGGCCAGCTGCTGCGCTTCGGCAACGAATCTGTCGATGCTGCCGTCTTCCTGCAGCTTGGCAATGGTTTCGTTGAGGAACGCCATAAACTCACCGTTGTCGCCCTTCTGGATGGCGCCGGCAAAGCCGGTGTTATCCCACACGATGCCGATGTCCTGGCACAGCAGGTCGGGATGGGCCGAAACATAGGCCGAAGCCACCATGGTGTTGGTGCAGACGCCGTCAATTTTCCCGGTCTTGAGCTCCATGATGAGCTCGGGGAACTTCTTGAGCTTGACGACCTTGTTTTCGTCGGTCAAATCGGCTGCGATGGTCTCCTGGATGGTGCCGGCCTGGACGCCCAGCGTGGTGCCGGCCATGTCTTCGGTGGTGACATACTTGTCGGCATCCTCGGCACGGATAATGACAATTTGCTTGTTGTGGAAAAAGACGTCGGTGAAATCAACCGTCTTGGCGCGTTCTTCATCGGGAGTCAGGCCGGCCATGACCAGGTCAAAGTCGCCGTTCTGGAGGCTGATGAGCAGGCTCTCGAAGGCCATGTCGACCAGCTTGAGCTCAACGCCCAGCTCGTCGGCAAAGGCCTGGGCGATGGCAATATCAAAGCCGACGATGGTGTCCTTTCCGTCAATTTCGGTGTGGAATTCATAGGGCGGATAGTCGGCCGAGGTTCCGACAACCAGCTCGCCGGCAGCCTTGATATCAGCAAGCTTATTCATGGTTCCGGCCTCGGAGCCGTTTTGCTCTTCCTGCTGCTGGTCGTCTCCATCCGCCGGAGGAGTGTCGTCATTGGCACAGGCGGCAAAGCTCAGCAGCATGACAAGGGCAAGAAGTAAACTCAAAAGCTTTTTCATGGGGATGGTTTTCCTCCTTAAAATCTGCCTGTGGCAGCGAATGTAATAACGCAAGTATAGATTATAAATATACTAAAGTCAAGCTAAAATTGAATAAATATAATGGCCAGAGCCAAGTTTGTGCAAGAATAACAGGAAAAGCCGATAATGTGATAAAAATTTGTGCAGGAGTGCAAATTTTACCACTCAGGCAAAAGCTTGGGGAGGAAGACACGCAAAGAGATGCAAAAAAGCCTCAAGCGCGTATGAGAAGCGTGCAGACAGCCCGTTTTGGGATTGGGTCTCAGCTCTTGGGCTTTTCGTACTGGGCGTTTTCCTTGGCCTGCTGCATCAGGGAGTCAAACGAACCGTCGGCGAGTCCCTGCGCGATGACGGAGTTGACAACGTCAATCAGCTCCTGATTACCCTCCTGTGCAACCACACATTTGTTGACCTGTCCGTCCTCCAGCACGATGTCTGAAATGGCCAGGTCATCGTGGGCTGTCAGATAGTCTTCAGCCACGACGTAGTCCACCACGATGGCCTCAATCTTGTCCTGCTTGAGCTCAGTGACAAGGTCGGGGAATTTGACAAGCTCCAGGCAGGTGACGTCCTGCGCCATATTGGCGGCCAGCTCAGCCTGCACGGTCCCTTTCTGCGCGCCGACGGTGCAGCCGGACAGGCTCTCGGCGGTGGTGTAGGTATCGAGGTCCTCGGTGCGGATCAGGACGGCCTGGCCCTCCACATAGTAGGGGTCGGAGAACAGGCCATAGCGTTCGGGAGAGTAGGTGACGCCGGCGGCCACGAGGTCAAATTTGCCCTGCTGCAGGCTGATGAGCAGCGCGTCAAAGGCCATGTCGGTGATTTCAAGCTCCACGCCCAGCTCCTCGGCAATCAGCTTGCCCATCTCGATGTCAAAGCCCACGATGGTGTCCTGTCCGTCGACATCCATATGGTATTCAAAGGGCGGGTAGTCGGCCGAGGTGCCAAGGCGCAGCTTTCCGCTTTGTTTGATTTGTTCCACGGAGGAGAGCTCGGTTTGCTCCTCGTTTTGGGCATCGTCGTTTTCGTCGGAGGAGCCTTCCTCCACTGCGCAGGCGGCAAACGAAATCAGCATGACAAGACAGAGCAGAAGTGCAAGCAGTTTTTTCATGGCGTGTTCGACTCCTTTTTGATTGTTTTGTGATGCGCTTGCGATGTAAGTCAGAGTATACACCAATATTTATTCAAAATCAATGGAAAAATTGAATAAATATAAAACATCAGGGCGGCATTTTTTTGCCGCCCTGATGAATTTTGTTGCAACTGTTGCCCTGCGTTTGAAAATTACTCCCAAAGGGGGTTGTCCCACTGGTGCAGCGTCACGCCCAGGCCCATCTTCTTGGCGTTGAGATACATGGAATAGCCAATCATGATGTCGAGCGCGCCAAGGCCCATGGAGGCACAATAGAGGGTCTCGTCGGCAGATTTTCTGCCGGGGTGCTTTCCCAAGGTGAGTGCCGACAGCTCGACCACGTCTTCAAACTGGATTTCTCCGGCGTGGTGCAGCTGGGCAACGTCGAGGTCCATGTGACGAATCATTTGCTCCCAGTAGTCGACAAAGACCTGGTCGGCATGGCGGATGACGTCGTGCTCCACCTCGTGGGCAGCCATTTGAATCACCGTGGCGCCCTTGTTGACGCAGTCAGGTGTGATAAAGGGCTTGCTGGTGGTGGTCTGGGTGATGATGAGCTCCGACTTTTTGGCGCAGCCCTGCGTGTCGGTGGAGGGGATGATGGTGGCCTTGCAGACGCCCTCAAACTCCTTTTTGAGCCCCTCGGCCTTGGAGATTTCGAGGTCGCACAAGTAGATGGTCTCCAGGGTGGGCACGGTCTCGCTGACGGCCATGATGGCGGTGCGGCCGATGACGCCGGCGCCCACCAGGGTGGCGACCTTGGCGTTCTTGGGCGCGGTGTACTTGGCAAACAGGCCGGCCACGGCGGCAGTGCGCATGGCGGTGATGAGCGTGGCATCCATGATGCAGAAGGGCAGCACGGTGTCGGGATCGCTCAGGATGGCAATGTCAATGCCGTAGGGGATGCCGGGGGTTTCGGCGTTTTTCTTGGACTCGCAGGCCCACTTGATGCCGCCCACCTTGACGTCGCCGCCGATGTAGGCCGGCATGGAGTTGAAAAAGGAGGTCCAGTTCTCTTCGTCGGGGATTTTGGTGCTGACCTTGGGGTGGTTGATGATTTCGCCCTTGCCGAAGAGCTGGTAGGTTTTTTCGCAGGCGGCCAGCACCTGCTTCATGTCGAGCAGGCCGGCCTTGATGACGTCCTCTTGCTTGAGAAACAGAATTTCAGACTTGACCATAACGGCAACAATCCTCCTGCAGCATAGAGTGTTTGGGAAGAGCGGGATTTGGCAGCCTGACGGTGTATAGGGAAATTACTCCCAAAGGGGGTTGTCCCACTGGTGCAGCGTCACGCCCAGGCCCATCTTCTTGGCGTTGAGATACATGGAGTAGCCAATCATGATGTCGAGCGCGCCAAGGCCCATGGAGGAGCAGAAGAGGGTCTCGTCGGCAGACTTTCTGCCGGGATGCTGGCCCAGCGTGAGCTGCGCAAGCTCGACAACGTCCTCAAATTTGATTTCGCCGGCGTTGTAGAGCTGGGTGACGGCTTTGCCGGTGTTGGTGATCATCTGCGTCCAGTAGTCGACAAAAATCTGGTCGGAATTTCTCAAAACGTCGAGCTCCACCTCGTTGGAGGCCATCTGAATCACGGTGGCTCCCTTGTTGACCCAATCGGCCTTGAGGAAGGGCTTGCTGGCCGTGGTCTGGGTGATGATGAGCTCCGACTTTTTGATGCAGCCCTCGGTGTCGGTGGAGGGGATGATGGTGGCCTTGCAGGTGCCTTCAAACTCCTTTTTGAGGCCCTCGGCCTTGGAGATGTCGAGGTCGCACAGGTAGATGGTCTCCAGGGTGGGCACGGTCTCGTTGACGGCCATGATGGCGGTGCGGCCGATGACGCCGGCGCCCACCAGGGTGGCGACCTTGGCGTTCTTGGGCGCGGTGTACTTGGCAAACAGGCCGGCCACGGCAGAGGTGCGCATGGCGGTGATGAGCGTGGCATCCATGATGCAGAAGGGCAGCACGGTGTCGGGATCGCTCAGGATGGCAATGTCAATGCCGTAGGGGATGCCGGGGGTGGTGGCGTTTTTCTTGGACTCACAGGCCCATTTGATGCCGCCCACCTTGACGTCGCCGCCGATGTAGGCCGGCATGGAGTTGAAAAAGGAGGTCCAGTTCACGGGGTCAGGGATACGGGTGCTGACCTTGGGGTGGTTGATGATTTCGCCCTTGCCGAGCAGCTGATAGGTTTTTTCGCAGGCGGCCAGCACCTGCTTCATGTCGAGCAGGCCGGCCTTGATGACGTCCTCTTGCTTGAGAAACAGAATTTCAGACTTGACCATGTTAAAAGTCCTCCTTAAAGTAGTAAAAATTCTTTTCTATGTTTTGGAAATGGCTTTGGATGTTGGTTTGACCGGACGGTCAGATGAGCACCTTGGAGAGGAAGTCCTGGGTGCGGGGGTTTTGCGGGTTGGAGAAGAGCTCATACGGCACATTTTGCTCCAGGATGACGCCGTCGTCCATGAAGAGAACGCGGTCGCCCACTTCCTTGGCAAAGCCCATTTCGTGCGTGACCACCACCATGGTCATGCCGTCGGCCGCCAGCGCCTTCATAACGTCGAGCACCTCGCCCACCATTTCGGGGTCAAGTGCGGAGGTGGGCTCGTCAAAGAGCATCACGTCGGGCTCCATGGCCAGCGCGCGCACAATGGCGATTCTCTGCTTCTGGCCGCCCGAGAGCTGGGAGGGGAAGGCGTCGGACTTGTCGAGCAGCCCGACCCGCTCGAGCAGCCGCGTGGCAATGGAACGCGCCTGCTCGTCGGACAGGCCCTTGACCTTTGTGGGCCCGATGAGGATATTGTCCATGACGGACAGGTTGTTGAACAGGTTGAACTGCTGGAACACCATGCCCATCTTCTGACGCAGCTTGTTGATGTCGGTCTTGGAGTCGGTGATGTCGGCGCCCTCAAAGATGATGTGGCCGCTTGTCGGCTCCTCAAGGCGGTTGAGGCATCGCAAAAAGGTCGATTTTCCCGAACCCGACGGGCCAATGACCACGACCACCTCCCCTTTGTAGATGTTCTCGTCAATGCCCTTGAGCACCTCAAGGGTCCCAAAGCTCTTGTGCAGATCCCGAACCTCAATCAAAAGGGTTTTTTCCTCAGTCACTGTTTCTCAGTCTCCTTTCAAACAAGTCGATTCCGTGGCCCATAACCAGATTGAGAATCAGGTAGATGATGGCCGAGATGTAGTAGCAGGGCAGGGGGTTGTAGGTCGATGTGACCACGATGCCGTTGTTGTACATGAGGTCTGTGATGCCCAGATACTGCACCACGGCAGTCTCTTTGATCATGGTGACGAACTCGTTGCCGATGGCCGGCAGGATGTTTTTGACGGCCTGCGGCAAAATGATGGTGCGCATGGCCTGACCCTGCGTCATGCCGATGGAGCGGGCGGCCTCGCCCTGCCCCTTGTCGACAGCCTGAATGCCTGCGCGGATGATTTCGGCAACGTAGGCCGCCGAGTTGAGAGACAGCGCAATGACGCAGGGGGCAAGACGCTCAAAATCCATGCCCAGAACAACCCAGTCGGGATATTTGATAAAGTCCAGCTGGAAATAGACAATCCAGAGCTGAACCAGCAGGGGCGTTCCGCGGATCACGGTGATGTAAAGCTTGGAAAAGCCACTGAACAGCTTGTTGTTGGACAGCCGCATGATGCCCAGCAGGCTTCCCAAAATGGAGCCCACAAAAACGACTGCCAGCGACAGCAGAATGGTGGCCTGCGCGCCGCGCAGAAAATAGCGGTAGTAGTCTGTGAAAATCTCGAAGATGATCAAGCCAAAACTCCCCTTCTCGTTTGATGAGGCAATGAATGAGATGCTGCATAAAACCGAGTAATCTTACAGCATGGAAGCTATTATACGCTGTGAAGGGGTGGCTGTCAAGAGAAAATCGAATAAAAATGCAAAGAAGTGAAATGTTAAAGAATAAACATGCAAAGAGGGGCCCGGGGCTTAAAAGATGAAGTCTCCTTGCGGCGGGGTCTCTTACACAATAGATTTCATCCAGCCGCCACGGCGCAGATGAATCAGGCCCAGCGTGAGCTTGACGGCGTCCTCCGAGAGCTGCAGCAGGAAGAGCCCTGCAATGGGCACCTTGAAAATGACGGCGCCGGCGAACACGAGGGGCACGCCAATCAGCCACAGGGCGCCCAGCTCGCTTTTTGCGGCAAAGGAGGCGTCGCCGCCGCCCCGGAAGAGGCCGACGATGAGGGTGGCGGCCGAGACCTTGAAGGGCATGGCAAAGGCGTAGATGGTCAGCAGGGTAATGGCATCGCTCGACACCTGGGCCGATACCTCATACAGGGTGAGCACGGCAGGTGCTGCCAGAAAGAGGGCAATGCCGGTGACGACACCGGTGGTGGCGGCGGTAATCAGCAGCTTGCGGCCGTAGTCTTTGGCCTTGTCGAAATTGCCGGCGCCCACGAGGTTGCCGACCATGACCAGTGCCGAGCCGGCCACCGAGAAGCTGAAGACCATGAAGACCTGTTCCACCGTGCGCGCAATCTGGGAGGCGGCCAGCGCGGAGGTGCCCAGCAGGCCGTAGGCAACGGTGTAGAGCGTGAAGCCGATGCCCCACAGCGTGTCGTTGAGCAGCACGGGCAGGGAGGTGCGGAAAACCCGCAGGGCGAAGGGGGCGCCAAAGGAGAAGTAGCCGCCAAGGGATGTGCGCAGGGGGGAGCCCTTTTTCAGCGCAAAGGCCGAGAGGAAGACAAACTCCACCACGCGGGCGATGACGGTGGCCAGCGCCGCCCCACGGACGCCCATGCGCGGAAATCCGCACAGGCCGAAGATGAGCAGCAAATTGAAAATGGCATTGACCGTGAGCGCTACAAAGCTGATGAGCATGGGCAGGCGGGAGTTGCCGATGGAGCGCAGCGCCGAAGAGAGCAGGAAGGTAAAGCCTGTGATGACATAGCTCCAGCAGATGATGAGCAGATAGTCTTTGCCCAGTGCAAGCACCGGGGCTTCCTGTGAAAAGAGGGAGAGCACCAGTGTGGGAGCCAAAAGGCCAAGGCCGGTGAAGAGGACGCCCATGAAGCAGACGGCGCAAAAGCCAAGCCCCATCACTTTATAGATGTTTTCCCGGTTGTTTGCGCCCCAGTATTGGGAGATGAAGATGCTGCACCCGCCCGAGATGCCCTCCAGGAAGAGCACATAGACAAAGTAGAGCTGATTGGCAATGCCCACGGCCGCGACCTCGGCATCACCCAGACGGCCCACCATGAGGGAGTCGAGCATGTTGACCGAGGAGAGCAGCAGCTTTTGAATAATCATGGGAACGGCCAAAATGAGCAGGGTGCGCAGAAATCTTGTGTCCCGAAAGGGGCTGCGCGGGCAAGACGAAGTTGCTTGCATAAAATACCTCCTTAAAAAGGTA
>DVNV01000047.1 GCA_018714125.1 Candidatus Galloscillospira excrementipullorum
GTGTCAGCCGTGTTTTTTGACGTCCACGACGACGGCGGTCATGTCGTCGGCAGGGATGTGCCCGTAGGCTTTGCGGCAAAAGCTGACCATGGCGCGCGCCAGCGAGCCGTGATGCCGGTCAAAGGAGGTGATGAAGTCGCGCAGGGGCCCTTCAGGCTCACCCGGCGGGAGAAGGCCGTCGGAAAGCAGGATGACGGTGTCGCCGGCCTGCACACGGCTGCGGGTGACGCAGGCCTCCCATTGCGGCAGGAGTCCGGCCGGCATTCCCCGGCTGTCCACCCGCGTGAGATTTCCCTCGCGCAGGATGAAGGAGGGGGCGGCTCCCGCCTTGACAAATTCCAGGTCGCCGCTGTAGAGGTCGAAAATGGCCACGTCAAGCGTGGTAAAGACTTCGGAGTCCTCGCCGGCCAGCAGGGCGGCGTTGAGCACCCGCAGGGCGGCGTCGCGCCGCAGCCCTGCCTGCATGAGCTTTTCCAGCGTGTCAACGGCAAGCCGGCTCTTGCCTGCGGCGGCCCGCCCCGTGCCCATGCCGTCGCACAGCACAATCACCTGCTTCATGTCGTCGGTGCGGAAATCGCGCACGGCGTCGCCTGCCAGTTTTTCGCCGGGGGCAGGGGAGAGCTGCCGGTCAACGGAGAGAGAAAACACGGGGGCCTCGCTGAGGACGAAATGCCACCTGCTTTCTCCGCGCCACACCGAGGGCTCGGCAAGGGCAACCCCCCGCCCGCGCGTCACCGCTTCGCTCAGCCGCACCAGGGGAGGCCGGCTTTCGGCCTCGCCCACCACGCGCAGCCGCCCCTGCTTGCCGGTCCCGGCACGCAGATGCAGGCCTACCTGCGATGCCGTCTCGAGCAGCATTTCCTCCAGGGCGCTGTCGGGCGTAAAGTCGTCGCCTTCCCCCAGGTCGTCAAGCACCAGGGAGAAGCACTTGACCTGCTCCTGCAGCAGGGCGGGAGCCCCCTGCAGGCTTTCCCGGAAGCAGCGCGTCTCGGCCATGGCCTCGGCCTCCCTGTTGACCAGGTCGACAAAGCTGTCGCGCTTGTCGCAGTGCTCCGTAAAGGGGGCGGGCAGCGCGTCGTCGCGCAGGCGTCCGTCGCGCGAGAGGGCAGAGGCCATGGACTGCAGGGCGTCTTCCATGGTCATGGCATCGGTGTCCCAGCAGCGCAGCGCGTGCTCGCAGTGGCGGCACAGGCCGTCGACGGCCTGCGTCAGCGCGGCCGAGGGCGAAAGCGGGGAACGCCCTGCCGACAGCCGGGCGGACAGCTCGCGCAGCGTGGCAGCCGTGCGCTCCACCCGCCCCTGGAGGTCGGGAACCGGCGGGGAAAAAATCGAATGCGGCAGGCAGCGCCGCCGCAGGACTATGGCGGCGCCGGCCGCCAGGATGCACAGAGCCGCGCCCTGTACCGACCGGCCAAAGAGCAGCGATGTAAGGGAGTAAGCCCCAAGCGCCGCGCAGGCGACGGCGGCGTCGGCCTCGGGCCCCCGGGGCTTGGCCTTTTGCCCAAGCTCCGACAGCGCCTTCCCGCCCAGCGAAAATAAAAAGGAAAGGGCGGCGGCAAGAGGCGTCTCAACCAGGAACATCAGGGTCCCAGTGCCGGACAGCTCCATGGCCACGCCGGTCGACAGCGTCACCGTGGCCGCCAGCAGAGGCTCATACCACCGGTAATCCGAGAAGCCGTAGCGGCGGCCGAAGAGCAGCCGCACACCGGTCAGGACGCAGCAGGCCGCCGCATAGCGCAGCGCCGCCGTTCCTCCTTGGATGAGCAGCGCCACAAGAACCCCCACGGCGGCCGCAGGCAGCACCGACAGGGGCACGGCCGCCGTCACGGCAACCCCCGTGGGCAGCAGCATGTCCCCCACGGGACACAGCGCCACCACGCCGCCCCACAGCGCCACGGCCCCCATGTGCAGAATTTTGGACGCAATTCCCGATTGGACATAACGTTGACTGCGCTCCATGCTGGCATTCCTCCCCAAAAGCTAATCGCTCAAAATCCCCGGGAGCCGGCGCAGGGCCTGTCCCGGAATTGGAAAGCAAAGGCTTCTTTACGGTTATACCACCCTCCGAAGGAAAAAGAAGTCGGGAAATGGAAATGATTGGAATTTTGTACTCTGCTTCAAAAAACTTTCGGAAAAAGTTTTGGACAACCCATTGACTTTTGGGGAAAAATCCGGTATGATAAGACAGCAAAATATGGCGGCATAGCTCAGTTGGCTAGAGCATTCGGTTCATACCCGAAGTGTCGCAGGTTCAAGTCCTGCTGCCGCTACCAAAAGCCCCCAGAACTGGGGGCTTTTTACGGCCCGTTGGTCAAGCGGCTAAGACACGGCCCTTTCACGGCTGAGACAGGGGTTCGATTCCCCTACGGGTCACCACGCCGGAGCAGAAGTCTGCTCCGGCGTTTTTTTGTCACAGACAAAAACCCCCTCAAAAAGAGGGGGGCAGGCGGGGCTGCTTGCCGGGGCACGGGGAAAAATCGCCGGTGCCGCCTTTACAGAAAAGGCGCGGCATGATATGATACAAAGATAGAAAAGGGGCGTGTGCTGCGCGCCTGAGGGCAGGTGAGAGCATGGGCAGACAGATTGCGGTGGTGTCGGGCAAGGGCGGCGTCGGCAAGACGACGGTGGCCGGCGGAATTGCCGGCACTTTGGCGGCCATGGGACGCTGCGTGCTGCTGATTGACGGAGACGTGGGGCTGGGCAATCTCGACCTGATGCTGGGCATCGAGGGGGAGGCCGTCCACGACCTGCTCGAGGTACTCGGCGGGCACTGCCCGCTGCGCAGCGCGCTGCTGCGCATTTCAAAGGAGCACCCCTTGTGGTACCTGCCGCTTGCGCTGTCCATGCGGGCGGATTTTTCCAATCTGCCGAGGCTGCCCGAGGTGCTCGCGACGCTGCGGGATAAATTTGACGATGTGATTGTCGACTGTCCCGCGGGGCTTGGGGAGACGGTGCGCTGTCTGACGCAGGGAGCGGATTTGGCCCTGGTGGTCACAACGCCCGATTTGGCTGCCGTGCGCGATGCGCGCAGGACCATGCAGATGCTCGCCCAGATGAATCGGGAGGCAAGGCTGGTTATCAACCGCATTCGCCCGAGCCTGATACAGCAGGGCGACGCCCCCGATGTGGACGACATCATCGACTCGGTGGGGGCGCAGCTGCTGGGGCTTATCCCGGAGGATGCGCTGGTCACGCCTTTGCAGAACGCCGGGGTGCCCGTCATTTTTCAGACGGCGTCGCCTGCCGCCGCGCAAATCCGGGATGTGGCGCGGCGCCTTCAGGGGGAACACCGGCCCCTGCGCTTTCCGTAAGCCCGCCGGCACTGCCACAGTCTGGACAAGGCTTTTCGGGCATTTGGACATAAGGAATCTTGGAGAAAATCATCGAAGAACGAAGGAGATGGCCATGAATATTGCACTGATTGCACACGACAAGAAAAAAGAGCTCATGATTCAGTTTTGCATTGCATACTGTGGCGAGCTGTCGCGGCACACCCTGTTTGCCACCGGCACAACCGGCCGTCTTGTGGCCGAAGCCACCGGCCTTTCCATCACGAGATTTCTCTCGGGCCCGCAGGGCGGAGACCAGCAGATTGGGGCAAAGATTGCCTATAACGAACTGGATTTGGTGCTCTTTTTCAGAGACCCTCTGACGGCGCAGCCCCATGAGCCCGACGTGCAGGCGCTGCTGCGGCTGTGCGACGTGCACAACATTCCCGTGGCGACCAACGTGGCCACGGCCGAGGTGCTCATTCAGGGGCTGGCACGCGGAGACCTCGCGTGGCGCGACATCGTCAATCCCAAGAATCACAAGTAAGCAGGCCGGGGCCGCCGCACGGCGGCTCCGGGCCAGAAGATGCCGTTTTCACAAGGAAACAAAGGGGAGGAAAGAGCCTATGATTCGTCTGTTCACGGGCTTTCTGCTCGGCTTTTTGTCGGGATGGTGGACATCCCCCATGATTGATTCCCGCCGCCGGCTTTGGAAATTCCGGCAAATGGTTTATAAGCGGCGGCTCAAGCGGGCAAAGGCAAAAACACGCCGTCTGCTTTACCGGGGCAAGGCGGCCCGGAAAAACTGCGGACAAGGAGGAGTTTGGCCATGGCTTCGATAATTCGGCTGCCAAAGGGGACCAGAGACATACTGCCTGATGAAATTCACAAGTGGTATCACATCGAAGAGGTGGTGCGCCGCCTTTGCCAGGATTTTGGATACCGTGAAATCCGCACGCCGGTGTTTGAGAGCACCGACCTGTTTGTGCGCGGCGTGGGCGACACCACCGACATTGTGCAAAAGGAGATGTTCACGCTGGTTGACGCCGGCGGCCGCTCGCTGACGCTGCGTCCCGAGGGCACCTCTCCCGTGGTGCGCGCCGTGCTGGAAAACAGCCTGTATGCCGGGCCCATGCCCCTCAAGCTCTACTACAATCCCCTGACCTGCTACCGGGCCGAAAAGCCGCAGGCGGGGCGCCAGAGGGAATTTCACCAGTTTGGCGTGGAGCTCTTTGGGGCCGCCACGCCTGCGGCCGATGCCGAGGTTATCCTGGTGGCCTACGAGCTGTTCCGCCGTTTCGGGCTGGCCGAGCGGCTGCTGCTCAAGCTCAACTCCATCGGATGTCCCACCTGCCGCGCCGCCTACCGCGAGGCGCTGCTCTCCTATCTGGAGCAGTATCGTCAGGAGCTGTGCGACACCTGCCGTCAGAGGATGGACAAAAACCCCATGCGGGTATTTGACTGCAAAAGCGAAATTTGCCAGGGCATTGCCCAGGGCGCGCCGCTCATCACGTCGTACCTGTGCGATGCGTGCAGGGAGCACTTTGAGGGCCTGCAGCAGACGCTTTCTGCGCTGGAAATCCCCTTTGAGGTCGACCCCACCATCGTGCGCGGGCTGGACTACTACCGCCGCACCGTGTTTGAGTTTGTCAGCGACGACATTGGTGCACAGTCCACCGTCTGCGGCGGCGGACGGTATGACGGGCTGGTGGAGGAGCTGGGGGGAGACCCTCTGCCCGGCATCGGCTTTGGACTGGGCATTGAGCGCCTGATTATGAGCCTTGAAAGGGCGGGCTATGTCTTCCCTGAGCTCCCTGCCGTTGAGGTATATGTCGGCATGACCGACGCTTCGCTTGACGTGCTGACCACAAAGCTGGTCACGGAGCTGCGCCGCGCGGGGATTTCGGCCGAAAAGGACATCGTGGGGCGCTCGGTCAAAGCCCAGATGAAGTATGCCGACAAGCTGGGTGCACACTATGCGCTCATTGTGGGCCAAAATGAAGTGGATACGGGCCGCGTCACCGTTAAGGACATGCAAAAGGGAGAGTCCTTTGAGGCGGCGCTGGACGGGCTGAAGGAGGCCCTGTTGGCGCGCTGACTGCAGGCCGCAGAGGTCGCAAGCACCGCCGTGACGCGGGGCGCCGGCAGCCGCGCTGCGGGCCGGCGCCCAGTTTGAAGACAGAAAGGAAGCAAAGCCGTATGATTGAAACCATTGCGGGACTCAAACGAACCAAATACTGCGGACAATTCCGCACGCAGGATATCGGCGCACAGGCCACCGTCTTCGGGTGGGTGCAGAAGGTGCGCAACCTGGGCGGGCTGATTTTTGTCGATTTGCGGGACCGCACCGGCCTGGTGCAGTGCGTTTTTGACGAGTCGGTAGACCGTGAGCTGGCCGACAAGGCCTTTACCGTGCGCGGGGAATATGTGCTGGCCGTGTGCGGCACGGTGCGTGCGCGGCAGGTGGTCAACGACCGCCTGCCGACCGGCGACGTGGAAATTCTGGCAAGCGAGCTGCGCATTTTGTCTGCCGCCAAAACGCCGCCCTTTGAAATTGTGGAAAACAGCAACGTCAATGAGGAGCTGCGCCTCAAATACCGCTACCTCGACCTGCGCCGGCCCGACGTGATGAAGAACCTGCTGCTGCGCTCGCGAACCTACAAGGTGGTGCGCGACTATTTTGCCGAAAACGGCTTTGTGGAGGTCGAGACCCCCATTTTGATGAAGTCGACGCCCGAGGGCGCGCGCGACTACCTGGTGCCCTCCCGTGTGCACCCCGGCCGCTTCTACGCGCTGCCCCAGTCGCCCCAGATTTACAAGCAGCTGCTCATGCTGTCGGGCTTTGACCGCTACATCCAGATTGCGCGCTGCTTTCGCGACGAGGACCTGCGCGCCGACAGGCAGCCGGACTTTACGCAAATTGACCTTGAGATGTCCTTTGTCGAGCGTGACGACGTCATTGCCGTCAACGAGGGGCTGCTGCAGCGCCTGTGGAAGGAGCTGCTGGGGGTGGACATTCCCACGCCCTTCCGCCGCATGACCTATCGGGAGGCCATGGACCGCTACGGTTCCGACAAGCCGGATTTGCGCTTTGGGCTGGAGCTGGTCGACCTGTCCGACACGCTGCGCGGCTGCGGCTTCAAGGTCTTTGCCTCGGCGCTGGAGGAGGGCGGCAGTGTGCGCGCCATCAACGTCAAAGGCGGGGCCCAGAAGCTCTCGCGCAAGGAAATCGACTCGCTTGGCGAATATGTCAAGACCTATCGCGCCAAGGGTCTGGCGTGGGCGCGGCTGGGAGAGCAGACCACCTCTTCGTTTGCCAAGTTCTTAAGCGAGCAGGAGTTTGCGGCCGTGTTGTCGGCCGCAGGCGCGCAGGAGGGAGACGTTGTGCTCATCGTGGCCGATGCAAAACCCGCCGTGGTCTTTGACAGCTTAGGGGCGCTGCGCTGCGAGGTGGCACGCCGCCTGGGCCTCATCGACGAGGGCAAGTGGGAATTTTTGTGGGTGACCGACTTCCCCCTGCTGGAATACGACGAGGAGCAGGGCCGCTATGTGGCCATGCACCATCCCTTCACGGCGCCCATGGACGAGGATTTGCCAAAGCTTGACAGCGACCCCGGCAGCGTGCGCGCCAAGGCATATGACTGCGTGCTCAACGGCTACGAGATTGGCGGCGGCTCCATCCGAATTTACAACACCGAGCTGCAAAGCAAAATGTTTGACCTGCTGGGCCTGTCCAAGGAGCAGACGCAAAGGCGCTTTGGATTTTTGCTGGAGGCCTTTGACTACGGCACGCCGCCCCACGG
The DNA here is from genome assembly GCA_018714125.1 of Candidatus Galloscillospira excrementipullorum. Taxonomy (GTDB): domain Bacteria; phylum Bacillota; class Clostridia; order Oscillospirales; family Feifaniaceae; genus Galloscillospira; species Galloscillospira excrementipullorum. The sequence goes on from DVNV01000047.1 coordinate 7,073, forward strand.
CGGCCTGGCCTTCGGGCTTGACCGGCTGGTCATGCTGCTGGCGGGGGAGGACAACATCCGCAACGTCATCGCCTTCCCCAAGGTGCAAAACGCAAGCGAGCTCATGAGCGGCGCCCCCGACACGGTGGACGACAGCCAGCTTGAAGAGCTCTCCATCAAAGTGTGGGATTACAAGGACAAGTGATGCATTCCACAAAAAAGGTCTCCGGACAGGGCTGTTCGGAGACCTTTGTGTGCAGGGGGAGGCCGCGCCGGGAGAGGGACTGGGAAAAAGGCGCAGCCCTTTTCCCTGCAAGGTTGACAAAGGAGGTATTTTCATGCCGGATTTGGAGCTTGAGCAGGCCGTTGCGCGGGCGGTGAACGAGGGAATCGTCAAGCTGGTGCTCAGTGCGCCCACGCGCGGGAGCACGCTGCGCCGCATGACGGCGCAGCGCCTGGGCGAGAGCTGGCAGGCCGAGACGCTGACGGCGACCCAGGCCTTTCACCAAACCCTTGGGCAGCAGGAGCTCAGAGAGCTGGTCTGCCGCACGCTCAGGGACAGCCTGTCGCAGCTTCACGCCTGGGACAAGACGCATGAATATGCCGTGCGCGTCACGGCAAAGGGCAGGGTGCTGCAGACAAGGCGGCCCTGCGCCTCGGCGCCTGCCGTGCGCACGCAGCACGACAGGCAGAAAAACTATCTGCTGCCGCAGGGTGAGGACATCCCCGCCCTGGTGGACATGGGGATTTTCACCAAGGACGGACGCGTGGCCGCCCCGATGTATGACAAGTACCGTCAAATCAACCGTTTTGTCGAGCTGGTGGACGACGCCCTGTCGGCCCTGCCCGACCGGGGAGACAGGCCCTTTACGGTGCTGGACTTTGGGTGCGGGAAATCCTACCTCACCTTTGTGCTTTACCACTATTTTACCAGGGTTCGCGGCCTGCCGGTGCGCATGGTGGGACTGGACCTCAAGCAGGACGTTATCACCCGGTGCAACGAGACGGCGCGGCGCTACGGATATGACGGGCTGCGCTTTGAGCTGGGCGACATCAACGGCTACGACATCGACTGTCCCGTCGATATGGTGGTTACGCTGCACGCCTGCGACACGGCCACCGACCACGCGCTCTTTCACGCCGTACGCTGGGAGGTGCCGCTCATTTTGTCGGTGCCCTGCTGCCAGCATGAGGTCAACGGGCAAATCAAGGCAAAGGAGCTGTCGCTGCTCACACACTATGGAATCGTCAAGGAGCGCTTTTCCGCGCTGCTGACCGACGCGCTGCGCGCCAATCTTCTGGTCTGCTGCGGCTACAGGACGCAGCTCCTGGAGTTTGTGGATTTTGCCCACACCCCCAAAAACCTGCTGATTCGGGCGGTGCGGGGAAAGGTGCCGCAGACGGCGCGCGACAAGGCGCTGCAGGAGGTGAAAGCCTGCCTGGAGCAGTTTGGCGTCTGGCCCACGCTGCCGCGCCTGCTGCAGGAGGCAGGGCTTGTCAGGGGGCTGGAGGCGCCCGAGCAGGGCGGTTTTTAAGGCCTGTATGCCGCTCCCCCCTTTTTTTGGAGAAACCCTCGGGGAAGACAAAAGCCCCCCGGGCCCTTTGGGCCCGGGGGGCTTGTTTGTGTGCGGTCGGTTGGTGCGTCAGGAAAGCAGGGTGGAAGCCGAAACGCCCTCCAGAGGAATGAGCTCTTCGGAAAAGAGCGCGTCGTCAAAGAGGGGGTCCTTGTCGTCATCCCCTTCGCGAAGGGTGTCAACCCGTTCGGTCAGGGCCTTGAACTTCTCGCTGTCCTGGTCAAGCTGGTCGGTGATGCGGCGCCCGTCAAGCAGGTTTTGCAGCAGCTCTTCCCAGCTTGTGAACTGCCCTTGAACCATCTTCGCCACAGGCTCCACCAGCGCCTGCGCTTCCTCGTGGGTCAGCAGGGCAGCGTCGTAGCCGAGCTGGAGCAGCAGCGCCGCTTCGGCGGCGTCCACCGCCAAAAGGCCGTCTTCCCCCCAGAGCTCGTAGACTTCCAGCACCCGGCGGTAGTGCGCCTGCTGGGTCTCGTCGAGCTCGGAAAGGGCTGCCTCAAGCTCCTGCTCGCTGTAGGCGGTCAGCACGTCGGCATCAAAGTGGTAGTCCTCCCTGACGCCATGCTCCAGGCGAAAGCGCAGAGCCTCAAGCAGCTGCTCGCGGGTTTCAATCTCGCGGATTTCCAGGGCAGAGCTCACCGTGTCCTCGGGCAGCTCGCCGCCGAAGACAACAGGGTTCCCCCCCAGCGTCTGCATGGACAGGGCGGCCAGCGCGCGGCCCCAATGCCCCAGATTGGAGGTTTCGTCCTCATTGTGGTCCACCTTGCCGCAGGCACACAGCAGCAGCAAAACCAACGTCAGCGCCAGCAGTTGGGCGGCGCGAAGCCCTCTTTTTTTGGTCATGAAAAACTCCTTTTCTCAAAACAACGGGTGATGCTTGCAGGTTGTTTTAGTTTACCACATCAGGCATGCAGGATTCAAGCCGTGAAGCGGGGGAGTTTTTGTGAACAGGGAGGGCAAAAACGCGCAAAGACGCACGGGCGGCGGGCTGCGGGTATGTCACATTTTTTTCACGCCGGAGCCCTTCAGTGAAAACGCCTGCGCGGCGAAGCCTGAAGGCTGCGCGCATCAACCAGGCCAAGCTGCTCAATCAGCGTTTGGCAAAAAAGCTTGCGAGCCATGTAAAATCGCTTTTTCCCGATGGGAAGCTGATGGGTGTAGCACACCAGCTCCACCGGATGCCGTTTGCGGTTGATGAGGTTGAGCTCAACGGCATGTCCCAGGGAGACGCGCTGCTGGGGCGTCATGTCGTCGTTGGAGGCCGCCACGGCCTGCCGGGCCGCTTCCACGGCGGAGAGATAGGGCTCTGCCGTCGCCTCCTCCACCACGCCGGCACAGATTTTGAGCAGTCCCGACCGCAGGGCCGGCGGCTCGTCTTTTGCGCGCCAGCTCATTCGAACATCTCCTGCAGCAGCTCCCAGCTCTCGGAGAACCACCGTTTCCATCGGCGGCACACGTCGTTCCGGCAGTGACTGGTGCAGCCGATGCAGGGAGAGGGCGTGATGCGCCCCGGCTTTCGTTTGTGTTGCATGATACCCCTCCTCGTAAAAATGACCTTCTCCCCGCAAAGCGCCCGGCGCCGGTGCGGCGCCTGCCCGTTGGCACGCCGCCCTTCCCCGGGAAAGGACGGTTTTCCCCGTGCGGCTGCGCCTTGTCCGGAAAAAGTCCAAAACGGGGGAACAACCGGGCCTCGAACTTGACACTTTGCAAAGATTTGAGAAGAGTGTAGCATGAAGTTTTCATCTTGTCAAGGAATTTTCCCGGTAAAAAAGAAAAATTGCAAAAAACATGGACAAATTGCAAAGCTTCTGATATACTACTTATAATTGTAAGTTGTCGTGTGCCAATAGACAAGGGCTGAGGCGCGCGGCGAGAGGGCCGCCAGGGAGGCGACGGCGCAGGGGCATGCGCGGAAAGGGAGGAGAGGCCATGCACAGACTTCGGGAGCTTCGCAGACAAAAAGGGCTGTCCATGCGGGAGCTGGGAGAGCAGATAGGGCTGTCGGAATCCACGGTGTCGCTGTATGAGAACGGCCGCCGCAAGCCCAGCCATGAGCTTTTGTGCCGGCTGGCCGATTTTTTCGGCGTATCGGTTGACTATCTGCTGGAGCGGGACCTTTTTTCGCAGCCCAGCCGTCTGCTGCCGGTTTACGGGACCATCCGTGCCGGCAGGCCGGATTTGGCCAACGAGGAAATCGAGGGGTGGCACCTGTCGGACGTGGAGGACGCCGACGACTGCTTTTACCTGCGGGTACAGGGGGATTCGATGGAGGGCGCCGGCATTTACGACGGCTCGCTGGTGCTCATTCGCCGACAGACCTATGCTGCCAACGGGCAGATTGTGGCCTGCCTGCTCGACGGGGAATGTGCCACGCTCAAGCGTTTTCGCCGCGACGGCCGTGTGGTGGCGCTGCTGCCGGAAAACAGCAAATACCAGCCCATTTTGCTGACCACCGACGATTTTGACAACGGCAGCGCGCGCATTTTGGGGGTGGCGGTTGAAGTGATCAGAAAGCTGGTGTAAGGGGAAAGCCCCTCCTTTAAGCCGGGTGCAGAGGGAGGGGGCGTGCCCTCCTTGCCAATGCGGCGGGGGCGTTTTTTTAGACGGGGCAAAAAGGGGAGCTGCCCGCAGGCCAGACATCCGGCCTGCGGGCAGCTCCCCTTTTTG
>DVNV01000048.1 GCA_018714125.1 Candidatus Galloscillospira excrementipullorum
CCGTTGTGGAAAAGGCCGCGGCCGCCGCAGGCGGCACACAGTCGGCTCCCTATCATCAGGGGGACGTCGACTTCACCGACAAGGCGGCCGTCGAGGCGGCCGACCGCAGACGCTTTGACTTTGTCAACCGCATCGTCGAAGAGGTGCAGACCCGCAAGGTGCTGACTCAAACCAAAAACTTTAACGACAAAATTGACGACATCCTGACCAACAGATGGCTGGGCATCCCGATTTTTGCCGTTGTCATGTTCCTTGTGTTCCAGATTTCGCAGACCTATCTGGGCACCTGGATTGCAGAAGGCGTGGAGCTTTCAGACGGCACCTTCATCCCCGGGCTGGTTCCCCTGCTGGAGGGCTTCCAGGGCTGGGTCGGCGGCCTTCTCGAAGGCGCAAGCCCCTTCCTCTACGCGCTGCTTGTGGACGGCGTGATTGGCGGCGTGATTGCCGTTGTGGGCTTTTTGCCGCTCGTCATGGTCATGTACTTCCTGATTGCCCTGCTTGAGGACTGCGGATACATGTCCCGCGTCGCCGTTGTGCTCGACCCCATCTTCAAGAAGGTGGGCCTCTCGGGCAAGTCGGTCATCCCCTTTGTCATCACCATCGGCTGCGCCGTCCCCGGCATCATGGCCAGCCGCACCATCCGCAACGAGCGCGAGCGCAGGGCAACCGCCATGCTTGCCCCCTTCATGCCCTGCGGCGCAAAAATTCCCGTCATTGCGCTCTTTGCCGGCGCCTTCTTTGACAACGCCGGCTGGGTCAGCGCCACCATGTATCTGACCGGTATCGTTTTGATTTTCTTTGGCGCCCTGCTGGTCAACAAGGTCGCCGGCTACAAAAACAGAAAGTCCTTCTTTATCATCGAGCTGCCCGAATACAAGATCCCTTCGCTCTGGGGTGCCTTCAAGGCCATGTGCAGCCGTGGCTGGGCTTACATTATGAAGGCCGCCACCATCATCCTTTTGTGCAATACGGCGGTTCAGATTATGCAGACCTTCGACTGGAGCTTTGGCGTGGCGGCATCTGCCGATTCCTCCATCCTCGCCTCCATCGCCGCGCCCTTTGCCTGGCTTCTGGTTCCCATCGTGGGCGTTGTCTCCTGGCAGCTTGCCGCAGCCGCCGTCACCGGCTTTATCGCAAAGGAAAATGTCGTGGGAACCCTGGCCGTCTGCTTTGTCGGGCTTGAAAACCTGATTGACACCGAAGAGCTTGCCATGCTGGAGGGCACGAGCGCCGAGATTGCCGGCATCATGGCCATCACAAAGGTCGCCGCCCTTGCCTACCTCATGTTCAATCTCTATACGCCCCCCTGCTTTGCCGCCATCGGCGCCATGAATGCCGAAATGAAGAGCAGCAAGTGGCTTTGGGGAGGCATCGGCCTGCAGTTTGGCGTCGGCTACACCGTGGCCTACCTGGTCTACACGGTCGGCACGCTGCTGACCGCTCCCGAGACACTCAACTTGGGCGCCGCAATCGGCGGGCTGGCCATTGTGCTTGCCTTTGCGGGCGTTGTGATTGCCCTTATCAACAAATCCAACCAACAGCTCAGCGCCGAGTATGCGCTCAGCAGGTAGGCCATGCTGCAAGACGTTGCCATCATCGCCATCGTGCTTGTCATCGTGGGCGCCGTCGCTTCCCATCTTGTAAGGGCCAGGAAACGGGGAGAACACTGCATCGGCTGCCCCTATGCAAAGCAGTGCGGGGGAGCCTGCGGCACAGGCCAGCCCTGCGCACAGCACCCCCAAAATCAGGAGCGGAGCCTCTAAAGACCCTGCGCTCTCCGCAGACTGTTTTCAAAGAGCACTCTTTTTCTTTCATCTTAAAAGGGAGAAGCCGAACCAAGTGTTCGGCTTCTCCCTTTTTTCGTTTCGCGCAGGCCCTTTGCTTTTGCAGATTCCCTGCGGCAGCCCCCGGCCGCCGCCATCAACCCGTCTCAAAGGGGCCTGCAGGAGAGTTGAGGCTTTTAAGCAGCGGCAGCTTCGTTGTCAACCGTCTCAGCCTGGGCGGTCTCGCCCTCGGCCGTCTCGGGCCCGATCTCCACCAGCCCTTCAAGCGTTTCGTCGCTGACGGTCTCGCCGTCGCCGGCCTCAGGCTGCGGCTGCGTCAGCTCCTCGAACCCGGTGAAGTCGGGGAAGGTGATGACCACATCGTCTCCCAGGGCGTTGATGGTGCAGTCCATGTCGTACTCATAGGCGATCGACGTCGCCTCCCCTTCCACGGTCATGTCCATGGTCATGGCAAACTGCATGCCGATGGTCTTGAGAGTGCCCTCCTTGTCGATGAGCACGCTCATGCTCACGGCGTCAAACTTCATGCCGTCAAGGCCGGCCTCGCCGAAATCGCCCATCTGGCCCAGCATCTGGGTAAGCAGGCGGTTCACGGCGCCGTTGAGCACGATGGTGTAGGTCGTCCCCTCGTCGCTCTCGGCTGTGGTGATGGAGTCAATCTGATAGAGACCGTCGTTTGCCAGAGTCACGCTCGAGGTCTGCTGCTGCACGGCGGCCAGCATGTCGGAGAAGTCCATGGGCATCTTGATTTTCTGACCTTCGGCCTCCATGTACATCACGCCGTCCTTGATCCACTGCTTGATGACGGTCTCGGTCTGCTCCTCCCCGGCCTTGACCGTGGAGATGCCCTCCATCTGGACATCGGTATCGGTGACAATGGTCTTGATTTCGGAGCTGATTTCCATAGCGACGCTCTCAGCGCCCAAAGCCGTCACATTCATGGTGCCCGTCATATCCATGTCAACGCCGGTCGCCTGCTCAAAGCCGGCGCAGGCTGCCACATATTCGGCATAGGTCTCCTGCTTGTCCAGCAGAGGCTGTGCCGCCGTCTGGCTCACGGCGCCGTCGGCAATCAGCTTGGCCAGCAGGGTGTTCTCCTGCCCGTTGACCTTTGCAAACAGCGCCTGGTAGGACACTGCCACCACATCGTCTCTGAGAAATTCGCCTTGCGCCACGGCGGTGTTGTATACACCCTTCTCTGCGGCAAAGGAGACAGCCTCGTCATAGGCAAACTGGCCGCCCTCACCGTCGCTGTAGCCAAGGGCGCGCAGCACAAAGGTGCAGTACATCTGCGCATTGCACAGGCTGTCGGAGCCAAACTCCGTCTCGGAAATCCCGTTGGTCAGCTTGTTGGTGTAAAGCCACGCAACATGGGCCTTCGCCCACTCGGGAACATCCGTGAAGGGGTGGGCCGTCTCGCCCGCTTCCAGTTCAGCCTTTGCCGTCTCTTCGGCACCCAGCAGCCGCACCAGCATGACCGCCGATTCCGCACGGGTCGGCGCACGGTCGAGCTCAAATCCGGTATCGGTCCCCTGGAAGAGGCCGACATCTTTGAGTTCCTGGGCAATTCCGTCAAAGTCGGAAGCGCCGGCATACAGCGCCAAAGACATGACACACAGAACCGCCAAAGCCAGGGCCTTGCAGAGCTTTTTCATCTGTATCATCCTTTCTTTCAATCCGGCCGGCAGGGGACGTTTGCGTCTCCCCTTGCCGCGCCGTAGTTATTGTATCGCTGCGCGCAGGCTCTGTCAACCGGTCGGAACCGCGCTTCTTGCAATTGTCATCAAAATAACATATACTAAACTCATTCCGGGCTTTCCAAGCTGCCCTCTTTCGTTCTTTCAAACGTCCGATACAAAGGAGAATTGCTGTCATGCGGACTGTTCTAAGCACCTCGCAGCTCAAGGCGCTCAAGGAGCGCGTGGGCGACAACCTCTACACCCGTCTTCCCCCCAACCGGCCCATTTGCGCCGTCCCCGAGACGGGTTCTTGTTTTGTCAGCTTCCCTTTTTACGACATCGCCAATGAAGGCCAGAAAGAGACCCGCATCTACATTTACTGCAACAGCAGCGACATCATCTTTTTGCTCGACAGCCCCCATTGTCTTGAGCTGCTCGAGCAGATTGACGACAAGCAGGAGCCTTTCCGGCAGATGCTGGACTTCCTGCTTGCCCTGACCGGCGACGATGTCTATGTCCTGCACCGCATGGAAGACGCCATCACCAACCTCGAAGACCACCTGCTCACCCGCACCAATCCCGACGACGACAGTGGCATCCGCGTCATCTCGCTGCGGCGCATCCTGCTTCGCATGAAACGCTACTATGAGCAGCTCACCATCGTAACCAGCGACCTTGCCGAGTCCACCAACGGCATCGTGCCTGCGCACCTGCACAAGCGCTTTGCCGCGCTCGACCGCCGTGTGGACCATCTGCTCGACTCGGTGCGCCACCTGCAGGAGTATACCACCCAGGCGCGCGAGGCCTATCAGGCGCAGGTCGACATTGAGCAAAATCAGATTATGAAAATTTTTACCGTCATCACCGCCATCTTCTTGCCCCTGACGCTGATTGTCGGCTGGTACGGCATGAACTTCCCCATGCCGGAATACGCCTGGTCCAAAGGGTATCCCTATGTCATCCTGCTGAGCCTTGTGGTGTGCATCGCCTGCTTTGCCGCCTTCAAGAGAAAACACTGGTTTTAGGCCCCGCGCCAAAGCCATATCCCTGCTGCATCAAAAAAGCGCAGGCCCCTTTCAGGGCCTGCGCTTTTTCCGTTTTTTAAGAGCCGTTCCTTCCCGGCTTTTTCAGGCCGCGCCCCCTTCTCATCCGCGCACGGCATCCGCCAGCAGCGCCAAATCCCGCTCGTCGGGGTGGGTCTTCGCCCGGTCGAAGTTTTCCAGCATGGCGTCCCTGTGGGAGCCGGCCTCCATGGCCTCATACCGCTCGCGCACCGTTTGGGGCATTTTGCCCTGGCACATGTATTCCCCCAGAAGGCTGACTGTGGGCGCGAGGTTTTCGCGCACGCGGCCGAGAATCTGCTCAAAATAGGCCGGCGCGCCCCCGAATCCGGCGGTGCCGAACAAAAAGACCCTCTGGTCGGTCAGGCGCTTGAGAAAGCGCGCCATTTCCTCATCGCAGCTCCCCTTGTCGGTCCAAAAGCCCGCATAGACGGTCTGCGCTTCAAGCGCCGCCTCGTCCGGCGGGCCAAAATACAGACACTCCTGCCCTGGCAGGGCCTCCCGGACAGCCTGGGCCAGCTGCTCGGTATTGCCCGTGCGGCTGCTGTAAACAACGGCGTAACGCATGCTCGCTCTTCCTTTCCTGTCGGTGTTTTTTTTGCGCCGTCCTCCTCAAAAAGAGGCGTGTCCCGGCAGCAGATATCCCTTTTTCTGAGGGCGCCCTCCCGCCTGCTCCCTGTTTGAGGGGCTTTGCGCCCGGGGTTTTCTAGATTATATCATCAAATTATATCATCAAAAAGGGAAAACATACAGCCCGATTTTTCCCTTTTTTCACAATTTAACAAAAGAAATGTCCGCACCTTTTCCCAAGGTGCGGACATTTGCCATGCCGGGCCGCCCCGCTTTCGTCCTTACTCCGGCAGGGAGTATCCGCCGGTGCCAAGCCCGACGCAGTGCCACAGGCCGTCCTCCTGCTTTTGCAGCACAAACTCTCTCTGATAGGTGAGTTTTCCCTCATATTCCCCCGTTCCCATGCCGGTATTGCCGGCCCAAATGCCGGGAGAGTCGGCATCCCACGGGGTGAAGGCGCATTCAAACGACCCCACCACGGCGTCGCCCTGTTCGCTGACCTCCCGCACCTCCCACCGAATGACCTCGTAGTCGTCCATGCCATACATGTTCCCGGGAGCCAGCGTGGCCATGTGCTCGCCGTAGACGCTGCGGACAAAGGTTTCTGCGGCCTGCTGTGCGCCGCCCTGTGCATCAAAGGCAATGCGCGTACAGTCGGCGTCCAGATTGTCATACTCGCCCCGCAAGTCCCGGGCGATGGACCCTTTTCCCCCCTGCAGGGGCGATGCGGCCCACAGGGTTTGTGTGCCCCCGTCGGTATACCGCATCACGCCTGCGCCGCCGTCTTCCCAAACGGTGATACTCTTTGTGCCGTCTGCGGACAGGGCGGTGATTTGGAAGCTGCCGGGCTGCTCGGGCAGCGTTTCAAGCGCCGTCCACTCATAGCTGCAAAGCAGCACCTCAAATCGGGCCGCAAGCCCCTTGCCGACGGAATAGGAGCCCGCCTCCCCGCCGTCGTCAAGGCTCAGCGTGAGCGTCACGTCGCCAGGGGCAAACAGGCCTTCCACCGCCTCCCCGGGGACAAAGCCCTCCTCCCCGAACGCCAGCTCCATGGCGGCGGCCGTATACATATCCCCATACTGCTGCAGCATTTCGGGCGTGCCATACTGCGTCGTGATGCTCTCGGTGTTTGTCACGCAGACGGGCTGCCAGATCCTTTCGCCCTCCCGGCCGTTCCAGCGCAGCACAAGATAGGGCTGGCCGGTGCTGCCCCATTCGGTGATGCAGCCCTCTTCCATCTTCATCCCGCCCGCAAGCACGATTTCGTCGGGGTCTGCGGCAAGAAACCGGTATTCCAGAAGATACATGTTCACCCCGTTGTCAAGCCCGGCCGTGCCGGTGTTGATTTGGGTGAGGCCCGTGACCGTTGCCCGCGTTATCTCATAGCCTAACTCGTTTGCGTAATAGTCAAGCTGAAGCTGTGTGTAGTCCCTGGCGTAGTCGGTCACGGCCTGGGGAAGGTCCTCTGCAACCTCCATTTCCACCGGCGGAACCTGCGTGCCGGCGCTCTCGGGGCCCGTAAAGGTGCATCCCGCCGCAACGGCCAGAATCAGCAGTGCCGCCGCCATCGGAACCCCCGCCGTTTTGGGCTTTTGGGCAATCAGCCGGATTCTCTCCTCCAGGCCGCGCCTGCCGCCCGTCATGGTGGTCGCGGTCAGCAGCACCGTCCGGCGCTTTTGACAGGTCAGCCCAATGAGCGTGCGCCCATACCGGGCACGCTCGCTCTCCCCCAGCCTTCTGATGGTGGCCTCGTCGCAGGCAAGCTCAGCATCGCGAAGCGACAGCACCGCAGCCCACCACACCATCGGGTTGTACCAGTGGACTGCAAGGCAGGCTCCGCGCAGCAGCGCCCAGATGTGATCCCCATGGCGAAAATGCGTCAGCTCGTGCTCCACGGCATGGCCAAAGGCCACCTCGTCGCCGGCTGCCTCCGGCGTGACGTAAATTGCAGGCGTAAGCAGCCCGAACAGGCAGGGCGTATCCACCTGCGGCGAGACGTAGACCGGCAGGCGGCAGGAGACGCCCTCCAGCCTGCGCCTTGATTTGCGCAGCGTGACGGCAAACCTGGCGTTTGAGGCCAGCAGCACCAGGCCGAGCAGGACCGTCCCCGTCAGCCAGACCGCCTTGAACATATCGCCTGCAGCGTCCTCCTCTCTTTCAGAAGACAGGCTCCCCACAGCAGCCTGCTGCCCATGCGCTGCCGCCGGAAGGGAACCCTCTCCGGCCCCCTCTGTATGAACCGCCTCCTGCACTTCCCCCGCGCTGCCGCCTGCCGGCATCTGGCCCTCCTGCACAACAGCCCCTTTTGCCCCGACATCCTGCAGCCCGGCCGCCTTTTGCATCAGGGCGGCAACGCCAAAGGAGGACTCCCCCAGGCTCACCGGAACCAGCAGCCGCACCAGCACCAGCGCCCACATCGCATACTGCAGCCGCAGACTGATTTTTCCCCTGAGAGCAAAGCGCAGCGCGATGACAACCGCAATCAGCACGCTTCCCGACACAACCCATTCAAGCATCGTCGTTTTCCTCCAATTCCCTCAAAATCGCATAAAGCCCGTCAATCTCCTCCTTTGACAGCGTCTGTCTGCGCGTCAGTGCGCTGACCATCAGGCTGAGACTGCCCTTGTATACCCTCTCAAGAAAATCCTCGGTTTCCTGCAGGGCGGCATCCTCCCGGCACACAAGCGGACGAAAGGCCTTTTTGCCGCCCTCCGACTCTCCTGCCACCGCCCCCTTTGCCTCCATACGGCTCAAAAGCGTCAGCGTTGTGCTGCGGCTCCAGCCGCAGCGCTGCTGCATTTTCTGCGTCACCTCCCGCCCCGTGAGCGGAGCAGCCTCCCAAAGGCATTCCATCACGCTCCACTCCGCCGGAGTCAGGCTCACATGGTGTGTGCTCACTGCAGATTCCCCCTCTTTTTGACTACATCTGTAGTCAGATTGTACCACGGTTGTCTACGAATGTCAACAAAAACAGGGAATTTTACGGCAATCAACTCCCGGGGCAGAAAATCGGCTTTTGAAAATACCGGGCGTTGCGGCCGGGCCGCATGCCGACAGGCATTTTTCTTTCGGACTTGTGAGGGCGGCCAAAATTCCCGAATAAACGCAAAAAAGCTCGTCGCAAGCGATGTATCGCTTGCGACGAGCTGGTGCACTTGAGCAATCCAAATCCGAACCAGAAGTCTCCTCTGAACCCCCGTTTTTCACATCATCAAAAGTGATGGTTTGGGTACCCTCTTTGTAGTTGAAGGTAATAAGCATTTTGTCATCGTACAGGAATATCGCATTGATGAACACATCGATCAACATCTGTCGATGTTCTTTCTTTGCCATATCCAGCTTGCGGAAGCGGTGGAGCCAGAAACGCATAAACTCCTCGCTGATTTGCGGCTTTTCCAGTTTTTCAAGAGCAATGCGATTCTCAAGTTCCTCTTTAGCTGCTTCCAATTCTTCAAGCAGTGTCTTGGTAGATTTCGTGAAGACACCCTCTGTAATGGCTTTTAAGAGGTTTTCTATCTTAGTCTCTGTCTCTCTCAACTGCTGCTGATAAAGCGGTAGATTGGTGTTCTCACGCCCTTGTAAGTCCATCAGCATAGAAACGATAGCATCAACTACATCATCATCCATAACCATTTTCATGGCTTCTTCAACGACCAGATCTTCGATCCAGCGTTTCTTGACAGGCTTCTTGTGGCATTCAGCACGTTTCTTCTTAACGGATACGCACTTGTAATAGTGGTGAACCACACCGGTTCTGCTGGTGCCGCTTTCACCGCACATATAAGCTCCGCAATGACCGCAGAACAGTTTGGTGGTCAGTAAGTAATCATCCTCTGCTTTGTGTCGTGCAGGGGCTTTTTTGTTTTTTGCCATCTTTTCCTGTACTCGTTCAAATAGATCGAGAGGAACAATGGCGGGGATTCCATCTGGAACAACGATTTCTCGATAGACGTACTCACCGATGTATCGACGGTTATTCAGCAAATGCTGAACGCTGTTGTAGGTCATTGGCTTGCCTCTGGTGTTTGTAACGCCGTTTTCGTTGAGATAATCACGGACTTCCGTCATCGTTGCACCATCGGCATATTTCTCAAAAGCCGCAAGAACGAAAGGTGAGGTAACAAGGTCAATCTGAAAATGTTGTTCTTTGTCGATGATATATCCAATCGGCAATGTACCTCCGTTGAACATACACTTCAAAGCATTGTCGGTCATGCCACGCACAACCTTTTCGGAGAGGTCAACCGAATAATACTCAGCCATACCTTCCAAGATAGTCTCCATCATAATGCCAACGGAACCATCAGCAATCGCTTCGGTAGCAGACACAACTTTTACGCCGTTTTTCTTCAGCGTCGCCTTATGTCTTGCGCTGTCATAGCGGTTACGGGCAAAGCGGTCGAGCTTCCACACGATGACTGTATCGAACAGCTTCTTGTTGCTGTCTTTAATCATATTCTGAAATTCGGGACGGTTGTCCGTTTTAGCAGAAAATGCTCTGTCGATGTAGTGGCGCAGAACCGTTATGCCGTTCTTTTCTGCGAATGCAGTGCATTCACGGATTTGACCTTCAATGGATTCTTCTCGTTGGCTGTCGGAAGAATAACGAGCGTATATTACAGCTTTCATTCGGAATTCACCTCCTCGCAATTGAATAATGATTCTACTTGAGTAAAAAGCGGTTCAAAATCGATGAAA
>DVNV01000049.1 GCA_018714125.1 Candidatus Galloscillospira excrementipullorum
GGGAGGGCAGGAGGATAGGGGGAGCAGGAGGATAGAGGGAGCAGGAGGATAGGGGGAGCAGGGTGCGCCCTGCGTCCGGGGAGGCCTGGGGCAAAAGAGGGCGTCCGGGAGGGAGGCCCGGGGCAGGCGGAAAAGGAAAAATGCGCGCAATGTGCAGGCGCGAGGGAATAGAGCGGGCGGCAGGGGGGCAGCATAGGGGAAAGCCCGGTGCGCTCCCCCTCTTTTTTTTGCGTCCCGGTGCCGTGCTCCGCCTGCCCCCGGCACCCTGCCGGCTGCAGCCGTCGGGGCTGCCTGCGGCTGCCTTGTTGCGCCCTTGCCGCGTTCGTGCTATACTGGATACTGCCAAAAAAACCGGAGCCGGCAGCAGAGGCCGGCACGACACAGGGAGGGAAGCCCATGCACGGAAGCGGAGCCATCGCCTTTCCGGGGCTTGGCATCGGAGAGTTTTTCGTCGACCGCGTGGCCTTCACCGTCTTCGGGCGGGAGGTCTACTGGTACGGCGTGTTTATCGCCACCGCCTTTTTGCTGGGGGTGCTGCTGTCGCTGCGCCTGGCCAGGGAAAACGGGCTGGATCAGGACCACATCGTCAATCTCGTGCTCATCACCACGCCGGTGTCCATCGTGGGCGCCAGGGCCTATTACGTCCTCACCACCCTCGACCGCTACGACTCCTTTTACGACATGATTGCCATTTGGGAGGGCGGCATCGCCATCTACGGCGCCATTTTGGCCGGGATGGTCTGCTTTTTCGTCTATTGCCGCGCCAAAAAGCTCCCCTTCCTCAAGGTGCTCGACGTGGCGGCGCCCAGCGTGATTTTGGGACAGGGCATCGGCCGGTGGGGCAATTTTGTCAACCAGGAGGCCTTCGGCCGCGTCACCGACCTGCCGTGGCGCATGGAGCTCACCATCAACGGCGTGCGCCAGGCGGTGCATCCCACCTTCCTCTATGAGTCGCTGTGGGACGTGGCGGGCTGCGCGCTGCTGCTGTGGATTTTCTTCCACCGCCGCGCCGACGGGCAGACCGCCTTCAGCTACTTCGTCTGGTATGGCGTGGGCCGCTTTTTCATCGAGGGCCTGCGCACCGACAGCCTCTATGTCGGCCCCTTTCGCATCTCCCAGCTCGTCAGCATTGCGCTGTGCGCCGTGGGTGTCGTGATGCTGCGGCGCATCCTGCGCCGTCCGGCCGCCGGTGCGGCAGGGGAGGCGCAGCCCGGGGAAGCGGGGTGTGTGCCTGCGCCCGGGCAGTCTGCGGCCGATGCGCCGGCCCCCGGGGATGAACCGGGAGAGGCTGCAGCCGATGCGCCGGCCCCCGGGGATGAACCGGGAGAGGCTGCGGCATGCGGGCCGCAGGAGGGGCAAAGGCCATGAGGCCCGGCAGGCAATGCGCGCCCCTGACGGGGCGCAGCCTTGCGTGCGGCGTTTTTCTCGGGGTGTGCACGCTGCTGGTGTGCACGGCGGCCGCCCTTTTGCTTTTGCACCTGTGCGACTGGCTCTACCGCTACGACCTGCGGGCCCTGGAGCTTGCTCAAAAGACGGGGCTTGACGAGCAGGTGATTTTGCGCAATTACCACGCCGTTATGCGCTGGCTGTGGCCCTTCTCGCCGCAGCAGCCCTTCTCGCTGCCGGACCTTGCCTTTTCGGAGCAGGGGGCCATCCACTTTGCCGACTGCCGGCGGCTGTTCGGCCTCGTCTATGTGGTGGGCGCGCTGTGCGCTGCGGCCATCGCCCTGCT
The DNA here is from genome assembly GCA_018714125.1 of Candidatus Galloscillospira excrementipullorum. Lineage (GTDB taxonomy): Bacteria > Bacillota > Clostridia > Oscillospirales > Feifaniaceae > Galloscillospira > Galloscillospira excrementipullorum. The sequence continues at coordinate 1,733 of DVNV01000049.1, forward strand.
CCTTCGCGCAGACAGGCGCCGCCCCCTTGACCGGCGCGCCTTTTTCACGGCGTCGCTGACGCTGCTGCTCTGCCTTGCGCTGGTGGGGGCGGCCATGGCGGCCGACGCGTCGGCTGCCTTTGTCCTCTTCCACAAGCTGCTCTTTCGCAACGACTTCTGGCAGTTTGACCCCGCCAAAGACCCCATCATCCGCCTCTTGCCCGAGCAGTTTTTCTATCACTGCGCCGCAGTCTTTCTGCTCTTCTGGCTGCTGGGGGCGGCCCTGCTGTGGGCTGCCGGCAAACGGCGCCTGCGCAAAGACCGCCAAAGACAGGCCGGGGAAGATTCTGACAGCGTCAAAACGCCGCAAAAGCATTGACATGCAGGACAGTTTCTGATATAATAACAAAGCCCGCGTGCATCCGGCTGTTTCAAATGGCGAAAGCCTGCCGTCTGCAGCGTGACTCTACATAAAGAGAAAGAGAGGTGTACGAGATGTACGCGATTATGGTGACCGGCGGAAAGCAGTATAAGGTGTCGGTCGGAGACGTGCTTTTCGTGGAGAAGCTCTCCGCCGAGGCCGGCGACGACGTGACCTTTGACAAGGTCCTGGCTGTCGGCGGGGAAAACGGCGTCACGGTCGGCACTCCCACCGTGGAGGGCGCAACCGTCACCGGCAAGGTGGTCAAAAACGGCAAGAGCAAGAAGATTTTTGTCTTCAAGATGAAGGCCAAGAAGAACTACCGTAAAAAGCAGGGCCACAGACAGCCCTATACCAAAGTGGAAATTACCGGCATCAACGCCTGAGCGTGGTGCATGGAAGGTTCAATTGACTGTGATTTCGGAGGTGAATCCAAATGGCACATAAAAAAGGTGTGGGCTCCACAAAAAACGGCAGAGATTCCGCCAGTAAGCGCCTGGGCGCAAAAAGAGCCGACGGACAGTTTGTCAAGGCCGGAAACGTTCTTGTGACCCAGCGCGGCACGAAAATCCATCCCGGCATCAATGTGGGCAGGGGTTCCAACGACACGCTCTTTGCACTGGTGGACGGAACCGTTCGTTTCGAAAGAGTGGGCAAGGACCGCAAGCGCGTTTCGGTTTACGACGTTCAGTAGCTTCGAAGGTCTCAGGCCAGCCGGCCTGAGACCTTTTCTTCGAAACGGGGATTTTTGAGCGTGCGGCAAAGGCGCGGTGCGCATGACGGGCGCGGTGCGTGCGGCAAAGGCGCGGTGCGTGTGACGGGCGCGATGCGTGCGGCAAAGGCGCGGTGCGCATGACGGGTGCGGTGCGCGTGACAAAGGTGCGTGCGGCAAAGGCGCGGTGCGCATGACGGGCGCGGTGCGCGTGACAGGCGCGGTGCGTGCGGCAAAGGCGCGGTGCGTGTGACGGGAGCGGTGCGTGTGACAGGCGCGGTGCGCGTGACGGGCGCGGTGCGTGCGGCAAAGGCGCGGTGCGCGTGACAGGCGCGGTGCGCATGACGGGCCCCTTGGGGAAAAGGCGGCCCCGGCTGCGGCGTGCCCGGCCCCTCCCCCCTTGAAAAGGGAGGGGCCGGGCGCGCCGCCCACCCCCCCGCAGGGGGGGCAGCCCGGCGCAAAAGCGCCGGGTGGCCGGGGCCGCTGCGGCGCCTTTGCGGCCCTGCCTCTGCCGGAGGCAGGGCCCATGGGCGCCGCCCGCCCCCTTTTTAAGGGGGCGGGGCTGCGGGGAAAGGTGCCGCCTGCGGCCGGGGGGCTTTTCCAAACACAAAGGAGCAGACACAAGAGGAGAGAGAGGCCATGTTTGTCGACATTGCAAAAATTCACATCAGGGCGGGGACGGGCGGCAACGGTGCCGTCTCGTTTCACCGCGAGAAATATGTGGCGGCCGGCGGGCCCGACGGCGGCGACGGCGGCGCGGGCGGCAACGTTGTCTTCCAGGTGGACGACAACCTCTCCACGCTGCTCGACTTCCGCTACAAGCGCAAATACGCCGCGCAGGACGGGGCGCCGGGCGCCGGCAAGAACTGCACCGGGAAAAGCGGGCAGGACCTTGTCATCCGGGTGCCGCGCGGCACGCTGGTCAAGGAGAGCGAGAGCGGCCTGCTGCTGCACGACATGTCCGACGGGCAGCCCTTTGTGGCGGCCCACGGCGGCAAGGGAGGGTTTGGCAACGCCCGCTTTGCCACGGCGACGCGCCAGGCCCCTCGCTTTGCCAAAAACGGCATGAGAGGCGAGGAGGCCGACATCACGCTCGAGCTCAAGCTGCTGGCCGACGTGGGCCTGATTGGCTTTCCCAACGTGGGCAAGTCCACGCTGCTCTCGGTGGTGTCGGCCGCGCGGCCCAGGATTGCCAACTACCACTTCACCACGCTGCAGCCCCAGCTCGGCGTGGTGCGGGTGGACGAGGGCGTGTCCTACGTCATGGCCGACATCCCCGGCCTCATCGAGGGGGCCAGCGAGGGCGTGGGCCTGGGGCACGAGTTTTTGCGGCATGTGGAGCGCTGCCGTCTGCTGGTGCATCTGGTGGACGTGTCGGGCAGCGAGGGCCGCGACCCCGTGCAGGATTTTCTGACCATCAACCGGGAGCTTGAGGCCTTTTCCCCCGAGCTGGCGCGCCGGCCCCAGATTGTGGTGGGCAACAAGGCCGACCTGCTGAGCGGGCCCGAGGCGCAAAAGGCGTCGGACGCCCTGCGCGGCAAGGCTGCCGAGCTGGGCTTTGACTACCTGACCATGTCGGCCGCCACCCGTCAGGGGGTGGACAGGCTGCTGTCGGCCGTCTGGAGCAGGCTGCAGGAGCTGCCCCCCATTTTGACCTACGAGGAGCAGACCACGCTGGCCGCCTCGGCCGGCAGGGGGGAAAAGAAGACCACCGTGCGCCGGGGAAACGACCGCTTCGTGGTGGAGGGAGAGTGGCTGCTCAACCTGCTGGGCAGCGTCAATTTCAGCGACTACGAGTCGCTGCAGTATCTGCACCGGGTGCTCTATTCGAGCGGCGTGTATGACCTGCTGCGCGAAAAGGGCATCAAGGAGGGCGACATCGTCTCCATCTACGACATCGAATTTGAATACGTCAATTAGGCGGCCGGGCGACATCGGGCAGGGCGCTCCCTTTGCCCCCCTGCAGAGGGGGCAGGGGGGCGGGCCGCCCGGGGGGCTTTCCGGGAGTTTCCTGCGGCAGCACGGGAGGCCTTTGAGGGCTGCCGCAGGGGGAAGAAGGCCGCCCGTACAAAAAAGGCGGGAGGCCTGCGGGGGGCTTAAAATTGCGCTTGACAGCAGGCTTCCTTTTCTGATATACTACTACCGCACAACAAAGCAGAGGGGAGCCATCCCGTCTCACCGCAGCGGCTAAGGGGCGGCTCGGTCAATCGCAGGCAAAGGGCAGGGGGCGCAGGGTGCGTCCGGTGTCCTTGCGGGCTTTTGAGCAGACGGATGGGGTTCCATCCGTTTTTTTGTGACAAAAAGCCAAAAACCATGAAATTCTTAGGAGGTGCCCGCAATAGCCAGCAAAGAGTTGCTCATCAACGAGCAGATCACCGACAAAGAAGTCCGCGTTGTCGACAGCGACGGAAGCCAGCTTGGCATCATGAGTGCGCGCGAGGCGATGGAGCGCGCCGCGCAGCGCAATCTCGACTTGGTCAAGATTGCCCCCCAGGCCACGCCGCCCGTCTGCCGCATTATGGACTACGGGAAGTTCCGCTTTGAGCAGTCCAAAAAGGAAAAAGAGGCGCGCAAAAACCAAAAGCAGGTGGAAATCAAGGAGATTCGCCTGTCGGTCAACATTGACACGCACGACTTCAACACCAAGAGAAACCACACCCTGCGCTTTCTGCAGGAGGGCAACAAGGTGAAGGTGTCTGTCCGCTTTCGCGGGAGAGAGATGAGCCATACCTCTCTGGGAGAGGCCAGGCTGCTGGAATTTGCGCAGGCCTGCAAGGAGTTCGGCACCGTCGACAAGCCGCCCAAGCTGGAGGGCAGGACCATGGCAATGATTATCAATCCGATTCAGAAATAACAGACAAAGGAGAATCCATATGCCTAAAATCAAAACGCACTCCGGTGCAAAAAAGAGATTTAAGCTGACACGGCACGGAAAAGTCAAGCGCAATGCGGCCAAAAGACGCCACATCCTCAACAAGAAGACGACCAAGCTCAAGAGAAGCCTGCGCATGCCCACCTATGCCGACAAGACCAATGTCAAGCAGATTAAGCGTCTGCTTCCCTATCAGTAAGACAATGATGAAGCCGCACGCCCCCTGCGGGCTGCGGCAGGAGAGCGCGGGGGGAAGGCCATACGAATCCCTTTGCAAAAAAGCTCCTTGACTTAAAAAATTATTGAAACGACGTATGGAGAAATGGTGGTATCATTATGGCACGTATCAAAGGCGCGCTGATGACGAGAAAAAGAAGAAAAAAGACGCTCAAAATGGCCAAGGGCTATTGGGGCAGAAAGAGCACCAACTACCGCATCGCCAACCAGGCGGTCATGAAGTCGCTGACCTATGCCTATACCGGCAGAAAGCTCAAAAAGCGCGACTTCAGACGTCTGTGGATTACCAGAATTTCCGCAGCCTGCAAGTGCAACGACATCAACTACTCCCGCTTCATGAACGGCCTCAAGAAGTCGGGCGTTGAGCTCAACCGCAAGGTGCTGGCCGATTTGGCCGTCAGCGACCCCGCCGGCTTTGCCCAGCTGGTGGAAAAGGCCAAGGCTGCACTGTAAAAAAACCGTCCTGCGCAAAAGGAAGCCAAGCGCCGCAAGGCGGCCGCCGCAATCCCTCCCCCTCCCTCCCTTAAACCGGGGAAAACAGGGGGAAATTGCGGGCGGCGCCTGCGGCGCTTTTTTTGTGATTTGGCCCGACCACGGTGTGCGGGGCGTGTATGGCGCGCAGGCATCGGGAGGGCGGCACTTCGCCCGCCGGGATGGGCCGGCGCCCGCCGGCATGCTGCCGGCGGGCGTTTTTTTCTCGAAAGGCAGGCGGGTGCGGGCGCTTTGCGTGCGGAGAGGGGGAGAGGGTGCGGCAGGGGGTGCCGCAGAGACGGGGCGCGGTGCGGCAGGAGGTACGGCAGGGCGGGGCGCGGTGCGGCAGGGGGGCGCGGCGCGGCAGGATAGGGGGCCGGCTCCCCTGACAGGGGAGCCGGCCCCCATGCCCGCCGCAAGACAAAACGGGCATGCAGCGCATGCCCGTTTGGGATTGGGCGGAAAGAGAAGCCTGCCGCCCGAAAGAGGTTTTGAAAAAGGAAGGGGCTTTTTCAGAAGGCCGGTGCCGAAAGGGAGGACGGGAGCATACGGGAAAGGCGGGGGGGAGCCGCCCGCGTGCGCGGCATGGGAGATGGCGGGGAGGGGTTGCGGTAGCCTTACCCCGCCCGTGTGCGCCGCCCGCGTGCGCGGCAGGGGAGCCTGCTGACGCCTCAGCCCCCCTGGGTTCCTGCCGGCGCCTCTTCTGTGGAGGCCGTTTTCCAGATGCTGAGATAGCCCTCGTCTTGCAGGTGCTTGAGCACGATGAGCAAAATGGGCACCATGAACATGCCGAAGATGCCGAAGAAGTTGAGGCCGGTGTAAATGGCAAGCAGCGCCGCGATGGGATGCAGGCCGATGGTGTTGCCCACCACGCGCGGCTCGAGCACCTGGCGCACCGTCGTGATAAAGGCGCACAAAATGAGCAGCGAGATGCCAAGGCGCAGGTTGCCGAACAAAATGGCGATGATTCCCCAGGGGATCAGCACCGTGCCGCAGCCCAGAATGGGCAGGATGTCGACCAGGGCGATGATGGTGGCCAGCGTCATGGAATAGTCGACGCCGATGAGCAGGAAGCCGATTTCAAGCTCAAAGAAGGTGACAAGGCAGATGATGCAGTAGGCCCGGATGAAGCGCACCACGGTCAGCTTGAAAAAGGAGATGGCCTCGGCCACGGCGCCCTGCGCGAAGCTGGGCACCTGAAGCTGCAAAAAGGCGCGCAGGCCGTGGAAGTCCACCGAAAAGAGCAGGCAGCTTGCCAGAATGACAAGCGACAAAATTAAAATGGAGGGCAGCCGCATGGCGATGGCCGTCAGCGCCGACATGATGGGCATGGAGATGGTGCCCAGCAGGGAGGGCAGCACGTCGATGACCGACTGCACGATTTTCTCGACGTAGTCGGCGACGTAAGGCGGCAGCAGGGAAAACTGGGTCTCGAGCAGCTTGCCGAATTCCAGCAGCTTTTCGCTGATGAGGGCGTAAAGCGACGACCAGTTGTCAAGGAAGGTCGAGGTCTCGTAGGCCAGACGTGAGAAAATCACGATGAGCAGCCACGAGAAGAGCGCAAACAGGATGAGCAGCGCCACCGGGCTTGCAAAGCCGCGCTTGAAATGCAGCTTTTTTGTCATGAAGCCCACGAGCGGCTCGGCCATAAAGGCCACAAAGTAGGCAAACAGAAAGGGCATCATCCAGGGCAGCGCGTAGCAGATGAGGAAATAGACAATGCCAAAGACGGCCAGGAAAAAGGCCAGGTTAATCAGGAATGCGCGCTTTTTTTCAAGAGGGATTTTCTGCACGAAACAACCTCCTTTTCTGAGCTGCCGGCAGAGCGCCGGGCGTGGTGTCGAAAGAGGCCGGCAGATGGGACAAAAGGCTTGCATTTGTCTGCCGGTTGTGGTATAGTTCGCAATAGAAAAACAACTGTTGCCAGGAGGAAAACGGATGAGTTTGTCAGGTTCAAAGGTCTATTACCTTGTGGAGTCGTCGGCCCTGCCCGAGGTTTACCACAAGGTCATCAAAACCAAGGAGCTGCTGGAGTCGGGCCAGGCGGCCACCGTCAGCGAGGCGGTGGCGCAGACCGGGCTGTCGCGCAGCGCGTTTTACAAATACAAGGACGTGGTTTTCACCTTCCACGAGAAATCGCAAGGGCGGGTGGTCAGCCTGTCGTTTACGCTGCGCGACGAGCCGGGCGTGGTCAGCGGCCTGCTCAGCGTCTTCGCACGCTGCGGCTGCAACGTGCTCACGCTGCACCAGGGGCTGCCCTCGGGCGGCACGGCCATCTTCACCGTGTCTGTCGAGACGCACAACGCCACCACGTCAAACGACGAGCTCATCGGCCTGCTCACCATGGTCAAGGGCGTGCTCGAATGCAAGGTTCTTGGCAGCGAGTAGCCCTTTTCCAAAAGGGGAGGCCCTGAGGGCCGCCATATGGGACATATAGTATGAGTATACCAGAGCGGGCGGGGTTTGAAAAGAGGCTGTCTGCCGCTCTCATTATATCAAATATGATAATTAGGTAGGGTGTTTTGATATGTATAAACTGCGGGCGCCGGCGTCGTCGGCCAATATCGGGTCGGGTTTCGACAGCATCGGCATTGCTCTGAATCTCTATAACTACGTCACTTTTGAGGAGTCTGACGAGATTTTGGTCGAGTGTGAGGACGAGGTGCCAAAGGACGGCACAAACCTCATTGTGGACACGGTCAGAAAGGTTTATGCGCAGGCCGGGAGAACCTTTCGCGGCCTGCATGTCATCCAGGAAAACCACGTTCCCATGGTCAGGGGACTTGGCAGCAGCTCCACCTGTATTGCGGCGGGCGTGTCGATTGCGGGAAAGCTGATGGGGGACAACCTCTCCCTGCACGACAAGGTGACGCTGGCCGCCATGATTGAGGGCCACCCAGACAACGTGGCGCCCGCCCTGCTGGGCGGCTTCGTGGCCGCCGCGCTCGACCACGGCGAGGTCTACTACCAGCGCAAGGAGCTCGACCACGACAGAATCGGCTTCGTGGCCGTGGTGCCGGACTTCAAGGTCAGCACCGAAAAGGCCCGCGCCGCGCTGCCCCGCGAGCTGCCGCTTCAGGACGCCGTCTACAACCTGTCGCGCTCGGCCCTGCTCACCGCCGCCTTCCTGACCGAAAACTATGGGCTGCTGCGCATCGCCACCAAGGACAGGCTGCATCAGAGATACCGCCTGCAGCTCGTGACGGGCGGAGAGGAGATTTTGAGAAAGCTGCTTGAGCTGGGCGCCTACAGCAGCACCGTGAGCGGCGCGGGGCCCACCCTGCTGGCCGCCGTGCCGGCGGGGGACAAGGTGGTGTACGAGGGGATTTCGCACTTCGTTTCACAGGCCTACCCCACCTATCAGGTTTTGCGCCTTCAGGCCGACAATGCCGGCCTTGTCATCGTCTGACGGACACAGGGCCGGAAAATGCCTTTGCAACCCTTGTTGCGAAGGCATTTTCATGGTATACTGGAAAACGTCAGGGGCGCGTGCGGCAGGCCCTGCCGGCGCGCCGGCCCGCAAGGGGGAATGCCCCCCTTTTTGGGCAAAAACAGGAGGCAAAAAAACCAGGGCAAAAGGAGAGTATGCCCCTCATGCAGCACATTTCCATCGGCGGGCTGAATATTCATAACGTCACCATGCAGCAGGCGGTCGGCAGATGCCTGGAGCTTGCCGCCTCGGGCGGCGGCGCCGTCTATACCCCCAACGCCGAGATGGCCAAGCTCGCGCTCGACGACCCCGCCTTCCTGGCCCTGCTCAACCGGGGAGACCTCGTGGTGCCCGACGGGGCGGGCGTCGTTTTGGCGGCAAAGCTGCTGGGCACCCCCCTTGCCGGCAAGGTGGCGGGCGTGGAGCTGGCGCAAAACCTGCTGGCCCCCATGCAGCAACGGGGGCTGTCGCTCTTTTTGTTTGGCGGAAAGCCCGGCGTGGCCCAGCGCGCGGCGCAGGCCGTCCGGGCCAAATATCCGGGGCTTGCGGTGTGCGGCGTGGCCGACGGGTATTTTGATGACGAGGCCCGGAGAGTCAGCCTCATCGCCCAAAGCGGGGCCGACGTGGTCTTTGTCTGCCTGGGCTCCCCCAAGCAGGAGTATTTTATCGACGCGCACAGGGGGCAGTGCCATGCCCTCATGCTGGGCCTCGGCGGGACGCTGGACATTCTGGCCGGCGAGGCAAAACGCGCCCCCGCCTTTTTTGTGGAGCACAATCTGGAGTGGCTCTACCGGGGGGCCTTCGACGTGAAGCGCTGGAAGCGCCTGATGAAAATTCCCGCCTTTTTGGCCGACGTCTCACGCCTCAGGCGGACAGGGGAAAAAGACGGGTAAGGGGAGGTTCCCCCGGAGAGAGGGGGTTCCCCCGGAGAGGGAGGTTCCCCCGGAGAGGGGGGTTCCCCCGGGAAGGGGGGTTCCCCCGGGAAGGGAGGTTCCCCCGGGAAGGGAGGTTCCCCCGGAGAGGGAGGTTCCCCCGGAGGGAGAGGTTTCCCCGGGAAGGGAGGTTCCCCCCGGGAAGGGGGGGCGAAAAAATCCCCCTGCCCAAGGGCCTGCCCTGTCCCAATGCCGGACAGGGGGGTTGAAAAAATGTACTGGCAAAATCCTTTACAGAAAGGAAGATGCACCGTGAAGGTCACACTGCTTACCCATGCGCCCGAGCCCGAGCGGCTGGTTGCCTGCGCAGCCAAGCTGTGCTATTCGGCCAGCGACATTGAGTCGCTGCACGAGGGGCTGGACGACCCCCAGAAAGTTTCGAGATTTGTCGGCATGCTTGCCGAGATGGGCCATGAGAGCCCCATTGAGCACATGTCGTTCACCTTTGGCATTGAAGGGGTGTCGCGCTCGCTGCTGGCGCAGATTACGCGGCACCGCATGGCTTCCTTCAGCGTCCAGAGCCAGAGATACGTCAGGGAGGGCGCCTTTGAGTTTGTGCTGCCCCCCGAAATTGAGAAAAACGAGCGGGCAAAGGAGATTTATCTGGAGGCCATGGCCCGCGACCAGCGAGATTACGACGAGCTGGCCGCCCTGCTCAAGCGTCAGCACACCGAGCGCCTGGTGGCGGAGGGTATGGAGCAAAAGGCCGCCGAAAAGGCCGCCGAAAAGCTGGCCATCGAGGACGCCCGCTTTGTGCTGCCCAATGCCTGCCACACCAAGCTCATCGTCACCATGAACGCACGCTCGCTGCTCAACTTTTTCTCCCAGAGGTGCTGCAACAGGGCCCAGTGGGAAATCCGTGCCCTGGCCACCGAAATGCTGCGTCTGGTGCGCAGGGAGGCGCCCACCGTCTTTGCCAAGGCAGGGCCGCCCTGTCTGCGCGGCGCCTGCCCCGAGGGCAAAATGAGCTGCGGAAAGGCGCAGCAGGTGCGCCGCAGCTTTAAGTCCCTGTAAGGGGATATTTGGGAAGCCCCGTGGGGGAGGCCCCTGTGGGGAGGCCCGCGAGGGAACCCCTGTGGGGGAAACTCCGGGGCGCCCGAGAAAGCCCCCGAAAAACGCCCTGTGAGAGGAGAGACATGCCATGGGCCGCCTTGCGGTGATTGACGGGCTGGACGGATGCGGCAAACAGACCCAGACCGAGCTGCTGGCAACCTGCCTGAGGCAGGAGGGCATTCCTGTAAAGCAGATAACCTTTCCAACATATACGCGCTCTTCGGCGCCCATCGAGCTCTACCTGTCGGGCGAGTTGGGGGCGCTTGACGAGGTCAACGTCTATGCCGCCTCCACCTTTTACGCCGTTGACCGCTATGCCTCCTTTTGCCGCGACTGGGGGAGCGACTACAACGCCGGCAGGCTGGTGCTGACCGACCGGTATGTGACGGCAAACGTCATCCACCAGATGGGAAAGCTGCCGAGGGAGCGCTGGGAGGACTATCTGGAGTGGCTGTCGGATTTGGAGTATACCCGCTTTGGGCTGCCGAGGCCCGACGTTGTCTTTTACCTCGAGCTGCCGCTTGAGACGGCAGACGCCCTGCTGGCCGGCCGCTATGCCGGGCAGCAGCACAAAAAGGACCTGCACGAGCGCGACAAGGCCTACCTGCGCCAGTGCCGTGAGACGGCCCGGTTTGCCGCGCAGCGCCTGGGCTGGCAGGTGGTGCACTGCGGCGACGGGGCCGGGGGCATCCGTCCGGCGCAGGACATTTCGCGCGAGCTGCGCCGCCTGCTGGGGCAGACGCTGGGCCTGTGAGAAACAAAAAAGCCGCGCGCCCTGCGCACTCGCCCGATGCAGGGGCGGCGCATGAGTGTGCGGATGTGCGGATGTGCGGATGTGCGGATGTGCGTCCGCGCCGGGCTGCGGCGTGCCGGGGCGGCATTTGAAGCGGCGTCCGGCGTCCGGCGTCCGGCGCGCGGCCGCCCTGCCCGCAGAGGCATGTTTTTGAATTTGAACAGACCGTTTGGCAACGGGATTTGACAATAACATACCATCAACAAATTTTGAGGTGAATTCTTTTTATGCTGGAATTTCAGCCCGTGCAACTAGAAGACCAGGAACACATCGACAGGGACCTGACCCACGCCACCACCAAAAATTACGACGAGTGCTTTGCCACCCTCTACTCCTGGAAGGACACCTACCACGCCGCTTACGCCAGGACGCAGGGCTGCCTGCTGCTGCGTCTGGAGGAGGAGGGCCGGCCCGGCTTCATCCCGCCCGTGGGGGCGGGGGATTTTACGGCGGCCATGAGGGAGCTCATGCGCAGCCAGAAGGAAAAGGGTGAGCCGCTTGTCATGATCAGCGTGACCGACGAGAGCCGGGCGCGCCTGGAGGGGGCCTTCCCGGGACAGTTTGTCTTTGAGCGCCGCCGCGACCTCGACGACTACATCCATCTGACGGCGTCGCTCGGCGAGCTCAAGGGAAAGGACTTTCACGGCAAGCGCGGGCATGTCAAGAAATTTTCCATGCTCTACAACTACGAATACCGCCCCATGACGCCCGAGCTGGTGCCCGCCGTGCTCGAGATGAATACCGCGTGGTGCCGTGGGCATTCCTATGACGATGACGACGCCGCACGTCACGAAAAGCTGGCGGCAGAGCTGCTGCTGCGCAATTTTGAGGCCCTGCACGTCGAGGGCGGCGCGCTGCTGGTGGACGGCAGGGTGGTGGCCGCCTCGGCAGGCACCCCCCAGTTTTCGGGCAGCGACACCATTGTGGTGCACTTCGAAAAGGGCTTGACCGAATATGAGGGCATCTATTCGGCCATCTGCCACTTCTTCATGAAGGACTGCAGCAGCCGGTATACTTACGCCAACCGCGAGGAGGACATGGGCATCCCCGGGCTGCGCAAGTCCAAGCTGTCGTATTATCCCGAGCTGATTCTGACAAAGTATGAGGCCGTCTGGCAGGGATGACCCTGACGCCGGGAGGGCGGGCATGCCGCTCCCCCAAAGCCAGGGTGCCTGGAAAGGGATTCTGTCCCGCCGGAGAGGTTTTATTACGCCGGAGGGGGGTTGTCCCGCCGGAGAGGTTTTATTACGCCGGAGAGGCCGCCGCTTTGTGAAGGCGCTGCACCAAAAGGCCTTTTGAAGGCTGCCGCGCCCGGAGGGCAGGGCCGCCCTTTCCGCCGGGGGTGCGCTTGCCCTTTGGGGAGGGCGGGACAATCCCGGCGGGGCTTTTTCGCAGGGGAGAGGGGCCTTTGCCGGGGTGTCCGCCGCCCCGCGAGAGGGCGGCGGAAGGCCTGCCGCCTGAGACGGCGGGGAAGGTGCAACTTTTTTGGACGCGCTGCGTCTCAAAGGGGAAGACGGGGCCAAAGCAGCCCGGCGCTGCGGCGGGGCCCAAGCGGCCGACGCCGCTTTGGCCCGGTGCGAAGCCCGGCCGGCCCTTGCGGGCCGGCGGCCGCAGCGCCGGGGGCTGCAGCCCCTTGCCGCAAAACCCCCGGAAGGGGAGTGTGCCGGGCGGGCGTTCCCCCTTTTGCCCCTCCCGCCCGGTGTTTTTCCATCTATATCTCCAAGAGGAGGTGCAGCCATGCTCACCATCCACCAAATCAATCCGGCCGCCGCCAGCGTGGAGCTGACGGGGCTGTGGAACCGTACCTTCGGCGACGATCCCGCCTCCATCTATGCCTTTTACCGTCAGTTTTCCAACCATATGGACGTTCTGGTGCAGGCCGACGAGCGTGAGCGCATTGTGAGCGCCGCGCACTTCCTGCCCGTGGGATATCACTACTTCCACAGCGAGTGGAAAGGTTCTTACCTTTACGCCGCGATGACCGACGAATCCGTGCGCGGGCAGGGCCTGATGAGCCGGCTCATGCGCCTGCGCATGCAGAAGGGGGCCTCGGAGGGGGAGTTCTTCCTGTGTACGCTGCCGGCCGAGGCCGAGCTCTACGACTACTACGCCCGCTTTGGCATGGTGCCGCTCTTTGCGCTGCACCGCGCCACCATGACGCGCCGTCAGCTCGCCGAGCGCAAGCTGACGCTGTGCTTTGAGAGCAAGGCCTCCCCCTCCTTTGCCTACGCCTCGACCTATGCGCGGCGGGAGTTCACGGTTGTAAAGGACAAACGCTTTATAGACTACACCGCCTACGACAACGAGATGGCGGGCGGCGTGTTCGGCTCGGTGTATGCCGGCTACTACTTTGCGCGGCCGCTCGGGGAGGGGTCTGTTTACGTCAAGGAGCTCTTTTTGCACGGGGACAACTTCCCCCACTTTGCGGCGGCGCTGCTGCGCCGCTTCCCCAAGGCGGACAGCTTTGTGTTTGACTTTTGCCCGGGGGAGTGCCCCGAGGGCGTGGACTATATTGAGGTGCAGGCGGGCTGTGCGCGTCTTCTGGACGTGGCCGGCGCGCTCAAAAGCTATGCGGCGAGGCACCGGGATTTGAGCATGAGCTTTTTCCTGCAGGACCCCGTGATTGAGAACAACACGGGGGCGTATTTCCTGCAGGGGGGCATGGTCAAAAGGGCCGAGCAGAGGGGCGAGCTTTCCCCCATGAGCGTGGAGGAGCTCACCCGCCTGCTCATGACCGACGGGGGGCGGGGCGTCCCCTACATGAACATGATGCTGGACTAAAGGGGCCGGGGTATGACCGAAAAAGAGCAAAAAAAAGAGCTGCGCCGCACCCTTGCGGCCCGCAGCGCCGCCATGGACCCCTCGCTGCGCAGGCAGTGGGGGGAGCAGGCCTGCCGCCGGCTGCTGCAAAGCCCCCTGTGGGAGGGGGCTTGCGGCGTGCTGCTCACGGCCTCCACGCCGCAGGAGCTCGACACCGGCCCTCTGCTGCGCGCCGCCCTCTTGCAGGACAAGCCCCTCTTTTTGCCAAGGTGCAGGGGCAAGGACATGGACTTTTTCGAGCTGCGCAGCCTGTCCGAGCTGCGGCCGGGCGCCTTCGGCCTGCTCGAGCCGCCGGAAGGGCGCCCGCTTGAGCCCGTGCCGGGCCTGCTGGCCGTGGTGCCGGCAATAGCCTGCGACAAAAGGGGCGTCCGCCTGGGAAAGGGCGGTGGGTATTACGACAGGTTTCTGAGCGGCTTTGAGGGCGTCACGGCCTGCCTGGTTTTGGAGCAGATGCTGTTTGACGCGCTGCCGCGCGAGCCCCACGACGCCCCCGTGCGCTATCTGTTTACCCAGCAGCGCACCATTGATACGTCGGGTGCGGCCGGGGGATACGGCTGATACGTCCGGCACGTCCGGCACGGCCGGCCCGGCGCGGGAGAGCCTGTCCGGTTTGGGGCGGGAAGCAATGTGGCCGTCCGGCCACACTGCTTCCCTCGGTGATGCGCCGGACTAGTTGTCGCAGCAGCAGCACAGGATCAGGAAAATGATGATGATCCAGCACAGGCAATCGTTGTCAAAGACATTGCTAAAACACACGGTTCATTCACCTCACTCAAGTATGTGTGCTATATCCTATGCCGCAGGGCACATTGTGTTCCTGTCAAGGCAAGCAAAAGGAGAAGAAAATCATGTCACAGCAAGAGAAAAACGGCGACACCATGCAGTTTGACAAGCCAAAGCGCACGGCAAGCGGCACCGAAAAGGCCCGGCGCGCCAAAAAGCGCAGGCAGCAGCTCTTCAACCGCACCTTTTTGTATGCCATGATGGTGATTGTGGCCTCCCTGCTGCTTGCAGTCTATGCGCTGCATGTGGCAAACGACGCGCTGGCCCTCATGAAGCCCAGCAGCGACCTGAGCGTCAAAATCGAAAAGGGCTCCACCGTGGGCCGGATTGCGCGTGAGCTCAAGGACGCCGGCCTCATTGAATACCGGTGGGCCTTCGTGCTCTTCGCCAAGGTCACCGGCAATGCCGACAGCTTTCAGTACGGCACCTATGTGCTCAACACCGACATGGACTATCTGGAGCTTGTGACCAATCTGCAGAAGACGGCCAGCTTCCGCGCCACCGTGACCGTCATGATCCCCGAGGGGGCCGAGCTGCGCGAAATTATCGCCACCCTCGATGAGAAAAACGTCTGCACCGCCGAGGAGCTGTGGGACGCCGTGGAAAACCACCCCTTTGACTACGACTTCCTCCAGAACCTCCCCGAGCGCGAAAACCGCCTCGAGGGCTACCTCTTCCCCGACACCTACGAGTTTTTCGAGCAGTCGGACGCCGTGACCGTGCTGACCAAATTCCTCGACAACTTTGAAGTCAAATTTTCGCAGGAGCTGCGCGACCGCGCCCAGGAGATTGGCATGAGCATCGACGAGGTGGTGACGCTGGCCTCCATCATCGAGCGCGAGGCGGCAAGCGACGAGGACCGCGCCACCGTCTCCTCGGTCTTCCACAACCGCCTCAACAGCACCCAGTATCCCCTGCTGCAGTCCTGCGCCACGGTGCAGTATGTGCTGCAGGAGCGCAAGCCGGTTCTGACCTATGACGACATCAAGATTGACAGCCCCTACAACACCTACCTCTACGAGGGGCTGCCCATCGGCCCCATCGCCTCTCCGGGGCTTGCCTCCATCAAGGCGGCGCTCTACCCCGAGACCACCGACTACTACTTCTTTGTGGTCTCGGCCGACGGGACGCACATCTTCTCAAAGACGCTGGCCGAGCACAATGCCGCCGTCAAGCAGGCAAACTCCTCGCGCGGCACCGGCGCCGTGAGCGGCTGACCCCCGTTTTAAGCCCGGGGAAAAGCCCCGCGCTTGAACGGGCGGGACATGGGACGGGATTTTGAACAGAGAGAAAAAAGGGCGCACGCATCGGAAACGATGCGTGCGCCCTTTTTGTGCGCCGGGGGTGAAAAAGGCGTGGGAGTGCG
>DVNV01000050.1 GCA_018714125.1 Candidatus Galloscillospira excrementipullorum
CCAAGGGGAAAACCGACCCAAAGCAAAGAAGACGGGAAAAAGGCAAGGTACCGCAAAAGGGCCCCTGCCTGCAAAAAAGCCTCCCCTTTTTTCGGTGCACTCTTCTTTGCTTTGGTTTTGCGGCCGCAGGCCGCCCTCGCGCGGGGCCGTCCGTGGCCCTGGGCGGGCACCGGGCCTTGAGCGCACAAACACGGCAAGCGCGGCACTTTTCTTTATTTCAATTGGCTCCCCTTGGCGCGCCTACATTGGATTTTGCGCTGCTCCCTGTGCAAAAGCTGCTGCGGTTTTCCCCGGCCCTGCCAAAGCCCGCCGCGCCTTGCCCGGCTTTTCATGGGGCGCTCCTTTCGGAGGCAAAAGCGCGTTTGGGCGCAAAAAATCCGGCTCCTTGGAAAAGAGCCGGATTTTTCTTTTTTGTGAAAAAAGGCCAACAGTGGGGGACATGCCCGCCCGTGGCTATTCGTTTTTCAGCTTCCAGTAGATAGGGTATCCCGCCGCCTGCAGGGCGGCTTCGAGCTCGGTGGTGTCTTCCAGCTCGGTGCCGAACACCATGGCCGCGCGGTTGTCAGGCAGGTGGTACAGCGCGTTGCTGCGGATGGACACGCCGCAAGAGGCAAATACCCCCGCCACGGCCGACAGGATGCCGGGGCCCGAATCTTCAACCTCGATGGTCAGGCGCGTTCCCTTGTCCTTAAAGCCCAAAATCTCGATAAAGGCGTCAAACACGTTGCTCTCCGTGATAACGCCCACCAGGCGCTCTCCCTCCACCACCGGCAAAAACGAAACCCTTTTTGCCCTCATGAGGGTTGCAGCCTCTTCCAGCAGCATGTTGGGCGTTGCGGTAATGAGTTTTTTGGACATGATATCGCGCACCTTAATTTTGGCAAGCAGATAGCTCAGCTCCCCCGCATCCAGTGTGGACGCGGTGGAAGGGGAGGCTTTTGCCACATCCACACGCGAGAGAACGCCCACAACGCGTTCTCCGTCAACCACGGGAAGGTGCTTGAGGTTGTAAAGCGTGAGAATGCCCTGTACGTCGGGAACGGTCTGGTCGGGGGCTACGGTAACCACTTTGGTGGTCATGCGATTGCGTACAAACATCACGAACCTCCTAAATAAGCCTTGCGGATCTCATCGCTCTCCATCAACTCCGCGCCCGTGCCCGACAGCACGATGCTGCCGGTCTCCATGACATAGGCGCGGTGCGCCACAGAAAGCGCCATTCCGGCGTTTTGCTCCACCAGCAAAATGGTGGTTCCGGCGTTGTTGATGGTCTTAATTATAGCAAAAATTTCCGAAACGAGCAAGGGGGAAAGCCCCATGGAGGGCTCGTCGAGAAAGAGGATTTCGGGCCGGCTCATGAGAGCTCTGGCCATGGCCAGCATCTGCTGCTCGCCGCCCGACAGGGTGCCGGCAGTCTGCTTGCGCCTGCTCTTGAGGATGGGGAAGTAGCCGCACACCATTTCCATATCCTGTGCGATTCCCTCTTTGTCGCGGCGCAGATAGGCGCCAAGCTCCAGATTTTCCTGCACCGTCATCTCGGAAAAGACATGCCTGCCCTCGGGCACCATTGCAGCCCCCATCTGGACGCGCTGGCGCGGCGTGGTCTCGGTGATGTCCTGGCCGTTGAGCCAGACGGAGCCCGACGTCGGCTTCTTGAGGCCGGCGATGGTGCGCAGCGTGGTGGTTTTCCCGGCGCCGTTTGCCCCAATCAGGGTGACAATCTCGCCCTTTTCCACCGTCAGCGAAATGCCTTTGATGGCGTGAATCATATCGTAGTGGACATTGAGGTCCCTCAGCTCAAGCATTTCCCATGTCCTCCCCCAGATAGGCCTCGATGACCCGTTTGTCGTTTTTGATTTCACCCGGCGTGCCCATTGCAATCACGGTGCCATAGTCGAGCACATAGATGCGCTCGCAGATGGTCATGACCAGCGACATGTCGTGCTCGATGAGCAGGATGGTGAGCCCAAAATCCCGGCGAATCTGTGCAATGAAGGAGGTGAGCTGCGCCGTTTCCGCCGGATTCATGCCGGCGGCCGGCTCGTCGAGCAGCAGCAGGGCGGGGTCGGTCGCCAGCGCACGGGCGATTTCCAGGTGGCGCTGCTCCCCATAGGAGAGGTTTGCGGCAAGCTCGCCGCTCTTTTCGGCCAGGCCCAGCATTGCCAGCAGCTTTTGCGCCTTCTCTACGAGCGCTTTCTCCTCCTTGTGGTAGGCCCCCGTGTGGAAGAGCCCGCCCACGATGCCGTAGTGCACGTTCTGGTGCATGGCGATGCGCACGTTGTCGAGCACGGTGAGGTTTCGAAAGAGGCGGATGTTCTGGAAGGTGCGCGCCACGCCCTCCTTACAGATGGTGTAGGGCTTTTTGCCCACCAGCGACACCGCACCGTGGCCTCGGTCGAGCGTGATGCTTCCACTGGTGGGGTGATAGACCCCGGTCAGCAGGTTGAAGACGGTGGTTTTGCCCGCGCCGTTTGGCCCAATCAGGCCCACCAGCTCACCCGATTCCAGCGAAAGGTTGACGCCGGAGACGGCGGTCAGGCCGCCAAAAGACTTGGTTAAGTTTTCTACGCTCAGAATTGGCACGCCCTCACACCTCCTCTTCTTTTGCCCGTCGTCCGATTTTGGACAGGCGGCGGGAAATCACGGCCGACACCTCGGTGGAGCCCAGCAGTCCCTGCGGGCGGAAGAGCATGATGGCCACCAGCATGGCGGAATACAGCACCATGCGGATTTCGGGGAAGGCGGAAAGCCAGGTTGAGATGAGCTGCAGCAGCACGGCGGCAATCACCGAACCCGAAAGGCTGCCCATGCCTCCCAGCACCACGATAACCAGAATGTCGATGGACTTGTTGAAGTTAAACAGGTCGGGCTTGATAAAGAAGAAATACGAGGTGTAGAGCGCCCCGGCCACGCCGGCAAAGAAGGCGCCCATGGAGAAGGCCGTCACCTTGTATTTTGTGGTGTTGACGCCCATGGACTCTGCCGCAATCTCGTCCTCACGCACCGAGATGCAGGCACGTCCCGGCGAGGAGTTGAGGAAGTTGCGCAGCAGCACAATGGTGCCTGCCGTGAACAGGAAGAGCCAGTTCCAGTTGACAAACTGCGGCAAGAACGAGAGGCCGGCCGCACCGTTTGTGATTTCCAGGTTCAAAAACACCACGCGGATGATTTCAGCCATGCCCAGCGTGGCGATGGCCAGGTAGTCGCCGCGCAGGCGCAGCGTGGGCAGGCCCACCAAAACGCCGACCACGGCGGCCGCCGTGGCTCCCGCCGCAACACCCAGCAAAAAGCCGGGCACGGTGGGATTCTTTTGGGTGATGAGCGCGCAGGTGTATGCCCCAATCGACATAAAGCCCGCGTGGCCCAGCGAAAACTGCCCGGTGAAGCCCGTGACCAGGTTGAGCGACGTGGCAAGAATGATGTTGATGCCGATGGTCACGATGACGGCAAAGGAATAATCGTTGACAATGCCGGTTGCCTGCAGCGCCCACACGGCGACATAGGTGAAGGCCAGTGTGGCAATAAGGGGAAGGTTCTTTCTCTTTTTCATTGTCGTCACACCTTCTCTCCCACATTCTTTCCAAGCAGGCCGGCCGGCTTGAGGATCAGAATCAAAATCAAAATGGCAAAAACCACGGCGTCACGGTACATCGAGTTGCCGTAGCCCGACACCAGGACCTCCACGATGCCGATGAAATATCCTCCCACCATGGCGCCCGGGATGAGGCCGATGCCGCCGAACACGGCCGCAACAAAGGCCTTGAGGCCGGGGGTCACGCCCATAAGGGGGTTGATGGTGTTGTAGTAAACGCCCACCAGCACGCCGGCGGCGCCCGCCAGCGCCGAGCCGATGGCAAAGGTGATGGAGATGGTGGTGTTGACGTCAATGCCCATGAGCTGCGCCGCATCCTTGTCCAGCGAAACGGCGCGCATGGCCTTTCCGGCGCGCGTGTATTTGACGATGTACTGCAGCGCCAGCATGAGTGCAATGGTGGTGGCCAAAATCACAATCTGCTGCATGGTGATGAGCACGTTGCCGATGTGGAAGGTTTTTGCCATGAAGCCCGTCATGGCGGGGTAAGTGCGCACCTTGGCCGACACCAGGAACATGGTGCCGTATTCCAAAAACAGCGACATACCGATGGCCGTGATGAGCAGCGAGATGCGGGCGGCATTGCGCAGGGGCTTATAGGCAATCTTTTCAATGAGTACGCCGAGCACCATGCAGCCCGTCATGGCCACGAGCAGCGAGGGGAAGAAGGATAGGCCAAAATAGGTCATGCAGAAGTAGCCGATGTAGGCACCGATCATGTAGATGTCGCAGTGGGCGAAGTTGATGAGCTTGATGATGCCGTAGACCATGGTGTAGCCCAGGGCCACCAGCGCATAAATGCTGCCCAGCGACACGCCGTTGACCAGCTGCTGAAGGAAAACTTCCAAAATAATCCGTCCTTTCTCAAGGGAGTACGGGGCCCGGGTCTCCGGCGTCCCTGCGGCACCGCATCCGGGTGCAAAGGGGCATCCGGATGTGGCCCGCCCTCGTTTCTCTGACCGGCAAGCAGGGAGCCGGCAGACCTTTTCCGAGCGTCTGACTAAGGTTCTCCGTACGGGAAATGGGAAAAGGCGCAAAAGACGCCTCTCGTACGCCCTTTCCTACGCCCCGCAGGGAACAATCTGTGCCCCGCAGGGGTGCAGCGCCTGCTGCATCCCTGCGGGGCTGTCCCTTACCGGACAGGTCAACCGTTTTCAGACAGCGTCGCCTGCTTTTGGGCAGAAAAGCGACTTAGTCGAGCGACACGTTGGTGGCGCTGGCCTGCTCGCCATTCTCCAGGCTGATGACAACCAGAGACTTGACGGGGTTGTGGCACTCGTCGATGGTGAAGCTGCCGGTGACGCCGGTGAAGTTTTCGGTGTTCTCCAGAGCGGTCTTGACCGCCTCGCCGGTCAGCTCGTCGGCACGGCCGATGGCGTCGCACACGAACTTGGCAAGGTCGTAGCCCAGCGCGTTGAAGGCATCGGGCTCAGCATTGTACTCCGCCTTGAAGGCCTCGATGAAGGAGGTGACGGTGGGGTCTTCGCTCAGAGAGGAGTAGTGGTTGCAGAAGTAAATGTTGTTGAGCGCATCGGCACCGGCCAGGTTGATGAGCTCGGGAGAGTCAAAGCCGTCGGCTCCCAGGATGGGGCAGTCGATGCCCTGGGCACGGGCGGTCTTGATGATGAGGCCGACTTCCTCATAGTAGCCGGGGATGAAGATGACATCGAAATCCATACCGGTCAGCTTGGTGATGGTGGCGCTGAAGTCGGTATCCTTGGCAACATAGGACTCCTCGGACACAATGGTGCCGCCGCCCTCGGTGAAGGTCTCAACAAACGCCTTGGCCAGGCCCTTGCCGTAGTCGCTGGAGCTGTCGGCAATCACGACGGCCTTGGTGGCGTTGAGGTTGTTGGCCGCAAACTTGGCCATGGCGGTTCCCTGGAAGGAGTCGTTGAAGCAGATGCGGAAGGCATACTCCTTGAGGGTGGTGGGCTTGCCGTTCTCGTCGTACTCCACTTCGCCGGCCTCGTTGAACTCGACGGTGACGTCGTCACCGGTGGCGGAGCCGGAGGCAACCGGAATCTTGTTCTGCTCGGCAACCGGGATGACAGCCTTGAAGTTGCCGGTGGTGGCCGGTCCAAGCACGGCCACGACGCCGTCGCTGGTCATGAGCTTGGTGGCCAGGGTGAAGGCCTCGGAAGCATCGGACTTGTTGTCGTACTTGACAAGCTCAACCTGCTTGCCGTTCACGCCGCCGGCCTCGTTGATTTCCTTCACGGCCAGCTCGATGCCGTCAACGGAGCTCTGTCCATAGGTGGCAGTGCCGCCCGACAGCTCGTAGTTGAGGCCGATTTTGATGGTCTCGCCAGTGGTTTCGCCATTGGTCTCGCCATTGGTCTCACCATTGGCTTCGCCGTTGTTCTCTTCCCCGTTACCCTCTTCGGTGCTGCAAGCGGCAACGCCCATCAGCATGAAGAGAGCCATCAGGATGCAAAGAAACTTTTTCATGGGTTTTTCTCTCCTTTTTTTCTGGGGGTTTTCCCCGTTTTTGTGTTTTTCTTTATGCTAACCGGCTCCGCCGGCGGGGAAACAAGGTCAAATGCTGCGATTTGGCGGCCCGCCCTGCGCAAAAAAAGAGCGGCCCCGCCAAACGAGCGAGGCCGCTGCAAAAATCCCTTTTCACGGGAGTTTCCGCATGGCGTGTGTTCGCCGTTTGGCTGAATCGGGGCCCCAAAGCCCCAGAATAATCGCGATAATCGCGATGGCGCTTGCCAAAATCATCATCGCTACGGGTACAGCGACAAAAATAACCATGGCGCAAAGAAGCAAAACAAAAAGAGATACCGCCACAGCGATATCTCCCATCATTAGGCCAGCAAAAAACGAGCGGCAAGACATGCAAAAAGACGCTGCGCCGCATTTGGACGCACACGCACAATTGGCCTGTGTGCAGGTGAATTTTGTTGTCGCAGTTGCTGCAGTCATCACACAGGCCTCCCTTTTTCCAAATTTGCGGGTTTTGTCACATCCCCGCACCCGGCTTTTCGGGCTTTTTCAAAAGCCCTTCCCCCGCCGGGATTGGTGTTATTCTACCCGCTTCCGGGGCAAGCTGTCAAGAGGTCAACGTTCCAAAAAACACGAAAAAATCCCTGTAGCTTTCGTCATTTTGCACGAAATCTGCCATATTTCAATCAAAATTACATCCCGGGCGCCCTTTGCCTCCTCTGCCTTCCGGTGCCGCAACCCCGCTTCCGGCGCCGGTTTGCGGCTTTTGTGAGGCCATGCCGGGCTGCTGCATCGTTATTTGCCGCACCCTTTCTCTGTCTTTTCCTGTCCGGCGCCGTGCCGCGCCTGCCGGAGTGCCTCGGGCGAGGGCATGGACCGCAGTGCGTCCCTGCGGCCCCCCGAAAAGGGGAGGGAGCCCTTGGCAGGGGCAACCCGCCTGCCCGCCCGACGCCCAAATTTTGCAAAAAGGCCCCTGCTGCCGGCGGGGCCCGTCAGGGCACAGGCCCCGCCGGCAGCAGGGCGGCTCCTATCGCTGCGGCCCCTTGTCTTCGTCGTCGTCTTCTTCGTCTTCGTCGTCGCCGCCGGGGACAAGCCGCTCAAGATGCTCGAGCGCCTCCTCCACCACGTCCTGCGCGCCTTCCACAGCCTCCTGGGCCTCGTCGACCGCCTCCTGGGCCTCGTCGATTCTCTCGCGCAGCTCGCCGGTGTCAATGCCCTGCTCAACCGCCTGCTCGAGCTCCTCGAGCGTCTGCTCGACCTCCTCGAGCGCCTGTGCTGCGGCGGCCAGCTCGGCCTCCTCGCGGCGCTTGTCGGCCAGCGTTTTCTGAATGGCCGTAATCAAAAAAATGATGCCAAACACCACCACGCTGCTCGCCACCAGCATCATGAGCATGCTGATGGCGTCGAGCGGGCCCACATTTCCGTAGTCGTCCACCGACCTGCCGTTGCGCCAGGTGTAAAACTCAAAGGCCGCTACCAGCAAAATCCCGATGATCCACCGAAGGGGAAATTTCTTTTTGTTTTCCGACATGGCTGAAAAACTCCTTTGCAATGGCGCCTGCCGCCATTTTTTCAGCGCGCATCCGGTCGCAGCCTCTGCGCAAAGCCCTTGTCCGCTATCATATCACAGACCCGGCCCCCATTGCAACAGGCACCGGCCCGGCCGTCCGGGACGCCCGCTCAGGGCTACACCTTCCTGCCGAGCTGCGGCTCGTGCCAGCCGTCCAGCCCGGCGCGCTGGAGCGCCCCCATGGCGCGCAGCCGCAGGCCGGGGTTTTCCCGCTCAAGCCGCTCCAAAAGCTCCTTGATTTCCTGCCGCTTGGTGCTGCCGTCGGCACAGCAGGGGTTGTGGTAGACGGGATAGCCCTCCCTTTTGACCAGCGCCCGGATGTCGCGCTCCTCCACATAAATCATGGGGCGGATGGTGGTGAGCTGCGCCCTCGAAAGCCAGGTGACGGGGGAAAAGCAGCCCAGCCTGCCCTCGTAAAACAAATTGAGAAACAGGGTCTCCACGGCGTCGTCAAAATGGTGGCCCAGCGCCAGCTTGTTGCAGCCCTGCTGCACCGCCAGTTCGTGCAGCGCCCCCCGCCGCATCTTGGCGCACAGCGAACAGGGGTTTTTCTCCTTCCTGACGTCAAAGACAATTTCGGCAATCTGCGTGCGCCGCAGCACAAAGGGCACGCCGCGCGCCGCGCAAAAGGCCTCGACGGCCGAAAAGTCGGCCTCCTTTTCAAAGCCCAAATCCAGCGTGATGGCGCAAAGCGAAAAGGGCACGGGATAGTAGCGGCGCAGCGCCGCAAGGCCGTCGAGCAGCGCCAGCGAGTCCTTGCCCCCCGACAGGCCCACCGCAATGCGGTCTCCCGGGGCAATCATCTCGTAATCGGCAATGGCGCGGCGCATCAGACTCTGAAGCTGGCGCAAGGCAAGCCCTCCTTCCCTCAAAAACCCTGTTGTAAAATTGGCGGGATTCAGTATACCACATCCGGGCAAAACACAAAAGGCCGTAAAAACGCAAAAATGAAAGAAAACGAAAGCTCCCGACATCTATTTTGAAAAATCGGCGTTTTTCCCTTGACAAGCGGCCTCACGCCCGATATAATGAAAAAGCCGCGACTGACGGGCCATCTGCGCCCTGCGGCACCCGGCACGAAAAAGCCAAGTCCATAGCCAAGGCTCCGACAGCGCCATCCAAAATCCGCCCGGCTTTGCGGATGTTGACGGTGGTTTGGCTGTGGACTCGTCTTTCGTGACCATCTTATAAGGAGGAAATCTTCTCATGTCCACGTTTATGGCCAATGCCGCCACGGTTGAGCGCAAGTGGTATGTCGTCGACGCGCAGGGCAAGTCCCTGGGCCGTCTCGCTGCCGACGTTGCCCCCATTTTGAACGGCAAGCACAAGGTCGATTATACCCCCCATGTCGACTGCGGCGACTTTGTCATCGTCGTCAATGCCGACAAGGTTGTGCTGACCGGCAACAAGCTCACGCAAAAGTACTACCGCACCCACTCCGGCTATGTGGGCGGCCTCAAGGAGGTTCAGTACAAGACCCTCATGAGCAAGCGTCCGCAGCAGGCCGTCATGCTGGCCGTCAAGGGCATGCTGCCCAAAAACAGCATCGGCCGCAACAGCCTCAAGCGTTTGAAAGTCTATGTCGGCGCCGAGCATCCCCATGCCGCGCAAAAGCCCGAGGTCATTGAAGGAGGAGTGAAGTAAGATGTACGATACCAAGCCTTATTTCTACGGCACCGGCCGCCGCAAGAGCTCTGTTGCCCGCGTGCGCATTCTGCCCGGCACCGGCGCAATCACCATCAACGGCCGCGATATCGACGATTATTTCGGCCTTGAGACCCTCAAGCTCATCGTCCGTCAGCCCCTGGAGGCCACCGAGACGCTGGGCAAGTTTGACCTCATTGTCAAGGTTGGCGGCGGCGGCGTGTCGGGTCAGGCCGGCGCCATCCGCCACGGCCTGTCCCGCGCCCTGCTGCAGGTCAGCGACGAATACCGTCCCATCCTCAAGGCGGCGGGCTTCCTCACCCGTGACCCCCGCATGAAGGAAAGAAAGAAGTACGGCCTCAAGGCAGCCCGCCGTGCGCCCCAGTTCTCCAAGAGATAACCTGCGCAGGCACTGCCCGAATACGCCCCTGGCACACCGAAGGATTCCACCATTTATGTTTTTTGAGAGAAAGGGGCGCAAAACAGCGCCCCTTTCTCTTTTTCCCTGTCCGGCGGCGCGTTTTGACGCCGCATTTCCCCCCAATTTGTCCGTTTCCCAATTTTTTTGGAATATCAGGACGGATAAATTTACAAATCCCTCTCGCACTTTCCGTTTTTTCCACACCGAAAGAGGGTACAATGTGGTAAAGAGCCCCCTCTGCGGACAGATGTGTCCAAGGAAGGCGCCCGGCACGCGACCCCGTGCCGCCCGCTCTTTCCCATTGAAACTAACGGAGGTATGGTTTTGACTGACAAACATTCTTTTTTGCAGCGCGCAAGGCATTTTGCCCCTGCGACGCTGGCCGTTGTGACAGTATCTGTCCTGCTGACTCTCGCTTTGCAGACCAAATCCGCAACGCTTTGGCTGGGAGAGGAGAGCGATGTGGTTCCCACCGTGAGCGCCGACCCCCTGGTCATCGCGCAAAACAGCGCCTTTGTCCCGCAGGCCGACGACTTCGTGGAGCTCACCGAAAACAGCGGCAGACTGCTGAACATTCTCATTCACCGCAAATTCCCCGTGACCGTTGTGGCAGACGGCCGCAGCGTGGTCGTGCGCACCTACGGCGCCTCGGTGGGCGCCCTGCTTGAGCAGGCGGGCGTGGAAATCCGCGAGGGCGACGCCGCCAACCTGCCCTTTGATGCCCAGCTCACCGACGAAGCTGAAATCCGGCTGACCCGCATGCGCCGGGAGACCGAGGTCGTGGAAACCTCGCTTCCCTTCCAGGTGCAGCGCGTGGCCTCCACCGCCGTGCCCGAGGGCACATTCTCCGAGCGCACCGCCGGCGAGGACGGCGTGCTGCGCACCATCCGGGAAAACCGCTATCTGGGCGACACGCTGGTGGAAAGCGTGGTCTTGTCCGAAGAGGTTGTCAAGGAGCCCGTGACCGCCGTCGTGGCGTATGGCGCGGGCGGCACGGTGGCCACCTCGCGTTCGGCCGCCACCCGGTATTCCTATGTGCTTGACATGACCGCCACCGCCTATACCTATGGCGAAGGCGGCCACTGGGGCGATGTGACGGCCTCGGGCAAGGCCGTGCAGGTGGGCTATGTCGCGGTCGACCCCAGGGTCATCCCTCTGGGCAGCCGCCTGTATATCACCTATCCAGACGGTTCCGAGTGCTACGGCTTCGCCGTGGCCGAGGACACGGGCGGCGCCATCAAGGGCAACCGCATCGACCTCTTCTTCGAGACCTACGACGAGGCCATTTCCTTCGGCCGCCGCACGGTCAGGGTGTATGTGCTTGCCGACTAGGCGCCGCACGCCGGCTTAACTCTTCTTTGCCGGCAGCGCTTTGCAGCAGCCTTAAAAAAACGCGCAGGCATGGGTCGTGCCTGCGCGTTTTTTTGCACCGGCCGGCGCCTGCCCGCACCCTGCGGCCGAGGGCCCTCCCCCTCCTTTTCCCCGGCGGCCGTATGGGAAAAAGGGGAGAGGGGAACCATCTTTTTTCAGGAGGCGATTTTGATGGAGCCAGACTCTCTGGTCGGCGCCCAGCGCGCTTACTTTCAAAGCGGCGCCACGCGCCCGCTTTCGGCCCGCAGGCAGGCCCTGCTGGCACTGCGGCGCGCCGTTGCGCTGCATCAGGACGACATTGCCCGCGCGCTTTTCCTCGACCTTGGCAAGTCGAAAAGCGAGGCCTATCTCACCGAAACCGGCCTTGTGCTGCAGGAGCTCTCCTTCCTGCTGCGCAGGCTGCCCTCCCTGGCGGCGCCAAAGCGCGTCAAAACACCGCCCGCCCTCTTTCCCGCCACCTCGCGCGTGATGCGCGTGCCCTTTGGCGTCACGCTCATTCTCAGCCCCTGGAATTACCCCGTTTTGCTGACGCTTCAGCCCCTTGCCAGCGCCCTGGCGGCGGGAAACACCGCCATCCTCAAGCCCTCGGCTTACGCTCCCGCCACCTCGGCCCTTCTGGCCCGTCTGGCAGAGCAGGCCTTTGACAGCCGCCTGGTTGCGGTTGTGCAGGGGGGAAGAGAGCAAAATGCCGCCCTGCTGGAACAGGCCTACGACATGATTTTCTTCACCGGGGGAGAGACGGTGGGCCGCCTGGTGCTGGAAAAGGCGGCGCAGCACCTCACCCCGACGGTGCTCGAACTGGGTGGGAAGAGCCCCGTCTATGTCGACGAGAGCGCGGATTTGCCCCTTGCCGCGCGCCGTATCGTCTTCGGCAAGCTACTGTGCGCCGGGCAGACCTGCGTGGCCCCGGACTATGTGCTGGCCCACCGCAGCATCAAGGCGCACCTGATGACGCTGCTCGAGCGGGAGTTTGAGCGTCAGACAGGCGGCAGGCCCTTTCCTGCCGGCTATCCGCACATTGTCAACGACCGGCACGCCCGCCGCCTGGCCGGGCTGCTGGAGGGGCAGACGGTGGTGTATGGCGGCCTGTGGGAGGGGCTGCGGCTGTCTCCCACGCTGGTCGACGAGCCGAATCCCGCCTCCCCCCTTATGCAGGAGGAGATTTTCGGCCCCGTTTTGCCGGTGCTGTCCTGCGAGGGAGAGCGCGAGGCGCTCGACTTCCTCTCCTCCCGCCCGGCGCCGCTTGCCTTTTACCTCTTTTCCCGAAACAACGGGCAAATCGCCCGCATGACGGCGGCGCTGCCCTTCGGCGGCGGCTGCGTCAACGACACGGTCATGCACCTGGTCTCCCCCTCGCTGCCCTTTGGCGGAGTGGGGGCAAGCGGCATGGGCAGCTACCACGGCGCCGCCGGCTTTGAGGCCTTTTCCCGGCCCCAGTCGCTTGTTCTGGGCTCGCGGCTGGATTTGCCACTGCGCTATCAGCCCTATTCTCCGGTCAAGGACTTCCTTGTCCGCAGGGCCCTGCGATAGGGTGCGGCCCGCCGGCAGAAGGAGCTTGCCCTTATAAAAAAGGGCTTTGCACAAGAAGGCGCGCGTCTTAAAAAGACGCGCGCCTTCTTTTAGCGCCTTGCGGGAGGGCCTGGCTTGAGCGCCTCTCACGGGAGCAGCCCCAGCGATGCCTTCCAGAGCAAAATGCGAAATACCGATTGGTCCAGCCTCTCGGGGGACAGGCGCCCCTCGTCCAGCGCCCGCAGCAGCGCCTGCGAGGCCTCAAGGGGGCTGCCGGTGCACAGCAAGTCGTTGCCGGCCAGCAGCGCCGCGACCGCAAGCTCGCCCTGATCGGCGCCCTGCGCCACGGCGGCCATGTCCAAATCGTCGCTGACGACCACCCCGTCAAATCCCAGCTCCCCGCGCAGCAGGGCGTGTACGGCGGGCGAGAGCGAGGCGGGCAGTGTTTCGTCCACGCAGCACATCGTGTTGTGCGACACCATCACGGCGCCCGCCCCGGCCTCAATGCCGGCCTCAAAGGGCAAAAAATCCCGGCTCTCAAAGGCCTCGAGCGGGCGGCGGTCGACCGCCTCTCCCACATGGGTGTCGGCATTGTTGCCATAGCCCGGAAAATGCTTGAGCACGCAGCCAAGGCCCTGCTGCCGGCTTGCCGTCACCACGGCACGCACAAATTCGCTCACCACCTCTGCATTATCTCCCGCAGAGCGGGCGTACAAAAAAGCCTTAGGGTCGTCGGCGATGTCGCACACCGGGCCGAGATTGAGGTTGATGCCAAGCGACAGCAGCAGCGCCGCCTTTTCCCCGACGTCGCGCGCGGCGGCCTCGGAGCCCCCCTCCCTCCATCAGCTCTCTCGGAGAGGGGAAGGGGCTCTCGCGGTACTGCGCAAAGGCGCTGATACGCACCACGGTCCCGCCCTCCTCGTCAACACCTGTCAGCATGGGCACCAGCACCCCGCTCTGGCAGCTCTCCAGCAGCTCCCGCAGGCTGTCGGGTGTCTGCCGGGCCACGTCCCTTGCAAACAGCAGGTACCCGCCCGGCTGCACTTCCTGCGCCAGCTCCTGCGCCCCCGAAAGGGGAAAGCGCACCAGCAAAAGCTGCCCCACCTTTTGCGCGGGGCTCAAAGCGGAAAGCCAGCGCGCCGCCTTTTGCCCCGGGGAGAGCGGGACATAGGCCTCCCTGTGCGAAAGGGGCAGCCGCGTGCCGCCCGCCTCCAAAAACCTGTGCGTCAGGGGGCTTTGCTGCGCGGCAAAGACGGCACCCACGGCACAGGGCAGGGCCGGCGCGGCGCTTTGTGCCTGGCGCGGCGGCGCAAAAGCGCCGCCGCAGGCCAGGCAGGCCGCAAGGCACAGCAGCGCGGCTTGTCGTTTCCACTTCACCATAGGCTCTTCCCCTTTCCCGGCGGCCCCCCAAAGCCCTGCGGGCTTTGGGGAAAAGCGCCGCGCCCTCCCCCTCAAAAAGAAGGCCCCTGCCACGCGCAGTGGGCCTGCCTGTAAAAAAGCCCTGCACCCCGGCAGGGGCGGCGGGCGCCGCACAAGGGCCGTTTGATTTCCCTGCCCAGTATACCCCGGCGCCGCCCCGGCTGTC
>DVNV01000051.1 GCA_018714125.1 Candidatus Galloscillospira excrementipullorum
AGGATTTGTAAGGATGTCGACTCCGTTCACCCAGAGCTCGGTGGGCAGGGACACATTGGAAACGAGCGTGCCCTTTTCCACCGTGACAAGCTGATACAGGTCGTCATAGGAGTTATAATTTTTTCCGCCGATGGTGATGGGGGAGCCGTCAAAAGCAGAAAATGCCCGATAGGCTCCCGAGACGATCAGCTCCGAGACGGAGTTCTCCACCGTGACGCCAGCATAGGCGAAAATGCCGACCTCTTTTCCCGCAACCGAGAGGGAGTCGTCGCCCGAGAGGGTCAGGGTACCGGAAATCAGGTGGATGCCGCATTCGATGCCCTCTCCCGCAATGGAGTTTTGGCCCTTCAGCACGATGGTGAGGGCACGATCGGAATAGATGCCGATGCCACCAGCAGGGGAGGAGCTTCCTGCCTGGGTGATCTCAGCGTTCTCCAGCGTCAGCACACCGTCTTCATAAGAGACACCCTTGGGAAGAGTAGCGTCCGGAGCGAGGATGTTGACCCCGTTCACCCAGAGCTGAGTGGGCAAATCTGACGCCAGCGCCGGAAGCGATAGCAGAACCAGCAAAAAAGTCAGAGCGCAAAAAACGCCCAAGAACTGTCGTTTCATCTTTTTCATGATGAACTCCTTTCTTTTTAGATTGCCGCAGGAGGAAGGGCGCGGCAGACAGATTCCTGTCTGCCGTAAGGGGGGCCCCCCTTACGCAATGTCCCTATTTGTTTTTGCGGCGCCGGGCGCCGCAGGGCCCAAGAGCGTTTGCTGCAGATGCGGCTTTGTAACGGGATTTTACTACAATCTCTGGCTTTTGTCACCTCTCTTGCTCCTGCCCTTTTGGCACGGGAGTTTTTGGAATTTGAAAAACAGTATTCTAATATAGAAAGGATATCACAATCAAACTGTAAAAATCAACCGTTCGCATAAATTTGCATACATATGCAAGCCCCTTCAACCGGGTTTTTGGAGGGGTTCTCACGCCTTGAAGGACGGCAAAGGTGCAAGGGGCAGGCATCAGGCAGCAAAGGCCGCAGGCAAAATGCCTGCGGCCTTTGTCGGGCGGGGTGGCGCGGCAGAGCCCTGCACAGGGGCTGCTACACCACCTCGCAGAAAACGCTGCGCATCACGCTCAGGGCGGCCTCGTGCGCTGCAGCATCTGCGCTGGCGGTTGCATCTTTGCAAACGACAACGCGGGCCTCGGGCAGCGCAGCCTTTGCCAGCAGGGCATTGCTCACCACGCAGATATTGCTCACAAGCCCGCACAATTCAACCTCGTCGTAGCCGCCGTCTGCCAGATAGCGCGCCAACTCGAGCGAGCCGAAGGTTTCCTTTTCAAAGATGCGGGAGGCGCGGGGCAGATAGCCGGCAGTGCGTCCGAACAGCTGCCAGCCCTCGCTGCCGCGCAGACAGTGAGGAACCGGCAGGGCACGCCCTTCAGATGTCTGCAGGTAGTCGGCGCCATGGGTGTCAAAGGTAAAGACCAGCTCGCCGCCCTCCAGCAGCGTCTGCTCGATGCGCTGCACGATGAGGTCGTCGAGCTGCCGCGCCCCGTCAAAGCCCAGGCTTCCGTCGACAAAGTCTTTTTGATAGTCCACAACAACAAGGATTTTTTTGGTCATGCGGAAAAGCTCCTTTCGTTAAAAACAGGGGTGGCGGCGCCCATGCACAATAAAAAAAGCCGGAGGGCTGCTTTTGCAGCCCTCCGGCGGGAAGGTGTTTTTGCACACAGGATTTCAAAGTTTGCCCGTTCAGTCCTTTGGCGCTGCCTCTACAGACAGGGTACCGTCTTTGGCGTCGATTGTCAAGACGTCTCCCGCATGCAGGTTGCCCTCCACAATGCGGCGGCCAATCAGCGTCTCTACATTCTGCTGCAGGTAGCGGCGCAGAGGACGCGCTCCGTAAACGGGGTCGTAGCCCTCGGTGAGCACCTGCTGGCGCGCCGCGTCGGTCAGGCGGCAGGAGAGCTGACGCTCGGCCAGCCGTCCGTTGAGCTCGGCAAGCATCAGGTCGAGAATGTGGCCGATGTCGTCCTTGGTCAAGGGCTTGTAGAAGACAATCTCGTCGAGACGGTTGAGAAACTCAGGCCGGAAGGAGCGGCGCAGCAGCTCCTCCACCTCGGCACGCGCCGTTGCGGTGATGTCGCCCTTTTCGTCGATGCCGTCGAGCAGGATGGGCGAGCCCAGGTTGCTGGTCAGAATCAAAATGGTGTTTTTGAAGTCCACCGTGCGGCCCTGCGAGTCGGTGATGCGGCCGTCGTCAAGCACCTGCAGCAGCACGTTGAAGACGTCGGGATGCGCTTTTTCGATTTCGTCAAAGAGCACCACGCTGTAAGGCTTGCGGCGCACCGCCTCGGTGAGCTGACCGCCCTCCTCGTAGCCCACATATCCCGGAGGCGCTCCGATGAGGCGGGATACGGAGTATTTCTCCATATATTCGCTCATGTCGATGCGAACCAGATTGCGCTCGTCGTCAAAGAGCGCCTGTGCAAGCGCCTTGGCAAGCTCGGTCTTGCCCACGCCCGTGGGGCCGAGGAACAGGAACGAGCCGATGGGCCGGTTCGGGTCCTGGATGCCCGCGCGGGAGCGCAGGATGGCCTCGGTGACCTTGGTCACGGCCTCGTCCTGGCCG
>DVNV01000052.1 GCA_018714125.1 Candidatus Galloscillospira excrementipullorum
TCCCCCTGCTCAGCCTCCCTGCGTCAAGGCGGTGCCCGCCTGTTTCACAACCCCTTGCGCCCAGTGCAGCAGCCGTTCGGAAAGGCCGTCAAACGCCTGCTCCGTTTGGCAGGGGGCCTTCAAAAACGCCCTTGCCGCACAAAACACCTCAAGCTCCTCTCCCTGCAGCACCTTTTCCAAATCACCCGGGTGTAAAACCCACTGCCCCGTCCGGGCAAAGCAGGCGGCACGCAGCACAAAAACCGCCGACTTGCAGATTTCGCGCAGCGCATCGGCGCTGCGCGCATGCGCCCCATTGTGCACCACCGCGTGGCAGACGCCGCAGGCCCCCTGCCGTACCGCCCGCAGCACATCTTGCGGGCCAAACAGGGAGCGCACAAACTCAAGGGAGCCAAACACGGGCACCGTGTCGTGATAAAAGAAGACAAGCTCTCCCGCGTCCCAGGCGGCAAGCTCCTCCACCCCCGACACAAAGCCGCAGACAAGTTCCCTCAAAGGCAGTTCTTCTATGGCGCGCCGATAGGTCAAAACGTCCTGCCAGCTCAGTTCGTCGAGCAGCAGCACCACGTCGATGTCGCTGCCCGGCCGTGCCTCTCCCCTGGCGCGGCTGCCCTGGAGGCCCACAAAGCGCACCCGCTCCCCAAAGGCCTCCTGCACCGCCCGAAGGTAGCCCTGCATCCAGACTTCCATACACTCCCCGCTCAAAAAAAGCCCTCCTTTTCCCCTCGTCCGCCCCGTGGCCCGCAGGGCGCAGACAGGCGCGCAAAAAGCCCTTTTTGCGCGCCTGTCTTTTTTCCTGTTTTGCTATTGTCGTCCCGGTTTCCCCTGCAGCTGCCGCCTTGTCACTTGATGCTCTTGGTGTCAATCTCTTCGCGCAGCATGGCCGCAAAATCGTCCACCTTCATGGCGCCCAGGTCGCCGCCGGCACGCGAGCGCACCGACACCTCACCCTGCTCGGCCTCCCTGTCGCCCACCACGAGCATATAGGGAATCTTGGCAAGCTGGGCCTCTCTGATTTTCAAGCCCATCTTTTCGCTGCGCAGGTCGTTTTCCACACGGAAGCCCGCGTTTGTCAGGCGCTCCTCAAGCTGCGCCGCATAGTCGTGATGCCGGTCTGCAATGGGGATGAGCTTGACCTGCACCGGGGCGAGCCAGGCCGGGAAGGCGCCGGCAAAATGCTCGGTCAAAATGCCGATGAATCGCTCAATCGAACCGAAGGCCACGCGGTGAATCATGACGGGGCGGTGCTTCTCGCCGTCGGCCCCGACGTAGGTGAGGTCAAAGCGCTCGGGCATCTGGTAGTCGAGCTGGATGGTGCCGCACTGCCAGGTGCGTCCGATGCAGTCCTTGAGGTGGAAGTCAATCTTGGGACCGTAGAAAGCGCCGTCGCCGGGGTTGACGACGTAGTCCATGCCGCGCTGCTCCATGACGCTGCGCAGCGCATCCTCGCTGGTCCTTCTCATCTCCTCGGTCCCGATGAAGTCCTCGGGACAGGTGGAGAGCTCCACATGATATTCAAAGCCGAAGACCTTATACACTGAGTCGATAAGCTCGATGACGCCGGCTATTTCCTGGGGAATCTGCTCCTCGGTCATGAAGATGTGGGCGTCGTCCTGCGTGAAGCAGCGCACCCGCATCAGGCCGTGCAGCGCGCCCGACAGCTCGTGACGATGCACCAGCCCCAGCTCGCCCACGCGCATGGGCAAATCCTTGTACGACCACATGCGGCGCTTGTAGGCCAGCATGCCGCCCGGGCAGTTCATGGGCTTGATGGCGTATGTTCCATCGTCAATGGTGGTGAAATACATGTTCTCCTTGTAATGATCCCAGTGCCCCGAGCGATGCCACAGCTCCTCGTTCAAAATCATGGGCGTTTTGATTTCCTCATAGCCCCACTTGCGGTGCAGGTCGCGCCAGTAGTTTTCCAGCTCGTTGCGGATGACCATGCCCTTGGGGAAGAAGAAGGGGAAGCCGGGGCCCTCGTCAAAGAGGGCGAAGAGGTCGAGCTCACGGCCCAGCCGGCGGTGGTCGCGGCGCTTTGCCTCCTCGAGCATGGTGAGATAGTCGTCAAGCTGCTGCTTCTTGGGGAAGGCGATGCCGTAGACACGCTGCAGCATCTTGTTGTTTGCATCGGCCTTCCAGTAGGCCCCCGTGACGTTGAGCAGCTTGAGCGCCCGCAGCGCCCCCGTGCGCATGAGGTGGGGGCCAGCGCACAGGTCGGTGAAGTCGCCCTGGCGGTAAAAGGAGATTTCCTCTCCCTCGGGCAGCTCCTCAATCAAAATAACCTTGTAAGGCTCTTCCATCTTCTGCGCCAGGGCGATGGCCTCCCCGCGCGGCAGCACAAACCGCTCCAGAGGCAAATCCTCCTTGACGATTTTGCGCATCTCCTCTTCGATTTTTTCAAGGTCCTCCCCCGTGAAGGGCTCGGGCGTGTCGATGTCATAGTAAAACCCGTTGTCGATGGCGGGGCCTATCGTCAGCTTGGCCTCGGGGAACAGCCGCTTGACGGCCTGGGCCAGCACATGCGAGCCGGTGTGCCAGAAGGCGTGCTTGCCCTGGGCGTCTTCAAATGTCAAAATTTCGAGTGCGCAGTCGGCGTCGACCACGGTGCGCAGGTCGCACAGCTCCCCGTTGAGCTTTGCTGCGCAGGCTTCTTTTGCAAGCGCCGGGGAGATGGCCTTGGCAATGGCGATGATGGGCTGGCCCGCCTCCACCTGGCGCACGCTTTGATCTTTGAGGGTGATGGAAATCATAATGCTCTCCTTTCAAGACGCGGAAATTTTAGCAAATTTTTTATCGTTTGTTGTAAAATGCCGGTGACTGGCTCATAAAGCCGTGAGCGGTCGGCCGCAGCGTCAAAAAAGCCCCGAATCCCCTCCCGGGGATTCGGGGCGCACGGCAGGCGCGGTTCCACCCGAATTTCATGAAAGGGCGCAAAGCCCCCTTTCACCTCTTTGGCCGATAACGGTGCCGGCCGGCGGAGCATTTCCTCTCCGCAACTCAGGAGCGGTATGTTCGGCATGTGCGCGGGCGGCTTTCAGCTTACAGCCTGCCCTCTCTGCTGCGCGCCTTTTTTCTCTCCGTCGCAGTTGTTGTGGCATTTATTTTTATTTTATAGATTTTACTCCCGTGCGGCGCTCTTGTCAAGCCCTTCAGACCCATTCCCCCGGCTTTCCCGTTTTGTCATATTCCTCCATGAAGGCCAGGATGCGGCGCTTGTAGTCCTGCGCCTGCTTTCCATAGTCGATGACGTCATACCGGTTGAAGTCCCTTGTCACCCTCTGCCGGTTTTTGAGCGGGCGCTTTGTCCCGCAGTTGGGGCACACCACCTTGCGGCTCATCATCCACAAATAGATGCCTCCCACCGAGAAGAAGATGACAAACCAGGCGATGGGGTCGGAGCCGCACACATAGTACCACAGCGCGCCGCCCGCCAGCAGCATGACCACCGACAGGGGAATGCGGATCAGGGGGCGCACGTTTTGCTTTGCGATGCCAAAACAGCCCCGATAGCCGCACTCGTCGCACATCTCCTCCTGAAATCCGTCAAACTCCCGCAGGCGCTCCCTGATTTCATAGTTGCTGCTCATACGGAACACCTCCAAAGCCCTGTGAAAGTACTGGTAGTATAGCGCAAACCCCCGGAAAATGCAAGCGTCAGGCAGCATCGCCCCTTCCTTGTGCCAGGAGAGCAAGCGGCATGACGGCGGGCCTGCCCGGCAAAAGCTCTTTGCCCCACGGCCGGCTTGTGCCGGTTGCCGCTTTACTTCGCCTGCCTTGTGGGATATAATGAGAAATAACCAAAAAATCCATCCGCCCTCAGGCGGGCCCGCCGCCCGCCTGCCGTTCCCTGCAAAGGAGGTCTTGTCATGGCGGCTCCCCAAATTCTCGTAAACGAATACCGTGGCGACACGCTCGAGTGCTTTCACTACGGCTCCATCGCCATCTGCGACGAAAAAGGTCTTGTCCGCAGCGTCGGCGACGCCGACTTCATGTGCTACTACCGCTCCTCCTCCAAGCCCATCCAGGCTTTGCCCTTTCTGGTGCTGGGGCTTGACAAGAAATACGGCCTGACCGACGAGGAAATTTCCATCATGTCGGGCTCTCTGTGGTGCGGGCCGCGCCAGGTGGAGCTTGTCAAAAGCATCATGGAAAAGGCCGACATCTCCTATGACACGCTCATCATGCAGCCCTGCTATCCCATGGGGCACGACTATGAGCTCAAGCTGGTGGCGGCAGGGGAAAAGCCCAGCAGGCTCTACCACAACTGCATCGGCAAGCACCTCTCGCTCATTCTGGTGCAGCGGGAGCTGGGCGACGAGCGCGACTACTACAAGCCGGACAGCGCCGTGCAGCGCATGATTTTGCGCGACATCGCGGAATTTTCCGACTTCCCCGAGCAGCAAATCCGCATAGGGGTCGACGGCTGCGGTGTGCCGGTTTTTGCCGTGCCCTTGCACAACATGGCCACCTCCTATGTCAGGCTGGCGGCCCCCGACCTGCTCAGGACCCCCGCGCTGGCGCAGGCCGCCCTGCGCAATGCCGACATCCTCTCGCGCTACCCTCAAAATCTCATGGACGCCGCCGCCACCTGCGGCGTGCTGTGCCGCGACCCCAACATCATCGGCAAGGTGGGCGCGCAGGGGGTTTACACCTTTGGCCTGAAGAAAGAGCGCCTGGGCTTTGCCTGCAAGGTCTATGACGGCATGTCGGCCTATTTCCCGCTCATCATCGCCCACACGCTCGAGCTGCTGGGCTATGACAACAAGGAGACCATCGAGCGGCTGCGCGCTTCCTTCCCCGACGAGGTCACAAACGCCACCGGCGCGGTGGTGGGCGTCAAAAAGGCCGTCTTTTCCCTGTAAGCGCCTCCCCGGCAGGCGCCCGCCGCCCTGCCGGCAAGAGAACGCCCCGGTGTTTTTCAAAGGCGCCCGCCGCAAAGCCCGCCTCTTGACTTTTCAAAATTTACAATTTTTTTGCGACTTTGCCCCCTCAGGCTGAGTATAATAAAACAACGCATCTGCATCTGCACGGAGGCTGCGGCCTGTCCGCAGTCCCGGAACATAAGGAGGCTTTCCCCATGCAAATTCCCGTGAGCGGGACAACCATCCACTGTGAATTTTTGGGGGAGGGCCCCCGCACCGCCGTGGTGCTGCACGGCTGGGGCACGTCGATGGAGGTCATGCGCCCCATCACGCAGCACCTGGCCTCACGCGG
Source organism: Candidatus Galloscillospira excrementipullorum (assembly GCA_018714125.1). Taxonomy (GTDB): domain Bacteria; phylum Bacillota; class Clostridia; order Oscillospirales; family Feifaniaceae; genus Galloscillospira; species Galloscillospira excrementipullorum. The sequence continues at coordinate 5,218 of DVNV01000052.1, forward strand.
CTGGCGCGTGCTGAGCCTCGACTTTCCCGGCTTTGGCCAAAGCCCCCCGCCGCCCGAGGCCTGGGGCGTCCCCGAGTATGCCGCCGCCACGGCGGAGCTGCTGGAGCGCCTTGACGTGCGCCGTCCCCTGCTGCTCGGCCATTCCTTCGGGGGCCGGGTCATCATCTATCTCATGGGGGCGCTCTCGTTTTCCGCCTTTCGCCTCGTTTTAGTGGGCGCTGCCGGCATCAAGCCGCCGCCCGGAAAGGCCAGCCGCAAAACCCGCCTTTTCAAGGCGGGAAAGGCCCTGCTCTCCCTGCTGCCCGCCTCCCTGCGCGAGCCGGCGCTCGAGAGGCTGCGCAACCACTTCGGCTCGGAGGACTATCGCGCCGCAAAGGGCGTCATGCGCGAATGCCTTGTCAAATCCATCAATCTGGATTTGGCGCCTCTTCTGCCGGGCATTGACACCGAGGCCCTGTTGATTTGGGGCGACGCCGACACCGCCACCCCCCTGTGGCAGGGGCAGCGCATGGAGCAGCTTTTGCCAAACGCCGGCCTGGCCGTGATTCCCGGCGCCGGCCACTACACCTTCTTTGACAATCCCGCGCGCTTTTATGCCATCTTAGACAGCTATCTCTCGACGCTTCCAAGGGAGGACCCCTCATGACCGACGCACTGCTTCCCCGTCTTGCGCTGCTGGCCGCCGCAGCCGTCTGGCAGGCCGCCCGCAGCCGCCATTATTTCCACATGCTTCAGCTCAATTCCTACCGCAACGAGCGCTACGCCGCATGGCTCTCCAAAAACGCGCCGCGTCTGTGGTTCTTTGCCGGCCTGCCCGCCGCCGTGGCAACCGCCGTGGCGCTCACCATGGGGCTGCCCGGCATGCTGGCGGCGGCCTTCGGCTATGCCCTTGCCGCAGTTTACACGCTTTGCGCCAAAAAGCCCGAGAAAAAGCCCTTTGTCGTCACCGACCGCGTCAAGCGGCAGTTCCTGGCGGCGGCAGGGCTCCTGCTGGCGGCGCTGCTGCTCACCGCCCTTGTCTGGCGCGCCGCGCCCTATTGGGGCGCCGGCCTGCTGCTGCTTTTTGTGACGCTGCCGGTTCCCGTTGGGCTGCCGCCTGCGGCAAACCGTCTCATGGCAGGGCGCGAGCGGCGCATCGCCGACTCCTTTGTGCGCTCGGCGCAGCAAAAGCTGCAGTCTCAAAGGGATTTTATCGTCATCGGCGTCACGGGGAGCTACGGCAAGACCTCGGTCAAATATATCCTCTCGGAGCTGCTGCGCGAAAAATACAATACCCTCATGACCCCCGAAAGCTACAACACCACCATGGGCGTGGTGCGCACCGTCAACGAGCAGCTGCGGCCGCAGCATCAGGTGTTTGTGTGCGAGATGGGCGCCCGGCAGGTGGGGGACATCAAGGAAATCTGCGATATCGTGCACCCGACCTACGGCATCATCACCTCGGTGGGCATCGCCCACCTGGAGACCTTCCGCACCACCGAAAACATCCGCAAAACCAAATTTGAGCTGGCCGACAGCCTGCCGGAAAACGGCCTTGCCTTTCTCAATTTCGACAGCACGCCGGTGGCGTCGGCGGGCTACACCCGCCCCCACGTCTCTTACGGGCTGACCCCGGGGCTCGACTGCTACAGCGACGACATCTCGGTCAGCGAGCAGGGCACCTCCTTCACGCTGCACTGCAAGGGCCACGAGCCCCTGCGCCTGACCACCCGGCTGCTGGGCCGCCACAACGTGCTCAACATCACGGGCGCCGCCGCCCTGGCGCTGCATCTGGGCGTCTCCCCCGCCGGCATCACGGCGGCGCTGCGCCGTTTGAAGCCCGTGCCCCACCGCCTGGAGCTCAAAAACAACGGCGGCGTGATTGTCATTGACGATGCCTACAACTCCAACCCCGAAGGGGCCGCCGAGGCACTGCGCGTCCTTGGCAGCCTGCAGGGCCGCCGGCGCATCCTCATCACGCCCGGCATGGTGGAGCTGGGCGAAAACGAATATGCCGCCAACAGGGAGCTCGGCCGGGTGGCCGCGCCTCACTGTGACGACGTGATTGCCGTCGGCCGCGTCAGGGACGCCCTCTTTGAGGGGCTGGACAGCGAGGGCTTTCCCGAGCAGCGCCGCCACGCCGTCAAAAACCTGCGCGAGGCGCTGGCGCTGCTGCCGCAGCTTCTCACCGGCCCGAGCGCCGTTTTGCTGGAAAACGATTTGACCGACGACATGGAGAGCTGACGCTTTCCCCATGTCTTCCCCCCCCGCCCGGCCCCGTGGGCACAAGGGCGGCCCCAAGCGTCCCGCAACAGGAGGGAGTCCCCTCCTTTCCCACAACACGATAAGGAGGCAAGCAGCTATGAAACTGTCCGTTGGCGTATTTTTCGGCGGGTGTTCCACCGAGCACGAGGTCTCGGTCATCTCGGCGGTGCAGGCCATGCACGCGCTGGACACCGAGAAATATCAGGTGACGCCCTTTTATACCACCAAGCAGGGGGTGCTCTACACCGGCGAGGCCCTGCTTCAGATTGAAAACTACCGCAACATCCCGGCGCTGCTCGAGCAGTGCACGCAGGCCGCCATCCTGCGCCGCAGCGAGTCGGAGGTCTGGGCCGTGCGCGCCCAGCCCAAGAAGTTCGGCAGCAACGACCTGGTGCGCCTTGATTTGGCCTTCCCCATTGTGCACGGCACCAACACGGAGGACGGCTCGATTCAGGGCTTCTTCGAGACGCTGCGCCTGCCCTATGTGGGCTGCGACGTGGCCTCCTCGGCGCTGGGCATGGACAAAATGGCCGCAAAGCAGGTGCTGGCGGCCGCCGGGCTGCCGGTGCTGCAGGGCGTGTGCTTCTACCACCGCGACTATCTGCTCGACGAGCAGGCCCACCTCGAGCGCATCGAGGCGCTGGGGCCCTACCCCATCATTGTCAAGCCGGTCAACTTAGGCTCCAGCGTGGGCATCAAGGTGGCCTCCGACCGCAGCGCGCTGCGCGAGGCCATCGACTACGCCGCCGCCTTTGCCCCGAGGCTGCTGTGCGAGCGCGCCGTGACGGGACTGCGTGAAATCAACTGCGCCGTGCTGGGCGACGAGCAGGAGGCCACCCCCTCCCTTTGCGAAGAGCCGGTGACGGCCGGGGAAATCCTGTCCTATGCCGACAAGTATATGTCCCAGGGCGGGGCCAAGGGCATGTCGGGCGCACAGCGCCGTCTGCCGGCCGAGCTGAGCGCCGAAAAAACGCAGGAAATCCAGTCGCTGGCCGTTGACGCCTTCCGCGCCATCGGCTGCAGCGGGGTGGTGCGCGTCGACTTCCTCATGGACACCGACGACGGTGACAAGGTCTATATCAACGAGCTCAACACCATCCCCGGCTCGCTCTCCTTTTACCTCTTTGCACCTGCGGGGCTGCCCTACGAGGAGCTGCTCGACCGGCTCATCGACCTGGCCTTCAAGCGTCAGCGTCAGCGCGACGGCCTGACCTACAGCTATGAGACCAACATCTTCGACACCAAGGCCACCGGGATGCTCAAGGGCACCAAGGGAATCAAGGGGCTGTGAGGCCCTTTTGCCCCTTTGCCGGACGGATACGGCCGGCAAAGGGGCTTTTTTTCTCCTTTTTTGCCCGGTGCAACCAAAAGTTGCGGCCCCGGTTTCTGGCGCCCGGGCTTTTTTTCTGCTACGCTGTTTGCGGAGGTGACACATGATGACTCTTTCGGAACGCATCCGGCAGTGCCGCCAGCAGGCCGGGCTGTCTCAGGAGCAGGTGGCGGAGCTTGTCGGCGTGAGCCGGCAGGCCGTTGCCAAGTGGGAGGCGGGGACAAGCGCCCCCAGCACCGAAAACCTGCTCAGGCTGGCGGGAATTTTCGGCGTAAGCGTGGACTCGCTGGTGCCCCAAAAGGCTTCCCCCGCTCCCTGTGCCCCCTGCGGCGCGACACCGCAGGAGGCCTCTCCCGCCCCGGCACGGGAGGCGGCCGGCACAGCCGGCGCCGCAAAGCGCGCCCTTTTGCGCCTTCTTGCCTGCGCCGGCTGCTACCTTGCGCTCTTCCTGCTGCTCAAGCTGCTCTTTGGCGACCTGCCGCAAAAAAGCCTCCTGGGCTGGCTGTTTGAGCCCGGCAGCTCCGACTACCTGTTTGGCTGGCTGCTGCAGCGAAAGCTCTTTTGGCTTTGCATGGGCATCTCCTGCCTGGCCGCCCTGCTCGGGAAAACGCGTTTTGCGGCCGTCACCGTCATCTGCTTTGCGGCAGGGCTTGTGCTGGGGCAGCTTTTTGGCCCAAACCCCACCGGCGCCCCCTACGGGCACGGGCACTACGGCTGGGCTATCTGGGGCGGCGTCTTTTTGCTCTCGCTTGTCATGGGCGGCCTTTTGGAGCGCCTGCACCGCAGGGGCATCCCCCTGCGCAGCCGTCAGGGGGCGCTGTGGGCCGCCGCAACCGTGGCGGGCTGGGTTTTTGTGGTGGTCTTTGTGCAGCTCTCCAAGCTGCGGTAACGCCGCCAAAGGGGCAAAAAGAAACGGCCACGCGCCCTGCTTTTGGGCCTTTTTCCCCATCTGCTCCCATCTGCCGCCAAATCAAAAAAAGAAGGGGCTTTTTAAGAAAGCCCCTTCTTTTTTTGAAAACTCCCGCCTTGGCGCCCGCCTTACCCCAGATAGGAGAAGACGGCAACGGCGCAAAGCTCCCCGTCAATCGTGTTGAGCAGCAGGTCGGCCACATAGCAGCTGCCGCCGTCTGCATCCGAAACGCCGATGCTCTCCGCCGAGGCAATCGAGACGCCGGCCGCATCGTCCAGCGCCAGCAGCCCGTCCTCCCCGTCCTGCGGGAAGGCGTCCACGGTGTAGACGGCAGCCTGCTCATGCATCGGATAAACCGTGATGTCGGAATAAAAATCCTCTCCCGGCACGACCGTCCCGTCCTGCACGGTGTAGCCCTGCGAGAGCGAGATGCCCTTGCCGTCGCCGGGCAGCGCCGTCACAACGCCGCGCACCCACCGGGGCGTATCCTGTCCCGACTGCGACAGCTTGACAAGCTGGTCCACGGCGCCGTCCTGCCCGATGCGAAACCGCACATAGCTGCGCCCCGCCATGAGATAGTCCTCATCGCTGCCCTGCGGCGCAAAGAGGTCCCTGCCCGAGGAGGCCTCGGTCAGCAGCGTCATCTCCTGGCCCGCCGCCAGAACATTCAGCAGATAGCGGCTCTTACCGTTGTCGCTGACCATGCTGGCGCTGTCAAGCAGTCCGTAATACACGCCCGTCATCGAGAGGTCGCCCGGCGCAGACACCAGCATGGCGCGCACGACGCCGTCCTCCTGCACGCAGGTCAGCACCCTGCAGGTGGACACGCCGCTCCCCCCGTTTATCATGGGCAAATCGTCCCTGTCAATCACGGTGTAGCCTATGCCGGTGTCTTGGGTGCCAATCATCTGATAGACAACGGTATCCTCCGTCACCTTGGCCGTAACCTCCGGGCTGTCGGGGTTCCCCAGCCTGAGCTCATAGGAAATATTGCTAAACTGCGTGGCAAGCTGCGAGGCGTCAATGCCCGTCTCAAGCCGGGCGGCCGGCGTCAGCGACAGCAGCATGCCGCCCTCCGTGGCGGTGTAGGAAAACAGCACCCCCACCGTTTTTTCCGGCATCGAAAGCCCCGGCGCCGGCGTCAGCAGCAGCTTGCTGCCGTCTGCCTGGAGCAGGCTGAGCTTCCCGTTTTGCATGCCAAGCCCCAGCGCAAGCCGTTGCTCCTCAGAGGCAAGGCTGCGCAGGGTGTTCCAGGCCATCTGTGCCACGCTGCCCCTCGTGCAGCCCTCCTGCGGCACTCCCTCCATCAGGCCGGCCTCGCGTGCCGCCTCCAGGTACCCGTTGGGAAAGCTCAGGCTGTTGTCCGCCAGGCCCGAGGCAACCAGCAGCATCTTTGCCGCCTCCGGCAGGCTCACGGTGTCCTGCGGCCAGAACAGGCCGTCGTCGCGGCCCTCGATTGCCCCCGCCTGCACGGCCCAGGCAATGGCCGGTGCAGACCATCTCCCCTGCTCCACGTCGGGGAAAGGCGCCTGCTCCACAGCCGTCTCCTGCTCCGCCGCCAGCAGCTTGTTCAAAAGCTGGGCAAATTCCTCTCTTGTATAACTCTGCTCGGGACGATAGGTCCCGTCGGGGTATCCCTCAATCACGCCCTGCTCATACAGCGCGTCAATGGCCTGCGCGTAAGGCGAGGTCTCCTGCGTCACATCCGAAAAGGCCCCTGCCGATACGGGGGCCGCCAGCAGCAGCAGCAGCAGCGCCAGCGCCGCCGCCCCTGTTTTGCGCAACAACTTCATGGCAATTCCTCCTTGTCCTTCCTTTTCGAACCCGTCCCGTTTGCCCGGGTACCTCACTCCAGAGTCTCCACCGACTTGACCATCGGCAGCTCGCCCGAAAGGTCCATCACGATGCGGCGCACGGCCGTCAGCGTGCTCTGCCCGGTCTCCACGTCATCCTGGTAGCAGTCCACCGTCAGCTCGACCGTGTCGCCCTCCACCTCACAGCTTTTGACCTTGGCATATCCCGCCACGTCGATTCCGTAGGAGGGGGCCGAGTAGCGGCTGGTGATGACATCAAATTTGAAGTCGCCAAACTGCTCAAGAGAGTGGTGGTTGAGCGCGCTGTCGTAGCCCAGCTCCTCCTTTGCCACCTTTTCCACCGATTCCGCCGTGACATACACGCGGTCTTCGCTGGCCACGGCGCCTCCGGCAAAGGCGGGATTTTTCAGGCTCTCCCACACGCCGTAAGCGATAATGTAGTCGTTTTCCACCGCCTTGATGTCGGTGAAATCGGGAAAGTTGAGCGATACCAGCGAGGCAATGGTGCCGGCATACAGCATGTCCCCCTCCATCAGAGAGGCATAGTCCACTTCCTGCCCGGTAAACATCTGGGCCACGCGCTCGGCCGTCGCCTCCTGTTGCCCCTGCTGCTGCGTTTGGTTGATGGTCTCCTCGTAACGGGCCGCCTCGTCCGTGCTTCCGGGCGGGAGCACCTCATCGGCCGACCGCAGTGCACGCCATGCGGCACGCAGGCCAAAAAATGCCGCTGCCAATATCAAAATCCATGCAGCCAGCCCATACAGCAGCGTCTTTCCGAGCTGGCCCGTCATCTCGGGCTCCGGCGCCCGTCCATGCTTTGTCATTGTTTTTTCCTCCTTGCACACAAAACGGCCAAAATGCCGCCAGACGCAAGACAAGGCGGGAGCCCCCGCCTTGCGCTTTGATGTTTCCGCATCGCCTCTCGGCTCCTGCTGAATTTAGACGGCGCCCCGCCGAGGGAAGTTCCCTCCCCCGCAGGCCCGCTCGACTCGCTTTACAGCTCGATGGGGAAATTGAGCTTGACCGTGGACAAAATAATTGCCGTCGACGTCTTGGATACGCCAACTGCCGCCTTGATGCGCGCAAGCAGCTGCTCCAGCGAGGCCGTCGACGCCGTGATAATCTTGAGCTGATAGTCGTACTCCCCCGTCACCGAGTAGCACTCCAGAACGTCGGGCTCGCTTGTCACCAGGTCGCGAAAAGCCGCCCCCACCGCCAGGTCGGGGTTGCCCATGGCCACCAGCATAATGGCCATCACTTCCTTGCCCAGCTTGGAATTGTTCAAAATGGCCGTGTATCTTTCGATAATACCTGCATTTTCCAGCTTGCGCAGACGTTCGCTGACCGCCGGCACCGACATGCCGATATTCTCCGCAATGTCCGAGGCCGTTGTCCTTGCGTTGATTTGCAGCAGCTTGATGATTTTTGTATCGACAGCGTCAATCTTTTTCGTTTTGTCGGCCATAAACCCTCTGTTGCCTCCCTTACCCTCTTATTTCTTTAAGGTGCCCTGCGCCATGCACAGCACTATTTTTGCGCGGACTGCGGGCAGCCCGACGAACATGTCAGCCTTATTATAGAGGAAAATCCGTAAAATTTCAACGCTTTTTCGAAGTTTTTTGAAAAATGCCTAATTTTTTCAAATTGTATCCTGGAGAGTTTCATTCTTTCAAGGCCGCTTGTCCCTGAGCAAAGTCCTTTTGTCCTCCTCTCTGAGCCTTTTCCCCTGCATAACAGCCTGCTTTTTGTGCATGCTGACCTTCAGAGAACCGTCGGCGCATTCGCCAAACGGGTTTTGCGAAGGAGAGTTTTTCATGCAGGAGTTTTCTTTTCTGAGCGGGCAGGAGCCCGCCCTCCCCGAGAGTGGGGGCGACAGGGCTGCAAAAGGCAGCCTCTCTTCCATTGAGGACTACGGCTCCATCACGCTGCGCACCGCGCGCGCCACCGTGCACATCATCACCATTGTGGGGCAAATCGAGGGCCATACCGCGCAAAATTCCTCTACCAAGACCACCAAATACGAGCACATCATCCCCCAGCTTGCCGCCATCGAGCAGTCGCCCAACATCGACGGCCTGCTCATCCTGCTCAACACGGTGGGCGGCGACGTGGAGGCCGGCCTTGCGATCGCCGAGGTCATCGCCTCCATGACAAAGCCCACCGTCTCGCTGGTGCTGGGCGGCGGCCACTCCATCGGCGTGCCGCTCACGGTGTCGGCCCGCCGGTCCTTCATCGTGCCCTCCGCCACCATGACGGTACACCCCGTGCGCTACAACGGCACCATCATCTCGGCGCCCCAGACCTACCGGTACCTCGACCGCATCGAGGAGCGCATCGTGGGCTTTGTGGCAAGAAACTCCAAAATCACCCGGGAGCGCTATCTGGAGCTCATGAAAAACGTCGGCGAGCTGGCCACCGACATCGGATGCATTCTCAACGGCGAAGAGGCCGTGGCCGAGGGGCTTGTCTCCTCCCTGGGCGGCATTGCCGATGCCTTTGAGGCGCTGTATGAGATGATTGAGCACGACGGGCAGGGCAAGGCATCCGCACGGCAGGCCAAAGGCGCCCCAAAAAGGGCATCGGCTGCGCCGCAGGAGACGGCGCCCCCTGCCCGAGGCAAACAAAGGCAACAGAAAGCGCCCCGGCAAAGCGCCCCGGAAGAGGCGCCCAAAACACGCCGCTCCCAAAAAGAGCCGCGCACCTGACCCCCTTTGGGGAACTTAAAAAAGGCACCGCCCTTTTGCAAGAGGGCGGTGCCTTTTTGCGGCCCTTTCCGGCAAACGCGGTGCGCGCACCGCTTCGTTTAGGCATTATGCCTGCAGCAGCCCGCCGCACAGTGCCGCCATCAGGGGAATGCTTGCCATGCACAGCACGGTCGAAATGCAGACCTGCCCTGTGGCCTTTTCGTAGTCTTTGCCATACTGCTGGGCAAAAATGGCGCCTAAGCTTCCGGCAGGACAGGCGCTGGTGATGAAAAGCGCCAGCTTGAGCTCAGAGCTGCCCAGGGGCAGCGCCCGCAGCAGCAGTGCGCCGGCCAGGGGAATCAGCAGCAGCCGCACGAGGGACACCGTGTAGCTGGAGCGCACGGCAAACACCTTTTTCAGGTCTGTCTTTGCCAGGTATGCGCCCAACAGCAGCATGGCAAGCGGCGTGTTCAAGCTGCCAACGGTGGAAAACACCGAAGCGGCAAGCGCCGGCTTGGGGATGTTCGCGGCGTACAGCGCCGTCCCCAGGGCCACAGACAGCACCACCGGGTTTTTGAGCACCGCCTTGAGCTTCATGGTGCCCTTGTCCCCCGTTATCATGACGAGGCCCACCGTGTACTGCAGCAGCCCTATCATGACAATCATGGCCGAAATCAGAAAGGCCGCGTCGCCGCCCAGCACACTCTGCACCAGGGGGATGCCGATAAAGCCCGCATTGGAGAAAGCTGCGCCAAAGCAGGAGACCCCGTCTTTGGGAAAAATCAGCACCGCCGCCGCCACCGAAAGCGCCATCAGCAGCGCCGACGCAACGGCCGACTGCACCAGCACCGCCGTTTTTTCGGCTGTCCTGTCTGCCCACAGGCTGTTAATCAAAATGACGGGGATGACAGCCAAAGTCAGCAGCCTGCCGATGTCGGCCGTGCCCTGCTCGCCGAGCAGCCCCTTGCGAAAGAGCACAAAGCCTGCCGCCATAAGCAAAAACATCTCCGCAATCTTCTGCAGCAATATCATCGTCGTCTGCACTGAAATCCCTCCCGGTTTTTTACGGGGTTTCGCCCCCTTGGTCTGACTTTATCATAGGGAGGAATTTCTGCTTTCACAAGTTGTCTGCAAATTGTTGAGCTGCTCATTTTTTTCATAGCGGCTCTGCAGGCGGCCGGGGGGCCTTCTGCTGCCGGACGCCCCCTGCCGCGCGCCCTTTGGCCCGCACTGCACCTGCCTGCTGCGCCGTGGCCAGGGGGGCGCATTCCGGCAGTCCCCCTGGAAGACCGCCGGAATGCGCCCCCCCTTTTGTTGCCTCCTTTGCTTTGGGGAAAGCCCGCCGCCCCCTGCCCCTGCGCGCGGGATAGGAAAAGCCCCCGTGCCGGACGCACGGGGGCTTTTGAGTTGTGAGAAATCCCTGAAAGACAGGGCTGCCTTTTGTCAGGCCCCCATGGCCATGACAACCGGAGCCAAAATGCCTGCGATAAGCACCGACACGATGGACACGGCAATCACCGAGCCCAGAATCATCTTGGGCATCAGGTGATTTTCCACCGTCTCCTTGCGCTCCTCGGAGCACTCCAGCGAGGCAATACACTCTTTGACCAGAATAAAATTGTAGGGGAAGCCCAGGAAGCAGTTGAGGCCAACCGCAAGGGCCATGGGCTTGGAAAAACCGACAATCTTGGAGGTGCCCAGCAGGATAGAGCCGATGAAGATACCCACGGTGGCCAGCGCCAGGCCCGTGACCAGCGGCACAACCAGCGAAAGCAGCAGCTGCGCGGTGGCGGTCTTGAGGAAGCTCATGAAATAGGCGGTCAGCGCCCAGTTGAGGAAGCCGTAGGACTGCGCCTTGTTCATGGGCGAGGTGTCGATGATGCCGAGAGCGGCGGCCAGAATACCAACCACGATACCCGTGATGGAGGTCGACCACAGGGTCGAGTTGAAGGTCGTGTTGAGGAAGTCGGAGAGCAGCTTGGCAATCCAGCCGTAAAAGCACAGCTCCAGGATGTACCAGTAGTTGCCCTTGAGCTTCTCGGGCACTCTGTCAACCAAAGCCTTTTTCTGCTCGGACTCCTCTTTCTTCTCCTCCGCCACCCAGGAGCCCTTGTCTATCTCTCCCAGCACGCGGGTGGCCTCTTTCTTGAGGAAAAGGGCGGTGAGCGGGAAGCCCACAAATCCCTGCATGATAAAGCAGATGGACGACAGGGTTCCCAGCGCCGGCATGCCTGCGGCATTGCCCGCTTCACCCATAATCAGAGCCGCCATCAGGCCGCCGGTAAAGGGCGGCGCCATGGCCAGGGCCTGCGCCTTGCCGACCCACGGGATGTACTGGCCAAGGAGGTAGACCGTGATGACGATGCCCACAACGGCCGCCAGCGTGATAACCACAACTTTCCACTCACTCTTGAGCTCACGCAGGTTAAACAGCGTACCAATGTGAACCATGATGACGAAATTGACAAACTGATAGAAATAGGTGATGAGTGCGATGTCGAGAAAATCCTGCGGCAGGATGGTCCAGTAGCCCACGACAAAGATAATTGCAATAATCAGGATGGACGGAACGCGGGCTTTTGTCAGCGATGCAACCACATCGCCGATCCAAAGCGCAATGGCAATAAACACCAGCGCGCTTTGCATGGTCCAGGCGATAGTCATGATGATTATTCCCTCCTAAAAATGAACTTCTTTTTCGGGATCACTTACAGCCTTTTGATTCCTCCAAGTCGTTGTAACCCCTGCCTTCCGCCGAACTGAGGCAGGGTTTCCGCGAAGGTTTATGGGTTATTATAGTACGCAAGGGCCGTCCTTTTCAAGTGAATTTTTCACGGCAAAGCAAAATCGGGAAAATTTTATAGTTTTTGACAAAACAAATCTGTTTTTTTGCAAAATATGCCGATTTTTTTACGCCTTTTATGAAATTTTCAATGTTCACACCCCGCGCAACGCGGCACTCACTGACTCAAAAAGTCGCTGACAAACTGCAGCGTGGCCGCAGCGCCGATGGAAAGCGCCTTCTCGTCGAGATCAAACTTGACATTGTGGTGGGCAGCGCCGCTGCCCAGCTCCTCGTTTTGAATGCCGACAAAGGCAAACACGCCGGGCACCACGTCCTGATAGGCGCCGAAGGACTCGGACGCCATCCAGGCCGGCTCCTCCACCACGCCGCCCGGCAGCACCTTTTCCACGGCGGCCGCCGCAATTTTGGAGATGGCCGGGTTGTTGATGACGGGGTACATCAGCTTGGGCATGGTGATGTATTCCGCCTTGCAGTCGTTTGCCGCACACAGCGAGTCGGTGATGATGCGGATGCGCGAGACAATCTTTTCAAAATTTTCCACCGAGAAATAGCGGATGCCGCCGATGATGGTGCAGGTGTCGGGAATGATGTTCCAGGTCTCGCCGCCCTGCAGGCAGGACACCGTGACCACGCCGGCCTCGTCGGGCGCAATCTGGAGCGGCACGATGGTGTTGAGTTTTCCTGTGATTTCGGCCGCCGTCACCACGGGGTTGATGGACTGGTCGGGACGCGAGCCGTGGCCGCCTCTGCCGATAATCTTGATTTCAAAGGAGCCGGCGCCCGACATCCTGGGCCCGGGCTGCACCGAAACCGTGCCCGTCTTCATCATGGCATACAGGTGGATTCCCCAGATGACGTCGGGCTTTTGCTGCTTGAGCATCTCCACAATGGCGGGATAGGTTGCAGTGGCAATCATCTCTTCGCTGGATTCGAAAATGAACATGATTTTCCCGCAAAGGGCGTCCTTGTGCGCCGTGAGCGCCTTGGCGGCCGCCAGCAGCATGGAGGTGTGGCCGTCATGCCCGCAGGCGTGGCACACGCCGGGCACCTTGGACACGCACACCTTCTTGCCCTTGAGGTTTTGCTCGTCCTCCGGCATGGAGAGCGCGTCAATATCCGCACGCAGCGCAACCGTCTTGCCGGGGCGTCCCGTGTCGAGCACATAGTAGGCCGCAAGCGGCTCCTTGATCCAGATGGGCTCCATGCCCAGCTTCTTCATTTCTGCGGCAATAAAGGCAGCCGTTTTGAGTTCTGCCCCCGAGGGCTCGGGATTTTCGTGAAGCTTTCTGCGATTGGCAATCATCTCCTGCTCCAGCCCGGCGACGGTCTCCAGAATAACCTTGGTTTCCAGCATGATATCTCCTCACTTCCCCTTGTTGGTTTATCCTTTGTGGCGATACAAAAATTCTCCCGGCTTGCCTTTTTCATCCTTAAATTTATTATAATACAGTGCCCATTTTGGCGCAAGAGAAATCTGGCTCTCCCCCTTTTTTGCGCATAACGCCTGGCTTTTTGCAAATACTACGCCCATACAAATTGTACCGTTTGCGGAGGATTTGACCATGAACATGAGCAAGCAGGCCTATCAGGCCTATGTCAAAGAAATTTCTCCCCCCTCCCCGCTCGGCAAAAACATGCTGTGCGCCTTTTTGGTGGGGGGTGCCATCTGCACGGTGGGACAGTTCTTTTCCAACTGGTACACGTCCATGGACATGGGCAAGGACGCCGCCTCCACCGCCACCTCGGTCACGATGATTTTCCTGGGGGCGCTGCTGACCGCCCTCAACCTCTACGACAACATCGCCAAATTCGGCGGTGCCGGCACCATCATCCCCATTTCGGGCTTTGCCAACTCCATCGTCTCACCTGCCATGGAGTTCAAAAGCGAAGGGCTGATACTGGGCCTTGCCGCCAAGATGTTCGTGGTCGCGGGGCCCGTTCTGGTCTACGGCATTCTGACGTCCAGCGCCTACGGGCTGGTGCTCTTCCTCATCGGGTGGCTTGAGGGGGTGTCGTGATGATTCAAAAAGGAAAAACGCTACTGCTCGAAGGCGGCGCCGCCATTGTGCAAAGCGCGGCCGTGGCGGGAAAAAAGGAGGGCGAGGGGCCGCTTGCCGACACCTTTGACCGCATCGTGCGCGACCCCTACGCCGGGCAGAAGAGCTGGGAAAAGGCCGAAAGCGAGCTGCAGAAGCAGGCTGTCACGCTGGCGCTGCAGAAGGCGGGGCTTGAACCCGGTCAAATCGACCTCATGCTGAGCGGCGACCTCATCAACCAGTGCACCCCCTCCTGCTACGCCGCCGCCCCGCTCGGCATTCCCATGCTGGGCCTGTTCGGCGCCTGCTCCACGGCGGCCGAGAGCCTTGCCCTGGGGGCGCTGCTGGTGGAGTCCGGTGCGGCAAAGCATGCGCTGTGCCTGACCTCGTCGCACTTCTGCACGGCCGAAAGACAGTTCCGCACCCCCCTGGCCTATGGCGGGCAGCGCTCCCCCACCGCCCAGTGGACGGTGACGGGGGCGGGCGCCTTTGTGCTGGGCCGGGAGGGGGCGGTCAAAATCAAGGGTGTGTGCGTGGGGCGGCCGGTTGACATGGGCATCCGCGACGTCTCCAACATGGGCGCCGCCATGGCCCCGGCCGCCTGCGACACCTTTGCCCGCTTTTTCCAGGACTCCGGCAAAACCCCCGCAGACTTCGACCTCATCCTGACCGGCGACCTCGGCTCGGTCGGCCACCGCATTGTCCTTGAGCAAATGCGCGCGCAGGGCATTCCCCTGGGAGACCGCTATCAGGACTGCGGCCTGCTGGTCTACGACGTGGAGCGGCAGGACATGCACGCCGGGGGTTCTGGCTGCGGCTGTTCTGCCGTGGTGCTGGCCGGACACGTCCTGCGCTCCATGAGGGAGGGGCGCTGTTCCAACGTACTGCTGGCCGGGACGGGGGCCCTCATGAGCCCCATGTCGCTGCAGCAGGGCGACGCCATCGTGGGCATCGCGCACCTTGTCTGGCTGAGTGCCGACGGGGGTGCAGGCCCCTCCTGACCCTCAGGCAGCCCCTTTCCCCAAAAAAGGCCCCTCCGTTAAACGTGCGCACCCTCTTCCCTTTTTGCAAAACAAAAAAAGCGCCTGCGGCCCCAAAGGTGCCGCAAGCGCCGGCAAAATGCGGGTGTTCTCTGTTGGAGGGCCGCCTCCCCCCTCTTTTTTGCCTTCTCCCCTTTTTCCTCTATCCGAACAGGCGGGCCAGCAGCAAAAACAAAAACTGCAGTCCGAACATGACTCCCGCCAAAAAGAGAATCAGGCGCAGCATACGCTGGTATTTCTTCTTTTTGAAAAAATCCCCCAACCCCTGCTTGGTGTCCTGCACAAATTCATGCCGGGAGAGCAGTTTGCGGTATCGCTTCATCTGCCGTCTTTCCTGTTCAGGGGTCATCGCGTGTTCCTCCCCGTTTGGGCAGGGCATCGCCGGCCTGTGTGCGCCGTGCCGTCTGCCTGATTTTTGTTATCGTCACTATACCAAATGTGAGCCGCCGCGTCAAGGCGACCATTAAGGAGGCTTTGCCCATGTTGTTTCAAAACCTGCTGCCCGCCTTCGTGACGGGCGGCCTCATCTGCGCCGCCGCCCAGATTCTCATTGACAAAACCAATCTCACGCCGGCGCGCATCGTGGTTCTCTTCGTATCGCTGGGTGTTGTGCTGACCGGCCTTGGGCTGTATGACGCCGTCGTGGACTTCGGCGGCGCCGGCGCCACGGTGCCCATCGTGGGCTTTGGCTACGCCCTGGCAAAGGGCGTGGAAAAGGGCATTGCGCAATACGGGCTGGCCGGCATCCTGAGCGGCGGCATCACGGCTTCGTCGGCAGGCATCGCCGCCGCCGTCATCTTCGGCTGGCTGGCCGCCGTGCTCTCCAAATCCTCCGCAAAATAACCTCTCCCCCTTACAGAAAAACAATCCGGCAGGCCGCATTGGCCTGCCGGATTGTTTTTCTTTTGAATGTATGTCTTCCGGGAAAACGTCAGCTCTCCGCCGGCCCCCCCTGCCCGCAGGCCTTTTCCCCTTCCGCCGCCAGCAGCTCCTGCGGCCGCACCAGGACGATGCGGCGCTTCCTGTCCCTTGCGTAACGCAGGGTGTATTCGGTGCCTCCGCCGGGCGCACCGTCATAAACGGCCAGCAGCGTCTGGGCGCGGTCCACGAGGTAGCGGTTCCTCTCCTGCATGCAGCCCGGAAAATAGCTGCCGTTGAGATAAAACGCCTCGTCGGCCTGCTCTAAAATTTTATGGTAGAGGCTGCGCTCACGCAGGGGCCAGCCTGCCTCCTGCCCGTAGCAGGGCAGCACGCAGTGCAGGGTCACCTCGGGCTTGTAGCGGCGCAGGCGCAGCACCTGCTGCGCATACCAGATATCCACCCCTTGCGCCATGCCCGAAAAAAAGTGGATGATGCCGTGCTCATAGTACAGCGCCAGGATGTGCTGCCGCAGGCCTTCGGCCAGCGCCTTTGCGGCGGGGTCGCTGCTGCGGCGTATGCCAAGGCGCGCGGGACGGTGCCCCGTAACGGAGCAGGCCCTGCTCTCGTCAACCTTTTTCAGCGCCATACCTTCCACCTCCTGCCGCCCGTTTCCCGCTCACAGCAGCACCACGGTGATGCCGTTGTTGTGCCGGTTCAAATCCTTGTCCCTTGACAGCTCACGGCAGGCCGACAGCAGCTTTTGCGTGTCCTGGTCGAAAATTTCAAACCGCTCCCCCGGCACAAACAGGCGGATTTCGCGCTTGTTTTGCAGCCGGGTCAGATATTTTTGCAGCTCCACACGGATGCGCCCGCCGTTTCCCGACGAGCCATAGCCGTGAATGAATTTGATGGCGGTCAGCCCCATGCGGCGGCCGCTTTTGAGCTCGAAGGTGGCGCGCCGGATGGCGGCGTCGACCAGGGGCATGCCCTCTTCGAGGTTGACTGTTTTCAGCATGGACTATTTCTTGGGCACGAAGACGAACCTCTCGTGCGTCCCCTCTCCGATTTTCACGCCCTTGTCGTTTGTCACCACCACCGAAAAGGTCAGGCGGCGGCGATCCACTTCAATGAGCTCGGCCTCGCAGGTGATGGTCTGGCCCTCCACCGTGGCGGCCAGATGCCGGATGTTGACCGCCGTCCCCACGGTGGTCACGCCGGGCTCAAGCGCCGGCGCCACGGCGGCGGCGCAGGCCCCCTCCATCACGCCAATCATGGAAGGGGTGGACAAAATGCCGGGTGCGTCGGGGTTGGTGTGCTTGGTGCAAAGGTCAGGGGTGACAACTCTCTCCACGGTGTGTTTCATGCCAACAGTAATTTCCATTGTATTTCAGGCTCCTTTCAAAAGCGTGCTGTTTTGGTTTTTCATCGGGCTTTGCCCGCGCGGCGGGTTTTCCCCTCGGCAGGGGCGGCTCAGTCGGCAAAGCAGGCGGCGGTCTCAAGCGCAATCTTCATCATGTCCTGAAAGCCGGTCTCGCGCTCCTTGGCCGTGGTCTGCTCGGCAGAGCCGTCCACCATGTCGCTGACCGTCATTATGGCCAGCGCCCTGCCGCCGTAGCGCGCCGCCAGCATGTAGAGCGCCGCAGACTCCATCTCCACTCCCAGCACACCGTGCTGTCCCATCACCCGGGAGGCCTCGTCGGTGGGCTGATAAAAGGTGTCGGAGCAGAACACGGGACCCACATGGGGCGTGATGCCCAGCTCCCTGGCCTTGCGCACCGCCGTTTCCAACAGCTCAAAGTTTGCCGTTGCAGCGTAGTGCATGCCGTGAAAGACCGAGTCAAACATGGCGCTGTCGGTGGCGGAGGACATGGCCATCACAATGTCGCGCAGCTTGAGAGGGGCAAAGCCGCCGCACGAGCCGATGCGGATGATGTTTTTCACGTCGTACATGGTCAAAAGCTCGGTGACGTATATTGCAACCGAGGGCATGCCCATTCCGTGTCCCATGACCGAGAGCCGGTGCCCCCGGTAACTGCCGGTATACCCCAGCATGCCGCGCACCTCGTTGAAGCAGACGGGGTTTTCAAGATAGGTTTCGGCGATGTATTTTGCCCGCAGGGGATCGCCCGGCATCAAAACGGTGGAGGCAATATCGCCTTTGTTTGCACTGTTGTGAGGCGTCATACGCTTCTTGTCTCCTTTACTCGGTTATTGTTCAAAAAGCTTTGGCAAAAAGCTGTCTGCCTGATAGCGCATGGGCAGCCCGAAAAAGTCTGCCACGCTTGCGGCCACAGCCGCAAAGGTGGGCAGCGTGCCCAGTGAAACGCCCCGCTCCATGGCCGGCGACCATGCCAAAAGCGGCACATATTCCCGCGAGTGGTCGGTGGAAGAGGTGGTGGGGTCGCAGCCGTGGTCGGCCGTGATGAGCAGCAAATCCTCCCTGCCCAGCGCCGCCATGATGTCGGGCAGCGCCTTGTCAAACTGCTCCAGCGCACGGCCGTAGCCCTCGGCGTTGTTGCGGTGCCCGTACTGCGAGTCGAAGTCGACGAGGTTGACAAAGAGAAACCCGCTCTTCATCTCCCCCAGGTAGTCCAGCGTGGCCTTTACGCAGGCGGGGTTTCCCGCCGCGTGATTCGATTTTGCCAGCCCCCGGTGGGCAAAAATGTCTTCAATCTTGCCCACGCCGTAGGTGGGGATGCCGGCCGCCGTCAAATCGTCGAGCACGGTGTTCCCTACGGGCGGAAGGGAAAAATCCCGCCGGTTGCCCGTGCGCTCAAAGGCGCCCGGCCTGCCCACAAAGGGACGCGCTATCACGCGGCCCACGGCATGCTCCCCCTGCAGAACTTGCCGCGCCATGCGGCAGTACTCATAGAGCTGCTCCGGCGGTACAATTTCCTCATGCGCCGCAATCTGAAACACGCTGTCGGCCGAGGTGTAGACTATGAGGTCGCCCGTGCGCATGTGCTGCTCGCCCAGCTCCTCCAAAATCACGGTGCCGCTTGCCGCTTTGTTGCCCAGCACCCCGCGCCCCGTGGCGGCGCAAAAGGCGTCGATGACCTCGCGGGGAAATCCGTTGGGATAGGTGGGAAAGGGCTTGTCCAGCCGCAGCCCCGCCAGCTCCCAGTGGCCGGTGGTGGTATCCTTGCCCTTGGATTTTTCGGCCATGCGGCCGTAGCCGCCGCCGGGCTGTCCGGGGCAGGGCAGCCCCTGCACCCCCTCAATGCAGCCAAGGCCCAGCGCCGCCATGTTGGGCAGCGAAAACCCCTTTGTCTCCTTTGCCACATGCGACAGCGTGTTGCTGCCCTCGTCCCCGTACCGGGCGGCGTCGGGCAGCTCGCCCACGCCCACCGAATCCAGCACAATGAGAACCGCTCGCTTGTTCATACCGCTTTCTCCTTTCCGTCCCGATGCCCTTTGCGGCACGCCACGCCCGCCAGCATGAGCGCCGCCGCGGCCGCCACCCCCGTGAAGAGCGGGTCAAAGGGCGGATTCCACAGCAGCCGCACCAAAAGCACCGTCAAAGGCCCCGCCACAAGCGCCGCAAGCGCAAAGCGGGAATCCACGCGCCCCTTTGCAAAGAGCGCCCCGCACAGAGGCGGGAAAACCATGGCGCCGCGCAGCGCCATGGACATAAAGCTCCAGTCCAAAATGGCGGCCGACAGGCGCTCCCCCGTAAAGAGCAGCGACACCGCCAGCACCAGCGCAATAGACAGCCGCGTGATAAGCAGCGTTCCCTTGTCGCTCCTGCGGCGCGCCACGCGGGGGTAGATGTCCTGCGAGGCAATGGCGCCCACGCCCAGCGCCAGGCCGGCGCCCGCCACCAGCACCGTGATGAGCAGCGTGGCCAGCACCACGCCGCCCAGCCAGTCGGGCATAAATTCCAGCACAAAGCGCGGAAATGCCTGCGCCGGCGTCATGTCGGGATGGCGCATGCGCATGACCATGCCCACCAGCGCAGAGCCCAGCCCGATGGGCGGAATGAGCAGCGCCGACCACAGCGCGCCCGACACGGCCACCCGGTCGCTGCGCCCGGCCAAAACGCTCTGCGCATAGGTCTGGGTCGACAGCACGCCGAGCACCAGCGAGAGTCCCGCGCCGGCGTCAATGCCCACGCCGCGCCCAAAGAGGTTGAAAAAACCCGGCAAGGCTTCTCCCATCGCCTGCCAGCCGCCCGCCTGAGACAGCGCCAGCACACCGCCGAACACCGCCGCCAGGCACAGCAGCACCGACTTGACGGTGCCAACCAGCCCCGCGCCCCACACGCCGCCAAACAGCACATAGCACATCATGAGCACCACGCTGAGCACCGCGCAGGCAGAGGGCGGCAGGGGCAGCAGCGTCCCCATAAGCGCCATGGCCGAGAGCACCTGCGCCACGATGGAGAGCATGGTGCCCAAAATGCCAAGCACCGACGACAAAAACCCCGCCGCCGGGCCGTATTCCGTCGCCACCATCTGCTGCAGCGTCTTGCAGCCGCTGCGGCGCATGGGCCTGACAAAAAAGAGCGCCAGCACCAGGCAGCCAAGCCCTGCCCCCAGCGTAAACCACAGGGCCGAAAACCCGTTGGTAAAGGCAAGCTGCGCCGTGCCGATGGTGGAGGCCCCGCCCACCAGCGTCCCCATGAGGGAGCCGATGACGATGGCCGTCCCCGCCTGCGAGCCGCCGGTCGAAAAGTCCTCCGCCGACGAAACCCTCCTGCCGGACCAAACGCCAATGCCGGTGATCGCCAGCAGCGTGCCCGCCAGTCCAATCAAATGTGCCATGCCAAGCTGCATTGTCTTTTGCGCCTCCCGCAACAAAAAGTTTTCCGCGTCCCCCTTTCCACGGGGGAAGGGCGCTTTTCCCCTGTTTCCGAAAGCCGCCCCCTCCCCCAAAAGGCACAAGGGCAAAGGGGGGCGTTTGTCTTCCGTTCCATTATACCCTGCCCCCTCTTTCTTGGCAACTCCCGTCTTTGCGGTGCGCCGCCCCTTCCTTTGAAAAAGGCTGCCCTTCCCCCGTGCGCCGCCTTTTCCCTCTTTGCCCTGTCAAAGCCTTCTTCCCCCGCTTGCCTGCCGCCTCAAGCTGTGGTATCCTGTTGCAGAAGAAATCCTTTTATTAAGGAGGCTGCCGCCTTGGAATTTACCGTAACCACCCGCTACGACGGCCGCGCCATGGCCGCCCTGGCGCGCGCCTTGAGAAAAACCGTGCGCAAAAAGCAAAGCCGCCGCGCCCACGTCTTCGGCTGGATTGCCTTTTTCTCCGGCCTGCTGCTCGCCTTTTTCTCGGCGCTGGACGGGTCCTTTTTCACCTTTCGCTCCCTTGTGACCTGGTTTGCCGTTTTTCTCATTTTCGCCGCCCTCGTCTGGGAGGATGCGCTCAACGGCCGCGTCGCCTTTCGCCGTATCCCGCCGGGCCTTGCCACCTCAAACACAACCTTTGACGAGCAGGGCTACCACAGTGTCACCGAGGTGGGGAGCTCGGACTTCCCCTATTCCAACATCGTCGCCCTTGCCCAGACAGAGGGATATTTTGTCTTTGTGTTTGGAAAAAACCACGGCCAGGTTTACGACAAGGCCGGCATCTCGGGCGGGACGGCAGAGCAGTTTCGCCGCTTTATTGAGGACAAGACGGGGCAGGTCTTTGAATCGGTGTGAGCCCCGGTGCGGACGTGCGGCCCTGCGGGGGCCTCTTTGGGGCACCGTGCCCCTTCTTTTCTCAAAAAACAGTTTCTGCCCCAGGCGCATCGGGCAGTAAAAAAGGAGCCCTTTTGTGATGTTTGACAACATGATTGCCTCCCTTCGGGAAAAATCCCCTCTTATCCACTGCATCACCAATTACGTCACGGTGTCCGACGTGGCCAACATGCTGCTGGCCTGCGGCGCCTCCCCCATCATGGCAGATGACGCCGCGGAAGTACAGGAAATTTCCGGCATCGCCTCCGGGCTGTGCCTCAATCTCGGCACGCTGCACCGGAGCACGGTGGACTCCATGCTGCTGGCAGGCCGCACGGCCGCCGAACGCGGCATCCCCATCGTGCTCGACCCCGTGGGTGTCGGGGCCGCCGCGCAGCGTGCGATGGCCGCGCAGGCCCTGCTGCGGGAGCTCCCCATCGCGGTGCTGCGCGGCAACGTCTCGGAGGTCAAGGCGATTGCCGGCGTGGCCTCCTCCACCCGGGGCGTCGACGCCTGCTCGGCCGACCTTGTGACGCCCGAGACGCTGCCCGAGCTTGCCGCCTTTGTCACGCGCCTGGCGCTTGCGCTGCACTGCACGGTGGCCATGTCGGGCGCCATCGACGTGATTTCGGACGGGCGGGCAACCTACGCCGTCTTTAACGGCCACCCCATGATGCCCCGCATCACGGGCTCCGGCTGCATGCTGACCGGCGTGGTGACCGCCTTTGCGGCGGCAAACCCCGGCAGCGCGGTGCAGGCCTCGACCGCCGCCTATGCCGCCATGGGCCTGTGCGGTGAAATCGCCCATGCCGCCCTGCGCCCCGGGCAGGGCACCGGCGCCTTTCGCAGCAACCTCATCGACGCCATGAGCCTTCTCGACGACGACGCACTGCGGCAGGGCATGAAGGTGTGCATTTTCTAGCCCCGCTCCCCGCCATGCTTTTCCCCGGAAAGGAGGACCCGCCATGCCGCCGGACAGCAACAGCTTTTGCGCCATCTGGGACATTGTCAGGTGCATTCCGGAAGGGCGCGTGAGCACCTACGGACGCATTGCCCGGCTTGCCGGAAACCCCCGATGGGCCCGCGTTGTGGGCTATGCCATGCGCGCCTGCCGGGACGGCAGCGTCCCCTGTCACCGGGTGCTGCACCGGGACGGCAGCCTTTCGGCGGCCTTCGGCCCGGGGCCCGAAAACCGCCAACGGCTGCTGCTTGAAAAAGAGGGTGTGCCCTTCCTGCCGGACGGCAGGGTAGAGCTCGCCCGATGCCTGTGGCCGTAACGGCCAAAGCCGTCCGCCGGGCGGCGCCGTGCTGCCGGTGCCCTTTTTTGCTCCCGGCAGGCCGTTTCCCTCCCTTTTTTGCCGAAAACACGCCGCATGCGCACATCCGGCACACGCTTTTCCGCCGTGCTGCCAAGTGTGCGCCGGACACTTTTGCCAAAAGAAAAAAGCCCGGGCGCATGCTGCGCCCGGGCTTTTGTGGTGCCGGAGACCGGGATCGAACCGGCACGGGTGTCGCCACCCACGGGATTTTAAGTCCCGGGCGTCTGCCAATTTCGCCACTCCGGCAATTGCTCGTTTCATTGTATCAGCCGCCTTGCACAAAGTCAAGAAGGTGGCCCCGTCCAGCCCCTCTGCCACGGCAAATCTGCCGGCAGAGGGATGCTTGTCATGTCCCGGGAAAAGTTTAGTCAGCTTCTGCCCTTCAAATCCTGCCGTGCCTTAAAAGCCCGGCTCCTGGGACGGGGCGCTTTTTGCAGGCAGCACTCCCGTGCCGTCAAAGGCCGGGATGTGCCCCGTCCCCGCCGCCTCTCTGTCCTGAAGGTAGCCCTTCAGCCCCAGCCGTACGGCGGCGCCGGCCACCCTGTCATACTCAAAGGCGGTCAGCCTGCGGCCCAGCGCCGGGTGCCCCGCGACGGCGGGGGTGGGCGTATACTGCGCCATGATGCTGTAGCGCGTGCCGGCAGGCAGGTTGGCGGCACACCACTCGAGCAGCGCCACGCTGTCTTTGGAAAGGCCGGGCAGCACCAGATGGCGCACCAGCAGGCCGCGACGCAGCAGGCCCTCCCCGTCAAAGACGCAGTCCCCCGTCTGACGCGCCATTTCCAGCAGCGCGGCGCTTGCAACGGGGAAGTAGTCGGGCGAGCCGGAATAGAGCCCGGCGGCCCGGGCGTCAAAATACTTCAAGTCGGGCAAATAGACGTCCACCGCCCCCTCCAGCCCGCGCAGCTTTGGCACCAGCTCATACCCCGAGCTGTTCCACACCACCGGCAGGGGCTGGGGATTGTCGTGCAGCAGCCGCGTCAGCAGCGAGGTGTAGTGCGTGGGCGTGACCAGGTCCAGGTTGTGGGCCCCGGCCGCCGCAAGCTCTTTGAAAATTTCCAGCAGGCGCACCTCGTCAATGGTCTTTCCCCGGCACTCCCTGCTGATGACGGCATTTTGGCAATAGATGCAGCGCAGGCTGCAGCCCGAGAAAAAGACGGCTCCCGCCCCTCTCGTGCCGCTCAGGCAGGGCTCCTCCCCAAAGTGCAGCGCGGCGCGCGCCACGCGCGGTGCGGCGGGCGCGCCGCACAGGCCGGCAGCCCGGCTTCGGTCGGCGCCGCACGCTCTCGGGCAGTCAAAGCACGGGCCCGTCATAGCCGAAAGGATTTTGGCTCTGCCAGTTCCATGCGTCCCGGCAGGCCTCCTCCATGGTGCGCAAGGGGCTCCAGCCAAGCTCCTGCCGCGCCCGCGTGATGTCGGCCCAGCAGGCCGCCAAATCCCCTTCGCGGCGCGGCCCCACCCTGCAGGGCACCGAAACACCGGTGGCCCGCTCAAAGGTGTCGATGAGCTCGCGCACGCTGACCGGCCGGCCCGCACCCAGGTTGCAGGTCAGCACGCCCGACGGCCGCCGCTCGAGCGCCTCGAGCGCCGCCACATGCCCCTGCGCAATGTCGCAGACATGCACATAGTCCCGCAGGCCGGTCCCGTCGGGCGTGGGGAAGTCGTCTCCCGCGATGACAAGCGGCGGCAGGCTGCCGGCCGCCGCCCTCGTCAGCCGGGGCAGCAGGTTGGAGGGCTCGCCCTGCGGCGCCTCGCCGATGCGTCCCGACTCGTGGGCGCCCACGGGGTTGAAATAGCGCAAAATCACCGCCGAAAAGTCGGGGTTTGCACGCGCTGCCGCCTCAATCATCTCTTCACAGGTCACCTTTGTCCTGCCGTAGGGCGAGCAGGGCCGCAGCGCCGCGCTCTCGTGCACCGGCTGCACCTCCTGCTCCCCATAGACGGTGGCCGAAGAGGAAAAGACCAGATAGGGCACCTTCTGCAGCGCCATGACGCGCAGCAGCGTCAGCGTGCCGCCCACGTTGTTCTCATAGTATTCCAGAGGCTTTTCAAAGGATTCGGAAACCGATTTGAGCGCCGCGAAATGGATGACGGCCTCCACATTGTTCTGCTCCACGACCTGCATGAGCTGCATGCCGTTTCGTACGTCGCACTCGTAGAGCTTGAAGGGCTGCCCCGTCAGCTCCGAGACGCGCTTGAGCGACTCCCGCGAGCTGTTGCACAGGTTGTCAACCGCCACCACCTCGTAACCCGCCTCCAGCAGGGCCAGGCAGGTGTGGCTGCCCAGGTATCCGCAGCCGCCCGTCACCAGCACGCTCATAAAAGCCTCCTTGCCGCTTCCTGCAGCACCTCGAGCACCTGCCGCTTGGTCACGGTGCCCTCGTGCACCTTGACGCCCTTGACATAAAAGGTGGGGACGTAGTAGTAGTCAAAGGTGTCGGCAAAGGCCGCCTCCTTGGATTCGTCAACTCTGCGAAAGCTGTCTGCCGCCTTGCGGTATTCGGGCATAATGCGGCAGATGTCTTCGATATAGCGCTCTGCCTTTTTGCAGTGGGGGCAGCCCGGCAGATAGAAATAGAGGTTTTCCCTTTCTTGAGACATGGTCAACGCTCCTTTTGTTCAGGATTTTTTCAGACGCCGGCGGATGCGCAGCGTCTGCCTTGCCATGCGCAGCGAGTCCCTCAGCAGATGGACGCTGGAGGCGCCGTGCGTCCGAAGCTGCACCGGAAGCTCGGCCCATCTGCAGCCCCTTTTGACGGCAAGCGCCAAAAACTCCATATCGCAGGCAAAGTCGTCCACGGTGCAGGCCGCAAACAGCGCGCGCCCCACCTCGCCCTTCACGGCCTTGAGGCCGCACTGCGTGTCGCTCATGGGCAGCCCCAGCACCGTCTTTTGAAACACGGCAAACCCCCGCGACGCCAGCTTGCGCAGCGGGGGATAGCCCTTGTCGCTTCCCGCACTCAGCCGTCTCGAACCGCACACGAGGTCGGCCCCGCTGCTGCGCAGCAGCAGACAGGCCTCCCTCAGTGCGTCGGTCCCGTAGGCGAGGTCGGCATCGGTCAAAAGCAGCACGTCTCCCTTTGAGGCTGCCGCTCCGGCGCGCAGCGCAAAGCCCTTGCCCCGGTTTTGCCCGTAGCTCACCACCGTCGCGCCGGCCTGCTTTGCCAGCTCCGCCGTATTGTCGGCAGAGCCGTCGTCCACAACGATGAGCTCCGTTTGCCCCGGAAAGTCCTCTGCGGCGGCCTTGAGCCGGGAAAGCGTATCCTTGAGTATTTTCCCCTCGTTATAACAGGGAATCACCACGGAAATCAGCGGCGAATCTGTCAGCGCCACTTTTCCACCTGCTCCAGCGCCGCCTCGCGGGCCTCCTGCATCATCCTCTCGATGATTTCCCGGCAGGTGCCGCGCCGCACCACCGAGCCGGCCGACTGGCCGGCCATAAAGGTGGACTGCTCGGGGTCTCCGTCCTTCATGGCGTGGGCGAGGCCGCCGCCCATGAGCAGCTTGGCCTTGTCGTAGCCCTCTTCCTTGAGCACTTCAAAATACTTTTCCACCAGGGGGGAGGTCACGGTGCGCACGTTGCGCCCCGTGCCGGGATTGCGGTAGACGCGCGTGTCGCTCTCCAGCGCATTGACAATGGCGTCCTTGTAGCCGTCCGAAGCGTTGCACTCGTCGGCCACGATGAAGGCGGTGCCGCACTGCACGCCCTCGGCGCCCATGGCAAAGGCGCCCGCCACGCCGCGTCCGTCCCCGATGCCGCCGGCCGCCACAATGGGAATGGTGCACAGGCGATGGGCCACGGGAATCATGGCCATCGTGCTGACCTCGCCGATGTGGCCGCCGGCCTCCATGCCCGAGCACACCACGGCGTCGGCCCCCAAATCCTCCATCTTCTTGGCCACCTTGGCCGAGGGCACCACCGGCATCACCTTGATGCCCGCCGCCTTCCAGGCGGCAATAAAGTTCTTGGGAGAACCCGCTCCCGTCGATACCACCGGCACCTTCTCTTCGATGATGACCTGCGAAATCTCATCCACATTTTTCATGAGCAGCATGACATTGACGCCAAAGGGCTTGTCGGTCAGCTCTCTCACGCGGCGGATGTTCTCACGCAGTGCCTCGGCAGAGCCCACCGAGTTGAGAATGCCAAGGCCGCCCGCATTGCTGACGGCAGCCGTCAAATCGGCGTCGGACACGGCGGCCATGCCGCCCTGAATCACAGGATACTCAATGCCAAACAGTTCCGTAATGCGCGTTTTCATCCCAAATTTCCTCCTTACATCCGGGGCCCGCAGAGGCTCTCTGCCGCCCTCTCCTGTTCCCTTCCCGCCAGGCTGGGCCCTTCGCCCAACGCCTCCGAAGGGGTATTTCCACGGGGGCCTCCCCGCGTCACACGATGGATTTTGTGCGGTGAAACATCCGCCTGCCACAGCAGGTGCCTGCACAGCCCGTCAAAACGCCGGCGCACCGCCTCGGGCGGCTGCTCCCCGGTGTCCGGCAGGCGGCAGACCTCGGGCGCCGTGTCAAAAATCTTTACGTCATGCCGCAGCGCCAAAAATTCATAGTAGAGCATGGCATCGTCAATGCGGCGCACCAGCTCCCATTCGGCCGGCGTCAGCCCTTCGAGCCCGAAGGCCGAAAACACAACGGCGTCTATCCGCCGCTCGAGTTCGGCGTAGTCGGGCAGCAGCGCCTTGACCGGCCGGATGAGGTCGCTTAAGTAGGCCTCCCCGGCGTCGTGCAGCAGGCAGGCCAGCCGCACCGTGGGGCTCAGCCCCCGCTCCCAGGCCTCCGCCTCACAGTTGAGGCAGTGCTGCGCCACCGAATAAAATCTCTCAAAATGGCCTCCCGCACGGCACTGAAGGCTCAGCGCGTGCGACACGTCCAGCAGGCACACGTCCTCCTCACAAAAGGCCGAAAGGTCAATCTGCCTGCCGCTGATGGCGGCCATCACACAGCTCTTGCCGGCCGGCGCCTGCATTACTCCTGGTCTCCCTGCCCGTCTTCGCCGCCGGTGCCCTCAGTGGTACCTTCGGTTTCCCCGGTGCTGCCGGTGCCCTCAGTATCGCCTTCGGTCTCCCCGGTGCCGCCGGTATTGACGTCGCCCTCGGTCCCGTCGGTCTCGGGCTCAGGCGGGGTGTAGGGATTTTGCTCCTCATAGTAGGCCACCAGCACCTCGAGCTCCTTCTGGTCGAGCTTGATTTCGTTGTTCTCCTTATAGGCGTTGATCTCTTCCAAAATCTTGTTCTCGGCCTTTTCCATAAAGAGCACGTCGCGCACGGTGGCGCCGGTGCCGTAGACATCAAAATAGGTGGACTCCAAATCCTCCTCCCGCAGGGGGAAGCGCTTGATGATGTGGTAGCCCGAGCTGCCCAGCGTCAGGTCATACTCGCCCTCTTCCAGCGAAAAGGCCGTCTCCAGAAATGCGGGGTCAAAGCTGACGGCCTGGTCGATGACATACCCCTCCGGCTGGCTCACCATGCCGGGGTCTTCACCGTATTCGGCCATCAGCTCGTCAAAGTCGGCGCCTTTGTCAAGCTGCGCCACCAGTGCGGTGGCCTGGTTGCCCGCCGCTTCGATTCCATCGGCGTCCAGCGTCTGCCCCTCGTCGTCAATGGTCTTGATGAGGATGTGCTTGACACGGATAAAATCGTCCTGCGCCGCCGTCCAGATGTCCTCGTCGGTGCAGCCCTCTTCTCCCGCCATGCTGGCGGTCAGCTTGTCAATTCTCTGATAGGCATAGAGGTTTTCCTTGAAGAAGTCCATGCTCATGCCGGCGTCGGCAACGGCCTGCTCAAAGGCCTCCTCGCTGCCGTAGGCCGCAACGTAGCTGTCAATCTGGCTCTGCACTGCCGCATCGTCCTCTTCGGTTAGCTCCAGGCCGCGCTGCTCAAACAGCACGTTGATGACGGCCTGCGTCGCCGCCAAATCCAGCGCATAGTTGACCACTTCCTCGAAGTAGGTCCCGCTTTCCTCGTCCATCTTCTCGTCGCTGAAGGTGGAAAAGGCCGCCTGGCGCTGATCTTCAAAGCTCGAGACCAGGCTGGAATAATAGTAATAAAACTCCTCCGAGGACACAACGGCGTCGCCCAGCGTGGCAATGGGGTTCTTAAAGGGCGAAGCCGTGCAGGCCGCCAAAGAGAGGGCCATGACCAGGGCCATGGCTGCGGCAAGCATCTGTTTTACTTTTTTCATTTCGTTCCTCCGTTCGGGGTGGCCGGAAAACCCTTCCGTGCCGGCGGGTTTCCTGCCTCCCCCGTCTTTTGCTCATGGCTTTTGTTATTATACTCCAAAATAAAGGCGATGTCCAGACGGCGCAGCAGGGGAATTGGCGCTGTCTTCCCGTCCCCCGCGCCCCGCTTTCCCGCCTTCCCTTGAGACGCGGCAAGTCCCCCACGGGTTCCCCTTCCCCGGCATCTCAAAATGCAAAAAAGCCGCTGCGAGTTCGGCGGTTCGCAGCAGCTTTTTTGTTTGTGTACTCATTCAAAAAAGGAGGGGGATTCTCAACCTTCGCCTTTATTGTAACGGCTTATTATGTCTTCCACATGCACAAAATATGAACAGATTGTAAAAACAGTTTTATTTTTGACGCATCGCCCAGACCTTGAGCACACCGGCCACCGTTTTGGAGTCGTCAATCTCCCCCGAGAGCACCTTTTGCACCAGCGCCTCGAAAGGCATGCGAAAGCCCGACAGAAACTCGTCCTCGTCGGGATGGTTCTTGCCAAAGGAGAGCTGCTCGGCCAGGTAGAGGTACAGCCTCTGGTCGGAAAAGCCGGGCGAGCACAGGATGGAGCCAAGGGAGGTGAAGCGGCCGGCCACCGCCCCCGTCTCCTCGGCCAGCTCGCGGATGCCGCACTCCATCGGATCCTCCCCCTTGGTCAGGGTGCCGGCCGGAATCTCGATGAGCTCCCTGCCGATGGGATAGCGATACTGGCGCACCAGCAGCACGTTGTCCTGCTCGTCGAGCGCCACAATGCCGACCCCGCCGATGTGTGACACCACCTCCCGGGTGGTGTGGTGCCCGCCGGGCAGCTCCACCTCGTCGCAGCGCACGCTGATGATTTTCCCGTCGTAAATGGGTCTGCTGCTCAGCGTCTTTTCAAAAAATTCGGCGGCAGCGCCCGCTCTTGTTTCAAACTGTTCCATCTTTCAAAACGCCTCCGTTTTTTGGTGTGTTGCAGGGGGGTGGTGGTTGCCTTGCCTTTTTGCCGCTTCGTGCAGGAGGGGGTCACGGCGCCCGACGAAAAGAGAGGGCCCTTGCCGTCTCCCGCCTTCCGGCGCCGGGGCCGCCTTTTTCATCGGGCGGCGCCGTCTTGGGGCAGCTTGAACAAACGCTGTGCCAGCCGCAGCGTTTGCTGCACGCTTCGGCGCTCGTCCCGCAAAATCACGGGAAACCCCGAATTCAAAAACTTCCGGTAATTTTCCTCGGAGTTGATTCTTTTCAGGCACTGCCTGAAGTTTTCCATCGCCTGCCCGGCATTGTCCTCCTCCTGCAGCAGGCGGTACAAAAACTGCTTTTCCCGGTCGGGACGGTCAAAAAAGCGATTCACAGAAATTTCGGGGTCTGCCAGCATAATCAGCACATGGTCCCTGTCCGAAACCTCTTTGAGCACCTCAACGGGGATGTTGGTGTCAACAAACACCGGCCTGCCCTCCCGGTCCAGCCGCCTGAGTATTTGGAGCTCCAGAACGGTGCACTCCCTTATGCAGCCGGTTATCCAGGCCTCATACTCCCCGGGGCTCCTCCTGACAAATTCCCGCCAGTCCTTCAGGTCCCGCGAGTACGTCAGGCAGGGGAATTCGTCCCGGCTCAACTGGCCCAGCAGCGCATCGTGATAATTTTCCTGGCAGGCAATGCCGCCGCAGGCCTCGGCCAGCAGCTTGACCATGGTCGACTTCCCGGCGTATGCGGTTCCGTTGATAAAATAGACATTCTTGAATTTCACGGCTTCCCCCACGCTCCCGCGCCGTCCGGCCGGCACAAAAAGCCCCAAGCGGGGGCCTGCGCGCCGGCAGGCAAACCATATTATTCTATTATGATAGCGCATTCCGCTTCAAATGACAACTCCCCTCAAGGCATCTGACTTTTCCCGTCCGCGGCACCCCTTGCCGGCTCCCGCGTGTCTCGCGCGGGGCGGCAGGCCGGAGGCCTGCCGCCCCATCTTGCCTGCCCCCCCCGCATGTTTTCTTCACCCCGCGCTGCGTTTCCCTTTTGTTTGCCGGCCTGCCCCCGTCCCTCCGGCGTTTTGGCGCACCGCTCTCCCTTTCGACCCGTCTCACGCTTTGGCCTTCTCCTGCATAGGATGACGATACCGGAGGGGATTGGCTGCCTGTGCACGGGGGACGTCCCGGCACAGGGCCTTCCGTCCTCCCCGCATCCCGACGGTTTCACCAAACAAGCCTTCACAGAAAGGAGGCGAAACAAGCCATGCCTTCTTATCGCGCCGGCTACTTTACATTATTTCATGCCATCACGCAGGCCCTCGAACAGATGGCGCACGGACACTGTGAGCAGGCGGCCGACCTTCTCCGGCTCGCCCAGCAGACGGCGGAGGAAACCTTTTTGCGCGACGGCGACTGACCGGTTTGCAAAGCGGTGGCCGCCCCTTCGCCCCCGGCGCGCCGCAGTCCGCACCCTCCCCCGCACACCCCCCGCACATGCAAAAAGGTCTAGGATACGAGGCTGGTATCCTAGACCTTTTTCTTTTTGTCGTTCCCTGCGGGTGATTACTTCACCAGCTCCAAAATGGCCATTTCGGCTGCATCGCCGCGGCGCGGGCCGGTTTTAATCACGCGGGTATAGCCGCCGTTCCTGTTCTCGTAGCGGGGTGCAATCTCGTCAAAGAGCTTGCTGACCACTTCACGCTTGGTGATATAGGCAAGAGCCTGACGCTTGCTGTGCAAATCGCCGGCCTTTCCCAGAGAAATCATCTTGTCGGCCATTGCCGAGACTTCCTTTGCACGGGTAACGGTGGTTTCGATTCTCTCGTTCTCGAGCAGATAGGTCGTCATCGCTCTGAGCATGGCGCGGCGATGATCGGTCGGTCTGCCGAGTTTTCGGGTTCCGGGCATGTCTGTTACCTCCTTACGGTAAGATAGACGGCCTATTCCTCCTCTTTCTTGAGGGAGAGGCCGAGGCTCTCAATTTTGGAAATGACTTCCTCGAGCGACTTCCTGCCAAGGTTGCGCACCTTCATCATGTCTTCGTCGGTGTGGCTGATGATGTCCTCCACCGTGTTGATGCCGGCACGCTTGAGGCAGTTGAAGGAGCGAACCGAAAGGTCGAGCTCTTCAATGCTCATTTCCAGCACCTTTTCCTTGCGATCCTCTTCCTTGATAATCATGACCTCGGCCTTCTTTGCCTCGTCCGACAGGTCGATGAACAAATTGAGGTGCTCGCTCATGATTTTTGCGCCGAAGGACAGCGCCTCCTTGGCGGTGATGGTCTTGTTGGTCGTCACTTCAATGGTGAGCTTGTCGTAATTTGTGATTTGCCCCACACGGGTGGCATCCACAAAATAATTGACCTTGATGACCGGCGTGTAAATCGAGTCAATGGGAATCAGGCCAATCTCGGGGGGCAGCTCGCGCTTGTTCTGCTCGGCCGAAACATAGCCCCGGCCGTGGGACAGCGTAAGCTGCATGTTGAGGCTGCCTCCCTCGCCCACGGTGGCGATGTGCAGCTCGGGATTGAGGATCTCAACGTCGGAGTCGCAGATGATGTCGCCCGCTTTGACCTCACAGGGGCCCTCGGCCTCGATGGTGACCAGTTTGTCCTCATCGCAGTGCAGCCTGACAATGAGCTCCTTGATGTTGAGGATAATCTCGGTGACATCCTCCTTGACGTGCTCAACTGTGGAAAATTCGTGCTGAACTCCTGCTATCTTAACGGAGGTCGCCGCATAGCCGGGAAGCGAAGACAGGAGAATCCGACGCAGGGAATTGCCCAGCGTGGTACCATAACCCCGCTCCAGCGGAGACACGACAAAACGGCCAAAGGAGCCATCCTCAGAGATCTGCTCTGTGTCAAGGCGCGGCTTCTCAATCTCAATCATGAAAACCCTCCTTATTCAAATGGTGTGGCACGGCGCGAAACACCCCCCGCGCCGCGGTGCTCCAATCAAATGCCCGCCACCGGATACGGACGCCGCCGCACACAGTGGCCTGTGTCTCTTACTTGGAGTACAGCTCAACGATGAGGGTCTCCTGAATGTCAAGGTCGATCTGGTCTCTGGAGGGCAGGGCAACCACCTTGCCGCTCTGGTTCTCGCGGTCAACTTCCAGCCAGGCCGGAACCGGACGGTTGGCGTTGGCCTCGGCCACCACCTTGAACTTCTCGCTTTGCTTGCTCTTCTGCTGCACGGCAATCACGTCGCCCGCCGACACGAGGTAGGAGGGGATGTTGACCTTCTTGCCGTTGACGGTGAAGTGCCCATGCACCACGAGCTGACGCGCCTCGGGGCGGCTCATGGCAAAGCCCAGGCGATAGACCACGTTGTCAAGACGGCTCTCGAGAATCTGCAGCAGGTTTTCACCCGTAATTCCCGCTTTCCTCTCGGCCATTTCAAAATAGTGATGGAACTGCCCTTCCAGCACTCCGTAATACCGGCGCGCCTTCTGCTTCTCCCGAAGCTGCAGGCCGTATTCGCTGAGCTTCTTTCTGGCCTTGCCGTGCTGGCCGGGCGCAAAGGAACGGCGGTTGATGGCGCACTTGTCGCTGTAGCAGCGCTCGCCCTTCAGGAACAGCTTTTGTCCCTCTCTGCGGCACTGCCGGCAGACGGCGTCTGTATATCTTGCCATTTCGGTTACACCTCCTAGTTAAACTCTTCTTCTCTTGGGCGGCCTGCAGCCGTTGTGCGGAATCGGGGTCACGTCTTTGATCATGCTGACCTCGAGCCCTGCGGTCTGCAGTGCGCGGATGGCTGCCTCACGGCCGGCGCCCGGCCCCTTGACAAACACTTCCACACTCTTGAGGCCGTGCTCCATGGCGGCACGGGCTGCGGTCTCCGCAGCGGTCTGCGCCGCATAGGGGGTGGATTTTCTGGAGCCGCGAAAGCCCAGTCCGCCCGAAGACGCCCAGGAAATGGCGTTGCCATTCACATCGGTGATGGTGACGATGGTGTTGTTGAAAGTGGAGCTGATATGGACGGCGCCCCTTTCAATATTCTTTTTCTCACGGCGTCTTCTGGTGACACCCTTCTTTTGAACCTTAGCCACGTTGCGTCTCCCTCCCTTACTTCTTCTTGTTCGCGATGGTCTTCTTGGGGCCCTTGCGGGTGCGCGCATTGGTCTTGGTGCGCTGGCCTCTCACGGGCAGGCCTCTGCGGTGACGGATGCCGCGATAGCAGCCAATCTCGGTCAGGCGCTTGATGTTGAGCCCGTTTTCACGGCGCAGGTCACCTTCCACAGGATAGTTGTGGTCAATGCACTCACGCAGCTTCGAAACCTCGTCCTCGGTCAAATCCTTGACCCGGGTGTCGGGGTTGACGCCCGTGGCCGCCAGAATTTTGGATGCGCTGGTTCTGCCGATGCCGTAGATGTAGGTCAGACCAATCTCGACACGCTTCTCTCTGGGAAGGTCAACGCCAGCAATTCTTGCCATATTTTCCGGTACACCTCCGTTAATACTTCTCGTGCGGGGCGGGCTGTGCCGCCCGTTCTCCTGCGGTCAGCGCGTTAACCCTGGCGCTGCTTGTGCTTGGGGTTCTCGCAGATGACCATGACTTTGCCCTTGCGCTTGATAATCTTGCACTTCTCGCACATGGGCTTGACACTGGGTCTCACTTTCATGGTGTTATCCTCCTTACTTTGCAAAAGCCATCCCGGCTTTTGCATGGTGGCTATTTACCTCTCCATGTGATTCTCCCGCGCGTGGGATCGTAGGTGGAGACCTCCACCGTCACCTTGTCGCCCGGCAGAATCCGAATGAAATTCATGCGCAGCTTGCCGGAAATGTGGGCCAAAATCACATGCCCGTTTTCCAGCTTCACCTGGAACATTGCGTTGGGCAGAGCCTCCACGACCCGTCCCTCCAGCTCAAATACATCGTCTTTGGACAAGCAAATACCTCCCTTTGCTTCCTCATGGTGTTGGGCCGTCCGCCAGCGCGGACAACGCCTTTCGCAGCATTGCGTCGGTCAGGGGCGCTCCTCTTGACAAATGCTCCCGCACAACCGGGTTCTCGTACGCGCTCGGGGCAACGTGCCTGCGGTTCTTGCGCTTGGGCCGCGCTACGCGCCGCACCCTGCCGTCGGCCAGCAGGGCCGCCTTATCGTCACACGACAGCACGAAAAACAGCCTGCCCTTGTCGCGTCCGCTCAGGGAAACCACCACGTCCCCCTCCTTGATGGGCGGCATGGCTATTCCTCCAGATTGCAGATTGTCAGAATTTCGGGCTCCCCCTTGGTGATGGCCAGCGTATTCTCATAGTGGGCGGACAGCTTGCCGTCGGCCGTGATGACCGTCCACTTGTCGGGCAGCACCTTCACGTCGAAGGTGCCCTCGTTGACCATGGGCTCCACGGCAATCACCATGCCGGGCAGCAGGCGAAGCCCCCTCCCCGGCATGCCGTAGTTGGGCACTTCGGGCTCCTCGTGCATCTCGGTCCCGATGCCGTGCCCCACATACTGGCGCACCACCGAAAAGCCGGCCTTTTCCACATAGCTCTGAATGGCAAAGCCGATGTCGCCCAGCCGGCAGCCCTCGCGGGCAAAGCGCAGCCCTTCGAAAAAGCTCGCCCGCGTCACCTCAATCAGACGCCGCGCCTGGGCCGATACCTGCCCGCAGGCAAAGGTCGCCGCACAGTCCCCGTGGTAGCCCTTGTAAATGGCGCCCACGTCGATGCTCACAATGTCGCCCTCACACAGCAGCCGCTTTCCCGGAATGCCGTGAATCACCTGCTCGTTGATTGAAATGCAGGCCGTGCCCGGAAAGCCGCCGTAGCCCAGGAAGGAAGGGGTCGCCCCCTGCTCCAGGATAAACTTGTGCATGGCGCGGTCGAGCTCTTTTGTCGAGATGCCGGGGCGCACCAGGCTGCCACCCAGACGCAGTGCCGCCGACGCAATGCGTCCGGCTTCACGCATGAGGGCAAGTTCACCCTCTCCTTTTAAGGTAATCACTGCGCCGACCCCTCAATGGCGGCCATGATGAGCTTGGTGGTTCCTTCGATCCCGGAGCCGTGGATGAGCGCAAGCACGCCCTTGTCGCCATAGAAATCCTTGAGGCTCTCGGTCTGCTCGTGGTAGACCTTCAGGCGATCGGCCACGGTCTCGGGCTTGTCGTCGGCCCGGATGGTCAAAGGCTCTCCGCACTTGTCGCACTTGTCGCCGGCCGCGGAGGGCGCGTTCTTGACGTGGAAGGTGGCGCCGCACTTGAGGCAGACGCGCCGCCCCGACATGCGCTCCATAATCTCCTCGTCAGGCACCTCAATCGAGAGCACCAGGTCGATGTTCACGCCCATCTCCTCGAGCACCCGAGCCTGCGCAATGTTGCGGGGAAATCCGTCGAGGATGAACCCGTTGGCGCAGTCGGGCTCGGCAATGCGCTCCTTGAGCACCGCAACCACCGTCCCGTCGGGCACCAGAGCGCCCGTGTCCATGTAGGACTTGGCCTCAAGCCCCGCCTTGGTGCCGGCCTTGGCGGCGGCACGCAGCAGGTTGCCCGTGGAAATGGTGGGGATGCCCAGCTTTTCGCTGACAATGGCTGCCTGGGTGCCCTTTCCGGCTCCCGGCGCGCCCAAAAAAATGATATTCATACCGATTACCCCTTAACAATTCCCTGTTTCCCGCGCACGGGAAAATTCCCGTGCGCAGGGCAGCCTTTTTTCTCCCGCTTGCTCTGCGGCATGCTTACTCAAGGAAGCCCTTGTAGTGCCGCATGAGCATCATGGACTCCATCTGCTTGACGGTCTCAAGCGCAACACCCACCAAAATGATGATGGTCGTGCCGCCCAGCGAGACGTTGACCGGCAAAAACCACGAGCAGGCGATGGGCAAAATGGCGATAAAGACCAAAAACCAGGAGCCGAAGAAGGTGATTTTGCTCAGAATACGGGAAATATACTCCGACGTGGGACGTCCCGGACGAATGCCCGGCACAAAACCGCCGTTCTTCTTGAGGTTGTTGGCGATTTCCACGGGGTTGTAGGTCATGGAGATATAGAAGAACGAAAATCCGACGATAAAAATGGTATACAAAATCGCATAGAACAGCGACGACGGCTGGAACGCCTTGAGCACCGCCTCCCAGAAGCCGCCCTCGGCGGGCGTGGGAAGGAAGGAGCCGATGGTCGCGGGAATCGAGATGAAGCTCTGCGCGAAAATCACGGGCAGAACGCCGGTTCCGTTGACTTTGATCGGGATGTGGGTGGACTGTCCGCCGTAAATCTTGCGGCCCACGACCCTCTTTGCATACTGCACCGGAATGCGGCGCTCGGCATTGGTCACGAGCACCACCAGGGCAACCAGCAGCACCGCCACCACGGCAATGCCCAGCACCACAAAAATGTTAAGCTGGCCATACTTGACGTAGCTGATCATGTTCGACAGCACAGAGGGCGCACGCGCCACAATGCCCGCAAACAGGATGACGGAAATGCCGTTTCCGATTCCGTAGTTGTTGATTTGCTCGGCCATCCACATGAGCAGCGTGGTTCCGGCCATGAAGGTTCCCAAAATGATGATGCAGGTGAACCAGCCGGGGTTTTTCACCGCACCGCCGTTGTTGAGCACGGCATAGTAGCCGTAGCCCTGCAGCAGCGCAATGCCGATGGTCAGATAGCGGGTGTAGGCAGTCAGCTTCTTTCTGCCCTCAACGCCCTCTTTGGCCAGCCGCTCCAGGGCCGGAATGGCCACCGTGAGAAGCTGGATGATGATGGAGGCGTTGATATAGGGGCTGATGGACATGGCAAACACGGTGGCCTGAGAGAAGGCGCCGCCCGACAACATGTCAAGATAGCTGAAAATGGTGCCGCTGTTGATCTGCATGTAGGTCTGCAGCACGCTCGCATCCAAAAACGGAACAGGAATCTTGGCGCCAAAGCGGAAGAGCACGATGATGAACAGGGTGAACATCATCTTTTTGCGCAAATCGTCAATTTTCCATGCGTTTTTGATGGTTTCGATCATAATTCAACCACCTCAGCCTTACCTCCGGCAGCCTCAATCTTCTGCTTGGCAGAGGCAGAGTAGCCCTGCAGCTTCACGTCGAGCTTCTTGGTCAGCTCGCCGTCGCCGAGCACTTTCACTCCGTCAAAGGTCTTCTTGACAAGACCCGCCGCCTTGAGAGCGGCCACGTCGACGGTGGCTCCCGATTCAAAGGCTTTGTTGAGATCCTCACAGTTGACATTGGCATAGGTCACGCGAAAGCGCGCATTGGTAAAGCCGCGCTTGGGCAGACGTCTTTGAAGCGGCATCTGTCCGCCCTCAAAGCCGGGACGAACGCTCCCGCCGGAACGTGCCTTTTGGCCCTTGTGGCCCTTACCCGCCGTTTTTCCGTTGCCCGTGCCGATACCGCGGCCCTTGCGCTTTCTCTCCTGCACGGCACCCTCGGCGGGGCTGAGTTCATGGAGCTTCATTGCTGATTGCACCTCCTTTGACGACTTGATTTATTTCACTTCCACCAGATAGCGAATCTGCTCGATTTTCCCTCTGGTGGCCTCGTTGTCGGGTTGGACAACAACGTTTCCGGGACGCTTGAGCCCCAGCGATTTGGCAGTCGCAATGTGCTTTTGATGTCTGCCATTCAGGGATTTGACCAGCTTGATTTCCACGGTCTTGCTCATTGCCGCTCCCTCCTTAACCGATAATCTCACCGACCGACTTGCCGCGCACGGCAGCCACCTGATCGGCATTCCGCAGGCTCTTGAGGCCCTCGAGCGTGGCGTTGACCACGTTGCGCGGGTTGTTGGAGCGCAGCGACTTTGTGCGGATATCCTTGATGCCCGCCATCTCGACGATGGCACGCACCGCACCGCCGGCGATGACGCCGGTACCGGGAGCGGCGGGCTTAAGCAGCACCTCGCCGGCGCCGAACTTGCCGACAACCTCGTGCGGAATAGTGCTTCCCTTCAGGGAAATCTCCACAATGTTCTTCTTGGCGTCCTCAATGCCCTTGCGGATCGCATCCGGCACCTCGGAGGCCTTGCCCAGACCGCAGCCCACATGACCGTTGCCGTCACCCACGACGACGATGGCCGCAAACTTGAAAATTCTGCCGCCCTTGACGGTCTTGGAAACGCGGTTGATGGCAACAACCTTCTCCTGAAGATCCAGTGTTGCAGCGTCAATTCTAGCCATTTGCGTTCTCCTTCCTCTTAGAACTTCAGGCCGCCCTCGCGGGCGCCCTCGGCAAGCTGCTGGATGCGGCCGCCATAGACATAGCCGCCTCTGTCAAAGACGACCTCGGTGATGCCGGCCTCCACTGCCTTCTTGGCAATGGCCAGGCCCACCGCCTTTGCCGCGTCCTTGTTGCCGCCGTAACCGTCAAAGTCCTTATCCAAAGAGGAGGCCGACGCCAGCGTGACACCCCTGACGTCGTCGATGACCTGCGCGTAAATATTGGCAAGAGAGCGGTACACGCACAGTCTCGGGCGCTCCGCAGTTCCGGAAATCTTGCCCCTGACGCGTCTGTGCCGTCTCTGTCTGAGTTTGTTGCTGTCCTTGCGGTGAATCATAGCGCGTGCTCTCCTTTCCTTAAGCCTTCTTGCCCGCCTTGCCTTCCTTGCGGCGAATGACCTCGTAATCATACTTGATGCCCTTGCCCTTGTAAGGCTCCGGCGGACGCTTCTCGCGCACCTCGGCGGCAAACTGGCCCACCTTCTGCTTGTCGGGCCCGTGAATGATCACCTTGTTGGGCGCGGGCACGTCGATGGTGATGCCGGGAATCTCGTCAACCACCACCTGATGCGAATACCCCAGGTTCATGATGAGCTGCTTGCCCTGCTTTTGGGCGCGGTAGCCCACGCCGTTGACCTCCAGCGTCTTGGAAAATTCCTCGTGGACGCCGTGAACCATGTTGGCAATAAGCGAGCGGGTCAGGCCGTGCAGGGAGCGGTGCTCCTTGTCGTCGCTCGGACGCTCCACCGTGATGACGCCGCCGTCAACCTTGACAATCATGTCGGGATGATGATCCATCTCCAGGGTGCCCTTGGGCCCCTTGACAAAGACGTGATTTCCCGTCACCTTGACCTCGACGCCTGCGGGGACGGTGATGGGGGCTCTGCCGATTCTGGACATATTCTTCCCTCCCCTTACCAGACGTAAGCCATGACCTCGCCGCCGACATTGAGCTCCCTTGCCTTCTTGTCGGTGACGACGCCCTTGCTCGTCGAAACAATGACGACACCCAGGCCACGGATGACCTGCGGCATCTCCTTACAGCCGGAATAAATGCGAAGCCCGGGCTTGGAAACGCGCTTGATGCCGGTGATGGCGGGCGTCTTGTCCTTGCCGTACTTCAAAGTGATTTTGATGGTGCCCTGACGGCCATCCTCCACCACCTCGAAATTCCGGATATACCCTTCTTCCAAAAGAATCGAGGCGATGGCCTTCTTCATGTTGGAAGCAGGTACTTCGACAGTGGCATGTTTTGCCGCGCTGGCGTTGCGGATGCGAGTCAGCATATCGGCAATCGCGTCGGTTGTCTGCATTCTCTTTTCCTCCTGTTTCTTCAATCACGCAAAAGGGAAAGCCCCCTTTACGCGTCTTCTTCGTTAGCCCCGTCCTCGCCTGCATACCGCCCGGGACACCGGTCAAACGCCCTGTGTGGTATGTCCCCAAAAGCGATGTTTCTCTCTCGCCCATCAGCCCATCTGTCCGCAAACGGCACCACCTGGCGCCGTGAAGGGTCATACGGCATGTTGCTGCGAAGGAGAGCGCGTTGGCAAGATCGCTTTTGACGAAATACCTCAAAAGGCACGCCCTGCGTCCCCTGCAAGAATGCGTCAAATCCGGACGGGTTTATACATGCAGCCTGTGCTGCCAGGCTGCGGGGTCTGCGGTTTTTCGGGGGCCATGCGGCACCCCCCGGCCCGCCCAAGGCCCACGGAAGGGGCCTTCGGACATGCGGGAGCCTGCCTGCGCGAAGCCGCGCCCCCGGCCTCTCTGCCCTTTTACCAGCTCGCCTTGCGAACGCCGGGAATCTGGCCCTTGTAGGCCAGCTCACGGAAGCAGATGCGGCAGACGCCGTACTTGCGGAGGTAGGCGTGCGGCCTTCCGCAAATCTTGCAGCGGTTATACTCCCTGCTCGAAAACTTCTGCGGTCTGCTCTGCTTAATCTTCATGGATGTTTTGGCCAAAGTGTGTTCCTCCTTTACTTGGCGAAGGGCGCGCCCATCAGGGTCAGCAGCTCCCGGGCCTCTTCGTCGGTCTTGGCAGTGGTGACAAAGGCGATGTCCATGCCTCGGATCTGGTCGACCTTGTCATACTCAATCTCGGGGAAAATGAGCTGCTCGCGAAGGCCGAAGGCATAGTTGCCGCGGCCGTCGAAGCCGTTGGCATTGATGCCACGGAAATCGCGCACACGAGGCAGCGCCACGTTGAAAAGACGGTCGATGAATTCAAACATTCTGTCCCCGCGCAGCGTGACCTTGACGCCCACCGGCATTCCCTCACGCAGCTTGAAGTTTGCCACCGACTTCTTGGCCTTGACCACGACAGGCTTTTGTCCCGTGATGGCCGCCACGTCGTTGCAAATCGACTCAATGGCCTTGAGATTGTCCTTTGCGTCGCCGCAGCCCACGTTGACAACCACCTTGTCAAAGCGCGGAATCTCCATGGGGCTCTTGTAGGCATACTTCTTCATGAGCGCCGGGGCGACTTCCTTTTGGTAGAGTTCCTTTAACCGTGCCATGTTACGCAAAACCTCCTTCTCGCTTACAGTTCTGCGCCGCAGTGCTTGCAGACGCGCACCTTGCTGTCGCCTGAAACCTTGTGGGCAATGCGGGTGGGCTTCTTGCACTTGGAGCAGTAGAGCATGACCTTGGAGGCGTACATGGCGCCGGGCACCTTCATGATGCCGCCCGCCTCGCCTTCACGGCGCGGCTTGACGTGCTTGGTCACGATGTTGATGTCTTCCACAATGATCTTGCCCTCTTTGGGGGAGACCTCCAGCACCTTGCCGGTCTTGCCCTTGTCCTTGCCGGAAATCACCATCACGGTGTCGCCGGTTTTGACGTGAATCTTCTTCTTCATGTGACATTTCCTCCCTTACAGCACTTCGGGCGCCAGGGACAGAATCTTCATGTAGTCCCTGTCACGAAGCTCACGGGCAACCGGCCCAAAGATACGGGTGCCTCTGGGGTTTTTGTCCTCGCGGATGATGACGGCGGCGTTCTCGTCAAAGCGGATATACGAGCCGTCGGCCCTCTGGGTTCCCTTGGCCGAGCGCACAATCACGGCGCGCACCACTTCGCCCTTCTTGACCATGCCGCCGGGTGCGGCCTTCTTCACAGAAGCCACCACGACATCACCGATCCCGGCATATTTCCTGCCGGTGCCGCCCAGAACCCGAATGCACATGAGCTCTCTGGCGCCGGTGTTGTCGGCCACCTTCAGTAAGGTCTGCATTTGAATCATGGTGTTTCCTCCTTACCTTCCCTATCGGCCACAAATCTCGTGGCGGATCAAACTACTTCGCCTTCTCCATAATCTCGACAAGGCGCCATCTCTTGTCCTTCGACAGAGGTCTCGTCTCCATCACGAGCACCTTGTCGCCGACGCGGCACTCGTTGTTTTCGTCGTGCGCCTTGAGCTTGTAGGTGCGCTTGACGATTTTCTTGTAAAGCG
The DNA here is from genome assembly GCA_018714125.1 of Candidatus Galloscillospira excrementipullorum. GTDB lineage: Bacteria > Bacillota > Clostridia > Oscillospirales > Feifaniaceae > Galloscillospira > Galloscillospira excrementipullorum. The sequence goes on from DVNV01000052.1 coordinate 47,700, forward strand.
GGTGGGCCACGCGGTTTTCCACGGCCACCACAATGGTCTTATCCATCTTGTCGGACACAACCTTGCCCACACGGGTCTTTCGAAACGCTCTTTCGCTCACGTTTTCTCCTCCTCCCCTTACGCCCTGGCCTTGAGCTCATTCTCTCTGAGAACGGTCATGATGCGGGCGATGGTCTTTTTGACCTCGGCAATCTTCAAAGGATTGTCAAGCTGGTTGACGGCATGCTGAAAACGCAGGTTCATCAGCTCGCTCTTGGCATCCTTCAGGGAGTTCTGAAGCTCAGTGGGGCTGAGCTTGCGGATTTCTTTCATTGTCATTACGCGTCACCCTCCACTTGCTGGTCTTCCCGCTTGACAAACTTGCACTTGACGGGCAGCTTGTGCATGGCAAGGCGCATGGCCTCGCGGGCGTCGGCTTCGGGAATCCCGCTAATCTCAAACAAAACGCGGCCGGGCTTGACCACCGCGACCCAGTATTCCGGGGAGCCCTTTCCGGAACCCATGCGGGTCTCGGCCGGCTTCTCGGTCACGGGCTTGTCAGGGAAAATCTTGATAAACACCTTGCCGGCGCGGCGCGTAAAGCGGGTCAGGGCAATACGCGCGGCCTCAATCTGGTTGCTGGTAATCCAGCCGGGCTCGGTGGCCATCAGGCCAAACTCGCCCTGGCTGACCACGTTTCCGCGCGTGGCCTTGCCGGTCATGCGTCCGCGATGCACGCGGCGATACTTGACTCTCTTAGGCATTAACATGGCCCGCTCCTCCTTCCTTCTTCACCTGAGTGGTGCGCTTGACGGCGGGCAGAACCTCGCCCTTGTAAATCCACACCTTCACGCCGATGCGTCCGTAGGTCGTGTGCGCCTCGGCAAAACCATAGTCGATGTCGGCACGCAGGGTCTGCAGCGGGATGGTGCCCTCGTGGTAGCTCTCGCTGCGGGCAATCTCGGCGCCGCCCAGACGGCCGCCCACGGCCGTTTTGATGCCGCGCGCGCCCAGCTTCATGGCACGGCCGATGGCCATTTTCATGGCGCGGCGGAACGAAATGCGCTTTTCGAGCTGCGCGGCGATGTTCTCGGCCACAAGCTGCGCATTGAGGTCGGGGCTCTTGACCTCAACCGTGTCAAGCACCACGGGCTTGCCAATCATTTTCTCCAGGCTCTGGCGCAGCTTCTCAATCTCGGTGCCGCCCTTGCCGATGACCATGCCCGGCTTGGCACAGTGCACGATAATGTGAACCTTGCCGCCGGCACGCTCAATCTCGATGCGCGGCACGCCGGCATTGTAAAGCGTTTTCTTCAGATATTTGCGAATCTTGTCATCTTCCACCAGCAGGTCGCCGAACTTGCTGTCGTCGGCAAACCACCGGGAGTCCCAGTCTTTAATGACGCCCACTCTCAGACCGTGGGGATGCACTTTCTGTCCCATTCGTGAAGCCTCCTCCTATTCTTTCTCTTTGAGCACAACGGTGATGTGGGAAGTTCTCTTGTTGATCCGAAACACCCGACCCTGTGCTCTGGGCATCACTCTCTTGAGAGTGGGTCCGGGAGATACAAGCGCCTGTGCGACATACAGGGCATCCCGATTCATGGAAAAGTTGTTTTCCGCGTTGGCGGCGGCGGACTTGAGCAGCTTGCCGATGGGCTCGCTGGCCGCCTTGGGCGTGTTCCTGACAATGGCCATCGCCGTCTCCAAATCCTTGCCGCGGATTAAATCCAGCACCACTCCCACCTTACGGGGCGCAATGCGGACGAATTGTACATTCGCTCTGGCTTCCACAGTGTTTTCCTCCTTTCAGCTCCAAGTCTTACTTTCCGGAATTGGACGTCTTGGAGCCGGCATGTCCCTTAAAGGTTCTGGTGGGGGCGAATTCGCCAAGCTTGTGGCCGACCATGTCCTCGGTCACATAGACCGGCACATGCTTCCTGCCGTCGTGCACGGCGATGGTGTGGCCGACAAAATCGGGGAAGATGGTGGACGCTCTCGACCAGGTCTTCAGCACACGCTTCTCACCGGTTTCGTTCATTTCCTTGATTCTCTTGAGTAACACGGGCTGTACGAACGGCCCCTTCTTAACGCTTCTGCTCATGGGGTTACGGCCTCCTTTCGACCTTCTCTTACTTGCTGTTTCTGCGCTTGACGATGAACTTGTCGCTCGCGTTCTTCTTGGAGCGGGTCTTGTAGCCCAGCGTGGGCTTGCCCCAAGGCGTGACCGGACCCGGACGTCCGATCGGGGAGCGGCCTTCGCCGCCGCCGTGCGGATGGTCGACGGGGTTCATCACGGAGCCTCTGACGGTCGGACGGATGCCCATGTGGCGCTTGCGTCCGGCCTTGCCGATCGACATGTTCTCGTGGTCGATGTTGCCGACCTGGCCGACAACCGCCTTACACTCCAGACGCACCAGGCGAACCTCGCCCGAGGGCAGGCGGACCTGGGCGTATTTGCCCTCCTTGGCCATGAGCTGCGCCGAGTTGCCGGCGCTGCGCACGAGCTGCGCGCCCTTGCCGGGGTAGAGCTCCACACAGTGGATCACGGTGCCCACCGGGATGTTCTCAAGCGGCAGGCAGTTGCCGGGCTTGATGTCGGCCGTGGCCGAGCTGACCACCGTGTCACCCACCTTGAGGCCGTAAGGAGCAATGATGTAGCGTCTCTCGCCGTCCTCATACTCCACCTTGGCGATGTTGGCCGTGCGGTTGGGGTCGTATTCCAGCGTCAGCACCGTGGCGGGCGCGTCGATGCGGTCTCTCTTAAAGTCGATGATGCGGTACTTCTGCCGGTTGCCGCCGCCCTGGTGGCGCACGGTGATGCGGCCGTAGCTGTTGCGGCCTGCGTTCTTCCTCTTCTTGGCAAGCAGGCTTCTCTCGGGCGCCACTTTGGACAGGCCTTCAAAGGTCGAAACCGTCATTTGTCTGCGGGCGGGAGAGGTGGGGTTAAATTTTTTCATTGCCATTTTCTGTTACTTCTCCTTTCCGTTACATCATACCCTCGAAAAATTCGATGGGCTTGCTGTCGGCCGTGAGCTTGACGATGGCCTTCTTGCGGCGGGGGGTGAAGCCGGTGTGGACGCCCATGCGCTTCTCCTTGCCCCGAACGTTCATGGTGTTGACGGCGTCAACCTTCACTTTGAAGATTTCCTCCACCGCCTTTTTAATCTCGTGCTTGTTGGCGTCAAGGGCGACCTCGAAGGTGTAGACCTTGTTCTGCACGCCGGCAAGCGATTTCTCGGTGATGATGGGTCGGCGGATAATGTCGTGCGCGGTTTTCATTACGCATACACCTCCTCGAGTTTTGCGACGGCATCCTTCATCACGACAAAGCTGTCGCAGTTGAGGATGTCATACACGTTGAGCGTGCCCACGGGCGCGGTCTTCACGCCGGGGATGTTGCGCGCGGAAAGCACCAGGTTGGCGTCCACCTCGGGGGTGACCACCAGGGTTTTCCCGCCGGCGCCGATGGCAGACAGGAAGGCCACGGCGTTTTTGGTCTTGATTTCCTCAAACACGGCGCCGTCCACCACCTTGATGGAGCCGTCGGCCACCTTCGAGGAGAGGGCGCTGCGCATGGCAAGGCTTCTCTGCTTCTTGTTGAGGGCCATGCGGTAGCTGCGGGGCTTGGGGGCAAAGGCCACACCGCCGTGCGTCCACTGGGGAGCGCGGATGGAACCCTGGCGGGCTCTGCCGGTGCCCTTCTGGCGCCACGGCTTGGCGCCGCCGCCGCGCACCTCGGCGCGCGTGAGCGCGCTCTGATTTCCCTGACGCTGGTTTGCAAGATAGGCGACAACCGCCTGATGAAGAACGGCTTTGTTGACCTCGGCGCCAAACACGCGCTCGCTGAGCTCGAGTTCGCCCGTGACCTTGCCGCTCATGTCTACAACGGATACCTTAGGCATTTTCTTTTCCTCCTTCTTTCAGGGTTAGGCCTTGACTGCCGACTTGACAATCAGCAGTCCGCCCTTGGGCCCGGGCACGGCGCCCTTGACGATGAGCAGGTGGTTCTCGGCGTCAATCTTGACCACGTCGAGATTCTGGATCGTGACCTGCTCGTTTCCGAGCTGACCGGGCATCTTCTTTCCGGGCATGATGCGGGAGGGGTCGGTGCCGGCGCCCATGGAACCGGCATGACGGTGCACGGGGCCGCCGCCGTGGGTCTCTCTGCCGCGGCTGCCGTTGAACCGCTTGATGGTGCCGGCATAGCCTTTACCTTTGGACACGCCGGTCACGTCAATCTTGTCTCCGGGCTCGAAGCTCTCAACCGTGATCACGTCGCCGAGGTTCTTGTCGGCCGCGTCGTCAAGCTGGAACTCCTTGAGATATTTCTTGAGGATGTCGCCGGCCTTGCCCAGGTGGCCCTTCTGGGGCTTGTTGAGCTTGCGGGCGGGAGCGTCCTCATAGCCGAGCTGAACGGCGTCATACCCGTCGTTTTCCACCGTCTTCTTCTGAACCACAACGCAGGGCCCTGCCTGGATGACGGTTACGGGAATGACCTTACCGGCCTCGTCGAAAATCTGCGTCATGCCGACCTTCTTGCCGATGATGCCTTTTTTCATGGTGTGTACCTCCTGTTTGGTTATTGGTTGGGGCGGTTTGCCTCAACATGACCTGCGCCCTCTTCCACAGGGCGCGGGGAACGCGCTTGTTCTTTTTGCCGCAAAGGCGGCCTGCGGACGGGATGCCCCGGCCGTTTAGGCCTTAAGGTCGATTTCCACGCCGGCGGGAAGCTGCAGATTCATCAGCGCATCCACGCACTTGGCAGAGGGCCTCAAAATGTCAATCAGGCGCTTGTGCGTGCGCATTTCAAACTGCTCTCTGCTGTCCTTGTACTTGTGCACCGCACGCAGAATGGTGACAATCTCCTTGTCGGTGGGGAGCGGGATGGGGCCCGACACCTCGGCGCCGTTGCGCTTGGCGGTATCGACAATCTTCTCCGCCGCCTGGTCAATCAGCGTGTGGTCGTAGCTCTTCAGACGAATCCTGATTTTCTCGGTTGCTGCCATTGTGTTTTTAGCCTCCTCAACAAATTTTGTGTTTTGTCCCCGTTTTGCGGGGCGGCAGGCGCCTGTTTTTTTGAAAAATTCCGCCTGCTTGTAGAGTCGGCGACTTTCGCGATTTCTTAACACCCAGCCGAGTGTCTCACATGATGGCACAAAAAATCCGAAATTCCGCGGCTGGATATTTCGGACAACCAAACCCCTGCTCTCCCCTGCTCATCGTGTGCCGCAAGGCACATTGCCGCCCGTGGGAAAGCGGTCGCATCACGGGGCGGAAGCTGCCTTCCGCCTTTCGCTGCTCGCTTATGTCGCGCCCGATGACCGGACATACTCTGCGGAAATTCCCCGCGCAGCGCGCGGCAACCTCCCGCTTCATCGCATTTGACTCCTGGTCGTGCTCCTGGCAAAAAATGGCGCAATTCGCCCCCTTTTGCCTAAGCTATATCATTGTACTAAAAACCCTCCTGATTTGCAAGACTTTTTTTGAGCAAAATTGAAAAATTTTCAGTCCATTTTTTGTGATTTTTCACAATCAGGCGGCCTCCCCCCACGCTGCGGCCGGGCGTCCCCCAGCAAAGGCCTTCACAACGCTCGGTGGTTCACATAATTCGTTATTCACGGCGATATACAGCCTCTTTCCCCGGCATTTCCACTCGGACAAAAGTTGAAAAGCCGGGGTTTTCCACATTATCCACAGGGTTTTCCACAGGAAGGTCCCGCGAAATTTATGTCAACCTTTGCAACTTCGTCCCCTTTCCGGGGGGCTTTGGCGCATATGCAGAGGAAAAATCCCGGCATTTGGCCGGACGGGCGGCGCATACGCCTGCATATGCGCCGCTTTTGCATGGTGCATGCGCCTTTGCCCGCCCTTCCCGGCTCCTGCTTAAGGGGCCGCTTGACGGGCCGGTGGGTGCGCAGCCTGCCGCATCGCGT
>DVNV01000053.1 GCA_018714125.1 Candidatus Galloscillospira excrementipullorum
AATTTTGTCGGCAGTGCGCGGCAAAGCCTTGTCAGGGGCAGGGGGCTTGTGGTATACTCACAAAAGCGTATGACATGAAAGGGGAGAGGCCGGCATGCTGCTCAGAGCCTACCGGGAGAGCGACGCTGCGGCGCTGTGTGCGCTGTTTTTTGACACGGTGCACACCGTGTGCGCGAAGGACTACACCGAGCAGCAGTGTGATGCCTGGGCCCCACGGGAGTTTGACTGCGCCGCCCTGTGCGGGCGCCTGGCCAGCAGTTATGCACTGGTGGCCGAGTGCGGCGGTGCTCTGGCGGGCTTTGCCAACCTGGGAGAAGACGGGTATTTCGACTGTCTTTACGTCAGCTCACAGATGCAGGGGCGCGGCGTTGCCACGGCCCTGGCAGATGCCATGGAGCGCCGTGCGGCGCAGCAGGGCGCTTCCCGCATGGTCAGCGACGTTTCGATCACGGCGCGGCCCTTTTTTGAACATCGGGGATACCGCGTGGTACAGGAGCAGACGGTGGTGCGGCACGGCGTGGCCATGACCAACTATCACATGGAGAAGGTGCTACCATGACAAAACAACGAAAATCGGGAAAAAGACCCCCTGTAAAAAAAGCCCCTGTCAGGACGGCGTCGTCTTCTTCGCCGTCGGCATCGGCAAGCCTTCCGGCGCTCGGGAGCAGGCGCGCATGGAGCGCAACGACGCGGTTTGTGGCGGTGATTGTGGCGGTGGCGTGCGTGCTCTTTTACATGAATATCAAAGACGTCTATGAGGCGCAGACCAGCGCGCTGGCGGCAACCGAGTCCACCGCGCAGGTGACGGTGGAGCGCGGCGACGCGGCGCTTGCCTTCCGTCCGGTCGCGGGCGCCGGGGACACGGGCTTTATTTTTTACCCCGGCGGCAAGGTGGAGCATGAGTCCTATGCGCCGCTCATGCAGCAGCTGGCGCAGCGCGGGGTCTTCTGTGTGCTGGTGGAAATGCCCTTTGAGCTGGCCATTCTTGAGAAGTCTGCGGCGGGAGTTTATCCGGCCGATTATCCCGACATTGCAAACTGGGTCATCGGCGGGCACGACATGGGCGGCAGGATGGCCGCTTCCTATGCCGCCAAAAACGCCGAAAGTCTGAGCGGATTGGTGCTGCTGGGCGCCTACTCCTCCAAGGATTTGACGCAAAGCGGCCTGCCGGTGCTCTCGATTACGGCCGAGCTCGACACGGTGGTGGACGAGAACCGGATGGAGAAATACAAAGAGAACCTGCCTGAGGACACCGTGGAACAAACCATTGCCGGCGGCAACCACTCGGGCTTTGGGGATTACGGCCTGCAGGACGGTGACACCGAGGCCACCATCCCTGCCGCACAGCAGCAGGAGCAGACGGCGCAAATCATTGCAGACTGGATTGCCGCCCTGCCGTAAGGCGGGGCTTGCGGCGCCCCGGACGCAGGACGGCGTTCGGGGCGCCGTTTTGCTTTGCGGGGAAAGCCCGCCCTTTTTTATCCCTCTTTGGAGCGGGAAAGGCCCCTGCTCTTTGGAAGGCGCCGGAAAGGCGGGCACAAACCAGCCCTGCCCTGCGTGAAAGGGCGAAAAAAGAAAAAACCGGAGCTTGTGCAAAAACGTTTGCACAAGCTCCGGTTTGATTTTGCAGGGCTTTTGAGGCCGGCAAGGGCTTACTTGATCAGTGTGCCCTCCACGTTGCCGGAGATACCGGCGGCATTGGCCTCGTCGGTGTCGATATGCATGGCAAGAGCATAGTTGTCGGAAACACGGCAGACGACTTCCTCGAAGATGACGCCGCGCGGGCCCTCATACTTCACGCCGACAATCTGCTTGTCCACGACGCCAAACTCCTTGGCTTCCGAGGTGTGGAAGTGGATGTGACGCTTTGCAACCATCACGCCCTCTTTGATTTCAAGCTCTCCGGCAGGCCCAATCAGCTTGGCGCCGGGGGTGCCGGCGATATCACCGGACTCACGCACGGGAGGCTTGAGGCCCAGGGTGCGGGCATCGGTCAAAGAGACCTCAACCTGGGTGGCGGAACGCTCCGGCCCGAGAATCGACATCTTGAGCTCGCCCTTGGGGCCGACAACCGTGACCTTCTCCTCACAGGCGAACTGGCCGGGCTGCGAGAGGTCCTTCTTGTTGGTGAGCTGGTAGCCGGGGCCGTAGAGGACGTCCAAATCGGCTCTGGACACATGGAGGTGACGCGCGGAGGTTTCAATCAGGATTTTCTTATCAGACATGGCGGGGTCTCCTTTCATGAGATGAAATTTCTTTTTTTGGACGGTGCGGCAGCAAATGCCTTCGTTCGAGCTCAGCCGATGGAAGGAAGACCACACCCTCTCTATTGTACCAAACAAAGGCGGCGCTTGCAAGAGAGGGGGAGAAAAATGCGGGCAAAGAGCGTGCTTTGGTGTGCTGCAGAGATGAAACGGGGAATGCCGCGGGGAAAAATGCAGGCTTTTCCCGGTGCACCCCGTTTCTCCCCCTGCGCGCCGCGCAAAGGGAAAAAGACGCTTTGGGCAAAAACGCGCCCCCCAAAAACGCGCCTACCGCCGGACGGCACTCATCACAATGAGGGCAAGGTCTCCATGCGTGTCGGCTTCGAGAAACTCCACGTCGATAAACCCACGGTGCTCCTTGGCCCATTCGGCCCACGGGCGCCAGAGCTGCTTGGGGTCTTCCATGTTGTAGCAGGCGGTGATTTGTGCGGCGCCCGTCTTTTCCCACAGATGCCGCCACCAGTCCTTGCTGTGGAAGCTGAACATCTCCCCGCTCCAGAATTTGCAAAGCGTGTCGGGATACCCTCCCTCAAACTCCCGCGTCAGTCCCGGCACCACGATGCCGAGCTGCCCGCCGGGCTTGACAAGCCGGGAGAAGGTGCAGGGGAAATAGAGCTCGTCGGCGCCAAAGTATTGATAACTGTCTATGGCGATGGCGGCGTCGAAAAAGTCCTGGGCGTAGGGAAGGGCGTGGGCCTCGGCGTGGATGGGGAAGACCCGGTCTGCAACACCGGCCTGCTCGAAGCGGCGCAGGTTGTCAGAGGCTTCAATCCACAGGTCGGTGGCGAACACGGTGACGCCGAACTCCCGGGCCAGGAAAACCGAGGTGAGGCCCTGTCCGCAGCCCAAATCCAGCACCTTCATGCCGGGTTTTAAGTCGAGATGCTGGCACAGCTCCTCCAAAAGCCACAGGGGGTTTGGCCCCATCCAGTTTTCGCAAATCCATGCGGGGTCATATTGTTCGGTTTTGGGATATCGCTTCATGGCGGCTTTCCTCCTGACAGAGGGCAGCCCCTTTCGGGGCACGCCCTTTTTACAGATTATGATACGGAATTTGAGGCAGTTTTTCAAGGGAAACTGCGGCGGGTGTACGCCGGCCTGAACGGGGGGCGTGCAAAAGTTGTTTGCAGGGCGGGGCCGGGGGCGTCGCTTCTTTACAAAAGGCAATTTTTCCGATATACTATCCTTTTAGAAAAACGAGTGTGGAGGCATGGCATGAACAACGAATTTCCCCGAGTGCTCGCGCTGCTGCGCAAAGAGCGCGGGCTCAGTCAAAAGGTGGTGGCGGGCGAGCTGGGCATTTCACAGGCGCTGCTCAGCCACTACGAAAAGGGGGCGCGTGAGCCGGGGTTGGACTTTTTGTGCAAAGCGGCTTCCTTTTACAATGTGTCGGTGGACTATCTGCTGGGGCGCTCGAGTGAGCGCCGGCCGGGAGAAGAGCTGCCCGACGTGCAGCAGGCGCCGGACAACTCCCTGCGCGGGAGAAATGTCTTTTCGGCCCTCGGCAAGAACCTCACTGTCAGCGCCGTCAATGTGCTGTTTGGGCTGATGGAAATGGAGCAGACAAAGGAGTTTGCCGCCTGTGCGCAGCAGTATCTGGGCATTTCCATTTACAAGGTCTTCCGCCACCTGACCATGGCAAACCCCGGCCATCTGCAGGGGCTGTTTTCGCTGCCCGAGATGGCCTTTCTTGAGACCGGCAACGCCGCACAGCAGATGTGCGAGCTTCAGCTCAAGCTGCTGGCCGCTCAGATGGCCAAGAAGGGCACCGTGACGCAGCCCATGGACTATGAGGCCATCCGCGCCCGCTTTCCCCGCGACTCGGCCGCCTTTTTCAACGTGCTCAAGCGGGCGGAGGACGAAATCCGCGCCGTGTGACGGCAGCAGGACATCGGCCGGAGCAATGGCCGGAGCAATGGAATGTTTGAAAAAGCCCAAAGGGGAGAAAATAAATACCTAGGGAAGAAAGGATGTTGCGCTATGAGCTTTCGCATTGTACCTGAAGTTTTTGACAAGCTGCCCGAGCTGTATATCGGAGCCCTTGTGGTCAAGGGGATTGACAACACGAAGGATTATCCGCAGGTGACGGAGTTTCTCGACGAATGCGTGCAGAACCTGCACCGGGACCTGGCCGGGCAGAAAATCAAGGAACATCCCTTTATTCTGCCCTTCCGGGGAGCTTTCAACGCTCTCGGGATGAATCCCAACAAGTTTATGCCCTCTATCGAGGCGCTGGCTTCGCGCATTGAAAAGGGCAAGGGCATGCCGCACATCAACCCCATTGTCGACCTGGGCAACGCCATTTCGCTCAAATATCTGCTGCCCATCGGGGCGCATCCCCTGCAGGCACTCGACGAAGAGGTGCGCTTTGCCAGGGAGGGTGACGTTTTCCGCCCCTTCGGCGCCGAAAAGGACGAGCAGCCCGACGTGGGCGAGCTCATCTATGCCAACGGCAACATCGTCGGCACGCGGCGCTGGATTTGGAGACAGAGCGACATCAGCAAGATTGAGCGCGACACCACCGATGTCTTTTTCCCCATCGACGGGTTCACCTTCCTTGCCCCGCGCGTGGAAGCGGCGCTCGACGAGCTGTCTGCGCTGTGCGAGAGCTTTTTCGGCTGCAAGCCGGTGGCGCGCGGCGCGGTGCACAAAGAGAGCAATGAAATGACGTTTTAACGGAGTTTAAGGAGAGCATCATGGCTGGAAAAAAGAGCCTTCCCACCAGGGAGCAAGCCGATGCCGCATTTTTGTGGCATACGCAGGATATTTTTGAAAGCGACGAGCAGTTTTTGAAGGCGCTGGAGCGCCTGAAAGAGTGCGCCGGGCAGCTTTCCGCCTTTCAGGGAAAGCTGGGCGACGCGAAGACGCTGCTGCGCTGCCTGCAGATGATGGAGCAAACCGAGGAGCTGGCCGGGAATGTGGGCAGCTATGCCGCGCTCAAGAGCGACCAGGACACGGCCAACCCCCTGTATCAGGGATATGTCGGCAGGGTGTCCTCGGTCGGGGTGGAGCTTTCGGCGGCAACGGCCTATTTTACGCCCGAGATTTTGGCGCTGGGCGACAGGGTCGGCGATATGGAGAAGGCCTGCCCGGAGCTCGCCCTCTACCGGAAATATCTCGACGATATTCTGCGTCAGAAGGCCCACATCCTCCCCGAGCGGGAGGAGCGCCTGCTTTCGCTGACGGGGGAGATGGCGGGGGCTGCCGAGGAGACCTTTTCCATGCTCAACGACGCCGACATGCGCTTTGGCGAAATCACGGGGGAAGACGGCGAGCCCGTGACGCTGACGCACGGCAGATATATCCATTTTCTGGAATCCGCTGACCGCCGCGTCAGGAAAGAGGCCTTTGAGACACTCTACCGGGCCTACGAGCAGCACAGCAACACGCTGGCCTCCCTGCTTTGCGCCCACGAGCGCAAGAATAAATTTTACAAGCAGGCCCGGGGCTACAAGTCCTGCCTGGAGATGTGCCTGTTTTCTGGGGATATCCCCGAGAGCGTCTACCACAGCCTCATCGAGGCGGTGCACGGGGCGTTTCCCGCCTTCTATGACTATATGGCGCTGCGGCGCCGTGCGCTGGGGCTCGAGCAGCTCCATATGTACGACCTGTATGTGCCGGTGACGGAAAACCCCTATCAGGGCATCACCTATGAGCAGGCCTTTGAGCTGGTGTTCAAGGCGCTTGCCCCTCTGGGTGAAGAATATGTCAGCCTTTTGCACCGTGCACGGGACGAGGGCTGGATTGACGTCTATGAAAATCAGGGCAAGCGCAGCGGGGCCTACTCCAACGGCACGCCCACCTGCCACCCCTTTGTCCTGCTCAACCATCAGGACAACTTGGAGTCGGTCTTCACCCTGGCCCACGAGCTGGGGCATGCCATGCACTCCTACTTTTCGAACAGGGAGCAGCCGCCTATCTACCGGGGATACAGCATCTTTGTGGCCGAGGTGGCCTCCACGGTCAACGAGGCGCTGCTGCTGCGATATCTGGAAAAGGAAGCGGGGCAGGACAGGAAAAAGAGGGCGTATCTGTGCAACCATGCGCTCGAACAGTTCCGTGCCACTCTCTTCCGGCAGACCATGTTTGCCGAGTTTGAGCTCAAGACCCATGAGGTTGTGGAGGGCGGCGCGCCGTTGACCTCCGAGCTGCTCGACGAGCTTTACGGCTCGCTTTGCGCGGATTATTTCGGCAGTGGTGTGGTGCTCGACGCCCAAATCCGCAAGGAGTGGTCGCGCATTCCGCATTTTTACTATGATTTTTATGTCTATCAGTACGCCACCGGCTTTGCCGCGGCGCAGGCGCTCTCCCAGCGCATCCTGGAGCAGGACGGTGCGGCAGACTACCTGCGCTTCCTGTCGCTTGGCAGCCGTGTGCCGCCTCTGGAGGCGCTGCGGGTTGCCGGCGTTGACCTCGCCACACCAGCCCCCGTGCAGCAGGCGCTCGCGCTGTTTGCACAGCGCGTGGAACAGCTAGACAAGCTGTTGTGACAAACAGGCCTTGCCCGCCCTGCGGCGGGCAGGGCCTTCGCAGGCGGCCTCGTTCGGGGGCAGCCTGCGCCCCGGGGCCCCTGCGAAAGCAGGGGGCCTTTTGGTGTGTGCGGCAGACGCAGGTATCCGTCCGGGGATATTTGCGCGCCGGAGCGGCGGCGCAAAAATTAAGTGCCGGCTTTTTGGCGGGGAGCCGGAACATTCGGACGAAGACTTCGTCTAAGTAAACTTGTAACGTGTGGGAACACAAAGAACACAAAACGTCAACAGGATATGCACACATCCACCAGAAACGTCTTTAAGGAGGAAGCACCATGCAACAGACACCCACGCAAGAGCCCTTGCAGGAGCAGGTTTCCGCAGAGGCGCAGGAGACCGTTACGCAGCCCCCACTGGAGGAAACCCTGACCTTTGCCCCGGAAAAGAAGGGCAAGCTGGGGAAAAACATCAAGCGAATTATCTTATGGGGTCTGCTTGCAGCCGTGGTTCTCTCCATCGGCTTCGTGATTTACAGCCTCTTTTTCAAAAAAGAACCCCCGCCCGAGATGATGACGGCCTTTGCCAGCATCAGCACCATTGAGACCAAAGTCCAGGGCTCGGGCTCCGTCACCGCTCAGGAGAAGCAGGACGTGCCCGGCCTTGCCAAGGGCGAGGTTTTGGAGGTCTTTGTCAGCGTCGGCGACCAGGTGGAGGTGGGAGACCCCCTGTTCACGGTCAACGACGAGGAGATTTTGACCGACCTCAACGAGTATCAGGCCAGCCTGGACCAGGCCTACAAGAATGTGGAGCTGGTGCAGGAGGAAATCGCCTCGCAGGACATGCGCGCCGAATTTTCCGGCAAAACGCTTTCGGTCAACTGCGAGAAGGGCCAGATTGTCTCCAAGGGAGAGGTTTTGGGCGTCTTGGCCGATGATTCCAGCATGAAGCTGGTCTCTTACTACAGCGTGGCCTACATAGACGACATCGCCGTGGGGCAGACGGCCGACGTGTCCATCCCCAAGAGCATGGCGCTGGTCACGGGAACGGTCAGCCGTATCGAGCGCATTTCCAAAATCACCGACGAGGGCGCGGTGCTCTTTGAGGTGGAAATCTCCATCGACAACCCCGGCTCGCTGACCAAGGGAATGGTTGCCACCGCCGTGATTCACACCCCGGCGGGGGATGTGACGCCGGCTGAAGCGGCCACGCTGAGCTTCAACCAGGAGGAGAACATCAAGGCCGGAACGTCGGGAGAAATCACCTCGGTTGCCATGCGCGACTACTATTCCTTTGAAGCCGGCGAGCAGCTCTTCACCATCAAAAACGAAGATTTAGAGAGCCGCCTTGCCAGCGAGCTCAAGGCGCTTGACGCCGCCAAGAAGAACTACGACACCATTGCCGAGCAGTACAAGTACTATGCTCCCACGGCCGAGATTGCCGGGCAGGTGGTGGCCGTCAACATTGCGGAGGGCGACGAGCTGACGGGCGGCGGCAACGCCGTGGTTTCGGTGGCAGACCTCTCGCGCATGATGATGGACGTTGAAATTGACGAGATGTATGTCTCTTCGCTGGTGCCCGGCATGCCGGTCTCGGTCAGCGCAAGCTACGACGGCGGCGCCATGTATGACGGTGTCCTTTCAAGCGTCTCGCTGCAGGCGACGGTGGGCACCGGTATGTCGACCTTCCCGGCCAAGATTGAGATTCTCAATGCGCAGGGCCTCATGAGCGGCATGTGGCTGGACTACGAGATTACGACCAACCGTGTGGAAAACTGCCTGACGGTGCCCTCCAACGCCGTGAAGTATGTGGAAGGCGGCACGGTATGCTTCGTGCGGCAGGTTCAGGAGTGGCACAATGTTGCCCAGCTTGAGCCTGTGGCCGACGGGGAATCTGACGGTGAGATGACCGGCGACGCGGTGGCGGGAGAGGACGAGGCGCTGCCCGAGGGCATGCTCGACGCCAACACCGCAGCGCAGATTCCCGAGGGCTTCACCGCCGTTTGGGTGACGACCGGCGCTTCGGACGCTTCTCAAATTGAAATCACCGAGGGCCTCCAGGAGGGCGATGAGGTGGCCACCACCGCCGTGCAGGAAAATCCGTATGGCATGATGTACTAAGGGAGGCTGTCATGGCGCTCATTGAAATGAAGCGGATTTACAAGGTTTATCACCCCGGAGAGGAAAGCGAGGTGCGCGCGCTCAACGGCGTTTCGCTCTCGGTGGAAAAGGGGGAGTTTCTGGCGGTGCTGGGCACCTCGGGCTGCGGAAAGTCGACCATGATGAACATTATGGGATGCCTTGACGTGCCGACGGCAGGGGAGTATCTTCTGGGTGGCACCAACGTCAACGAGCTTTCCGACAACCAGCTCGCCCGGGTCAGAAGCCGGGCTATCGGATTCATTTTTCAGGGCTACAACCTCATCAAGGATTTGACGGCCATTGAAAACGTGGAGCTCCCGCTCATCTACCGAAATATCGGACGTGCCAAACGCCACCAGCTGGCGAGGGACGCTCTGATATCGGTGGGGCTGGAAAAGAGAATGTACCACCGCCCCTCCGAGATGTCGGGCGGCCAGCAGCAGAGGGTTGCCATCGCCCGCGCCATCTCGACGGCGCCCCCCATTGTCATGGCCGACGAGCCCACGGGAAATCTTGACACACACTCCTCCATTGAAATTATGGAGATGCTTTCACAGCTCAACAAAAAGGGCACGACCATCATCCTGATCACCCACGACATCGACACGGCCGAGTATGCCCACCGCATTATCGAGCTGCGCGACGGAAGGATCATCCGCGACCATCTGCAGGAGCAGAAGGCGCAAAAGGAGGCGGGGCAATGAGGCTGGGTCAATCCTTTGCCATGGCCATCAAGTCCATCAAGAACAACAAGGGCCGCTCCTTTTTGACCATGCTGGGCATCATCATCGGCCTGGCGGCCGTCATCACCCTGGTCACGCTGGTGTCGGGTGTGAAAAAGCAGTTTATGATGAGCTTTGAGACCATGGGCACCAATGTGGTGCAGGTGGAATATTATCAGGACCAGCGCGACGTGTCCAAGGAGATTTACAGCAAGACGCTGGAGCTCTCCGACCTCGTGCAGGCCTATACGCCAAACCTTTCGACCTATGAAACGGTCAAGCAAAAGGACAAGAGCATCAACAACTGCCGCATCCTGCTGGGCAGCGAGGATTACGACGTGTGCAGCAACTACACGATTGAGCGCGGCAGCATGTTCACCCACTCCAACGTGCTCAACTCCGACCGTGTGGCGGTGATTGGCAGCAAGGTGCGCACCGACCTGTTTGACTTTGAAAACCCCATCGGCAAGACCATCCGCATCAAGGGCGAGCGCTTTACCGTTGTGGGCCTCTTCGAAGAGAAGACGGGCGCCGGAGATTACATGAACAATGTCATCGTGGTGCCCTACACCAACAACCGCTTTCTGATGAACTCGCCTGCCGTTTCCTCCTTTATCATCAAGGCGGTGGACGGGGATGCCACCAACCAGGTTGTCACCGAGATGCAGGAGTATATGAAGGAGCTCACGGGCAACGACTGGGGCTTTTGGGTCTACAGTGAAAACCAGTATATGGACTTTTACGATGAGCAGCTTGCCATGATGTCGCTGGTGGGCGGCGGCATTGCCGGCATCTCGCTGATTGTGGGCGGCATCGGCATCATGAACATCATGCTGGTGTCGGTCACGGAGAGAACAAGGGAAATCGGCATCCGAAAGTCCATCGGTGCACGGCGCATCGACATCATTTCGCAGTTTCTCATCGAGGCGGGCACCATCAGCCTGCTGGGTGGGCTCATTGGCATTGCCATCGGCTCACTGCTCTC
The DNA here is from genome assembly GCA_018714125.1 of Candidatus Galloscillospira excrementipullorum. Classification (GTDB taxonomy): domain Bacteria; phylum Bacillota; class Clostridia; order Oscillospirales; family Feifaniaceae; genus Galloscillospira; species Galloscillospira excrementipullorum. The sequence continues at coordinate 10,579 of DVNV01000053.1, forward strand.
GCTCATCTTTGGGCGATTGCTGTTCCAGGGCACAGATATGGTGCTGCTGCCATCCATGCCTCTGGTGCTTGGCGCGGCCGCCTTCTCCATTTTCATCGGCATGTTCTTCGGATTTTATCCCGCAAACCGCGCATCCAAGCTCCATCCCATTGAGGCGCTGCGCGCGGAATAGGAGGAAACAACATGAAAAGACAGACGATTTTTCTGTGTGTTGCCCTGATGCTGGCGACGATGCTGCCCATGTCGGCGGCTGCATTTTCCGACATCAGGGACGACGAGGTGCGGGTGGCAGCCGAAACGCTGGCCGCGCTCGACATTGTCACGGGGTTTGAAGACGGCAGTTTTCGCCCCACCAGCACGCTGACCAGGGCCCAGTTTGCCAAGATGGGCGTGCTGAGCATGGGCAATGAGGACAAGGTGGCGCTCTACCACAACTACACGCTCTTTCCCGACGTCAAGACCGGGCACTGGGCGGTGGGCTATGTCAATGTGGCGGTGCGCGAGAGCAAGCTGCTGAGCGGCTACCCCGACGGCACCTTCCGGCCCGACAACGCCATCACCGAGGCTGAGGCCGTGACCATCTGCTTGAGGATGCTGGGCTATGAGGAGACCGACATCGGCTCCTTTTGGCCAAATGACTACCTGGTCAAGGCTGAGGAAATTGGCCTGACCGACGGGCTGTCCATCTCCCCGTACGCACCCATGACGCGCGGCAGGGCGGCGCAGCTTCTGGCCAACCTGCTCATCACCGAAACCAAGGAGGGTTCGGTGTTTTCGCTCAACATGGGCCTGACTGGCACCGAGAACGCGGTGCTGCTGGCCACCGAAAAGACCGACTTGTCGCTGGCGCAGGGCATCATCAGCGTCTCGGTGGGCGGCACCGTGACCCAGATGAGCACCGTCAACGACATGCCCTCTTCGCTGGTCGGGATGCGCGGCGTGCTGCTGACCGGAAAGGACGGCCGTGTGTGCGGCTTTGTCGCAGGACGGTATGAGCCGGTTTCGGTGGTGGTCAAGTCGCGCGATGCCGACGGCATCAACACCACCGAGGGCGGGCGCATTTTGGTGCCTGCAGGCACCGAGGTGGTGCTGCGCGGCACGGTGCAGACCTACCAGTCTGCCTATGTGGACCTCAAGGCCGGAACCACCCTGCAGCTCTTTTACGACAAGAACGGCGCGCTGAGCTACCTGTCGACAACGGCAAGCGGCGTGACGGGGAGCGAGAACTATGTGCTTGAAAAGGGCTACACTGCCTCGAAAAACCCCCTGCTGGAGTACTACGGGGCGGCCATCGTGGAGCAGACGCCCATCTACAAAAACGGCGTTCAGGTCGACGCCTCGGCCCTCAAGGCCAACGACGTCGTCACCTACTCCCAGTCGCTGGGACGTTTCCTGGTGAGCGACATGCGCCTGTCGGGCGTCATCAACGCGGCATACCCCACCAAGACCAGGGCCCAGAGCTTTGAGATGTTCGGCATCACCTTCTCGCTGTCCGACAACAAGGAGCTCGATTTGAGCGGCTTTGACGGCAAGGTGGTCACGGCGCTGATTGCCCCCGACGGAACGGTGGCCGGCGTTGTGAACTCCTCCAGTGCCTCGGCGCTGATGGGCGGCGTTGTGAAGGAGGTTTCGGGCAGCACTGCCACGGTGAGCCTGTGGTCGGGCTACGAAATCTCGGGCGACACCACGCGCGACTTCAGCAGCCTTGCCGACCGCTATGTGGAGGTCTCGGTGTCTTACGACGGCAAGCTCTCGCTGAGCGAGCCCTCCTATTCCAGCCTCGGAACCTCCGACTTCTCGGTTGCCAAGATGACGCTGGGCGGGAAAGCGGTTGCCGCCGATGTGGCGCTGTATGAGTGTGCCGACCCGCTCGCCTCCTTTGAGGAAATCTCTCTGGAAGACGCCTACGGGACTACCGGAATCGTCGAGGCCAAAAAGATTCTCTACTATAAGACCGACGCCTCCGGCGTGGTGCGCGCCATCGTCATGCGCAATGCCACGGGCAACGCCTTTATTTACGGGCTCGTCTCCGCGACGGAGGACGATGACGGGGAAAACCGCTCCTATTCCGTGACGACCGATACCACGGCCGGCAGCGGCGTGGTAACGGTCTCCACCGTGACGGCACAGGGCGGGGTTTCCCTGCCGGTGCAGGGGCCGTATGGCGGCCTCGCCGTGGGCGGCGGCTATGCCAGGGCATTTAACAAGCTGGAAAAGCAAGGCCAGGTGACGCTGGACGCCTTTGACGCAGCCAGCAATGTGCATGTGGACGGCAGGAGCCTGCCCATCTCGGACGAGGTGCAGGTCTACAACGAGTCCACCAAGAAGTTTATCACGCTGCAGCAGGCCAAGGAGGACTTCAACAGGTTTGACATCTACACGGATGTGACGGCCGGGATTGTCCGCTTTGTCGTGGTAAAATAACAAAAACAAAACGCAAAGCGGGGTTGGAAGTCTGCCGCTTCCAATCCCGCTTGCGTCGCGGATGGAGGGAATGGGCCATGCGCTTTTGGGAAATTGACATTGCCGCCACGTCGCAGGGCATCGAGGTGCTGACAGGGATTTTGGAAGAGCTTGGCGTGAGCGGGATGGTGGTCAGCGACCCCAGGGATTTCGAGGAGTTTCTAAACAAGACGCAGACTTACTGGGACTATGTGGACGAGAGCCTGATGGAGCTGCGCGACGCCGCGCCGCACCTCACTTTCTACCTGCCGCAAAATGCGCAGGGCGAGCAGCAGCTGGCCGGCATCCGGCAGGCCCTTGCCGGCCTGCACGGCAGGGATGCGGCGGGGGAGTTTGGCTCCCTTGAGATGACCTGCGGCAGCGTGCAGGAGGAGGACTGGGCAAACAACTGGAAGCAGTATTTCAAGCCGTTTCGCGTGGGGCGGCACTTTTACGTCAAGCCCTCGTGGGAGACCATTGACGACGACGAGGGCCGCATCGTGCTGCACATCGACCCCGCCTCCTCCTTTGGCACGGGTACGCACCACACCACGCAGCTCTGCCTCAAGCAGCTAGAGAAGGTCCCCGTGGAGGGGGCCAGCGTGCTGGACATGGGCTGCGGCAGCGGTATTTTGGGTATTGCGGCGGCGCTGCTGGGGGCCAAACGGGTCACGGCGGTGGACATCGACGAGGCCTCCGTCGGCGTGACACGGGAAAACGTGCTGAAAAACGGCATCGACCCCGAGAAATTCACGCTGCTGTGCGGCGACGTCACCGGCAATGCCGCGCTGGCACAGCGTGTGGGAAAGGGCTACGACGTGGTGCTGGCCAACATTGTCGCCGACGTGATTATCGGCATGCGCAGGGAGCTGTTTGACTTTTTGCGCCCCGGCGGAACGCTGATTGCCTCGGGCATCATCGGGGAGCGGGCCGACGAGGTGCAAAGGGCTCTGACAGACTGCGGGTTTGCCCTGCGTGAACGCGGCGAGCAGCAGGACTGGATTGTGCTGCGGTGCGAAAAGCCCCTTTGAGGCGCGCGGCCGCCTCTCCCTGCGGGGAAGAGTTTTTTGTGCCCTGTGCGGCGCAAAAAAGAGGGGTACGATGCCTGTTGTGCGCAGGTTGGACTTGTAAAAGACACAAAATGTTGGTATACTAAAACACATGTTGGCACAGGATGTGGCCTTTTTGCAAATTGCATGGGAAGTGGTGCATGTCGATGCCTTTGTTTTTCGTGTCGCCTGAGCAGGCGCAGCAGGATGTTTTGTGCCTGACGGGGGAAGACGCGCGGCACATCGCGGGTTCCCTCCGCATGCAGCCGGGCGAGAGGTTGACGCTGAGCGACGGCGCGGGCCTTATGCTGCACTGCGAAGTTGAGGCTGCGGAAAAGACGGCCGTGATCGTGCGCGTGTGCGGGCGGGAGCCCTGCACGAGCGAGTCCTCCTGTGCCGTGACGCTGTTCCAGTGCCTCCCCAAGGGAGACAAGATGGACGGCATTGTTCAAAAGTCTGTGGAGCTTGGGGCGGTGCGCATTGTGCCGGTGCTCTCCTCGCGCTGCATTTCAAGGCCCGACGGCGCCGCGCTGGAAAAGAAGAGGCGGCGCTGGCAGCAGATTGCGGCGGAGGCCGCAGGGCAGTCGGGCCGGGGCAGGATTCCGGAAGTTGCGCCGGCCTGCCGGTGGGAGCAGGCGGTGCAGGCGCTTTCCTCCATGCAGTATGGCCTGCTGCTCTATGAACAGCAGCAGGGCAGCTCGCTGTCGCAGGTGCCGGCGTCGGCCGCAGAGGTCGGCCTGCTGGTGGGCCCCGAAGGGGGCATTTCCCCGCAGGAGGCGGACTGCTGCAGGCAGGCGGGCATCCTGTGCGTGGGGCTTGGCCCCCGCATTCTCCGCACCGAAACGGCGGGACCGGCCGCCATCGCGGTGCTGCAATATCTGACCGGAAATTTCGAGTAAGAAGGGTGCCGCGCCGGCGCATCGGCGGGCGGCGTGCACGCTTGTCAGGAGTTGGATTTTTTGAATACCAAGAACAATACCGGAAAAAAGGTAACCGAGGAACTTGAGGCAAATCGTCTTTCGCTGTATATCATTTTGGCCTTTGTCTGCCTGGTGGGCCTGGTCTATCTCTACCGGGCGGTGGACAGTGTGCACTATATCTCCTTTTTCAACCGATGCGTGCAGTGGATCATCTGGCTGAGCGCAGCACTTGTGGCCCTCTCGCTGTGGCGTGTGGCCGCCTCGCGGGGCAAGGACGTCTCCGGCAAGCTGCTCACGCCGGGAACCGGCCTTTTTTTGAGCGTTTTGGCGCTGCTTTCGGGCCTGTTTTTGAAAATGTACTACAATGACGCCATCAAGCTGCTCTATATCCTGATTCCGGGGCTTTGCGTGGTCTATCTCATCAAGCTGATTTATGCCAACGGGTTTTATCCCGTGGCGGGCTTTTTGCTGCTGTCGGCCTCGGTGCTCTATGTCTTTGACCGCCTGCTGCTGTGGGGCCTTTTTGAGCACTGGCAGGTGCCCCTTGGCCTGCTGCTGGCGTTGCTGGGCGCGGCCTTTGTGCTGGTGTGCCTGCGCTGCCGGAAAAACGACGGTGAGCTGCGCCTTGGCGGCCGCTCCCGCCGGCTTTTCAAAAGGGCGGAGAGCTATGTCCCGGCCTTTTTGGCGGGGGCTGCGGTTGTTGTGGTGGGCGGCGTGTTTGTCAAATCGCCCTCCTACGCCGTGTTTTACGGGCTGATGGGTCTCGGGGGCCTTGTGGTGGCCCTTGGCATGTATTACACTTACCATCTGATGTATCACTGAAAAAAGCGGGCGCTCTTTTGTGACGGGCGCCCGCTTTGAAAAAAGGCCGGCCTACGGCCTTTTTTGTTCTGCCGGGACAACCAAACACCTCCCCGCAGGGAGCGGGAACTCTGGCGGAAAGCCGAAAAAGGAGACGGTCTATGGATTATCTCATTGCCTATCTGGAAGGGGTGCTCTCCTTTGCCTCCCCCTGCCTGCTGCCCATGCTGCCCATCTATCTGAGCTATTTTTCGGCCCGGCAGACCCGGAAAGCGGCCATGCTGCGCGTGGCGGCATTCACGGCGGGAATTGCGGCCGTCTTTTGCAGCATGGGGGCGCTGGCCGGCCTGATGGGCCGGCTGCTGATTCGCTATGCCACGGCGCTCAACCTGGTGTGCGGCGCGCTGATGGTGGCGCTGGGGCTCTCGCGTCTGGCGGGGCAGGGTCTGCCCGGCCTGTCGAAGCTCTCCTTTCTGCAGCCCAGGGCGTCGGTGGGCATGGGCATGCTGTCCTCTTTTTTGCTGGGGGCGGCACTCTCCCTTGTCTGGACGCCCTGTATCGGCGCCTTTTTGGGGTCGGCGCTGCTGCTGGCCGCCACGGCGGGCAGCACCGCAAAGGGCATCGGCATGCTGCTGTGCTACTCCCTGGGGCTGGGAAGCCCCATTGCCATCTGTGCGGCGCTGGTGTCGCAGCTGCGGCAGGTGTTGCAGTTTGCGCAGCGCCGCCAGAGGCAAATCGACCTTGTCTGCGGCCTGTTTTTGGTGGCGGTGGGCATTTTGACGGCGGCCGGCATGCTGCAGGCCGTTCTCGGGAAACTGATGTGAGGAGGAAGCCATGAACGACGGACAGAGGAAAACCGGTCAAGACACCCTAAGCAGCCCAAAGGGAGGGCTTCAAAAGCCACTGCTGCTGCTCTTGGCGCTGCTTGTCCTGCTGGCACTGGCAGCTTACGGCTACAGCAGGCTGACGCGGGATCGCCAGCCCGGCCTCCCCGGCACCGTGACGGGAGAACAAGGGCAAGAGCAGCAAGAGCAGCAAGAGCAGCAAGAGCGTATCGCCATGATTGATGTGGCCCTGACCGATATGGAGGGGCAGGCCGTGCAGCTTCTGGACCTGACGGGAAAGCCCATGGTGCTGCACTTTTGGGCCACCTGGTGCGGCATCTGCGACGAGGAGATGCCCGACTGGGAGAGCCTGTATCAGGAGTTTGGCGACCAGGTGACGTTTGTGATGGTCGACGTGGTTGACGGCGTGGACGAAACGGTTGAAAAGGGAAAGGCATATCTGGAAGAAAACGGATATACCTTTCCGGCCTATTTTGACACGCAGGGGGAGGCGGCCTACGTCTATGGCGTGACCGGCCTGCCGGCAACGCTCTTTGTGGACAGCGAGGGGTACTATGTGGCGGGCCAGCTTGGAATGCTCAGCCCCGAAGGGATGCGCCTTGGCCTTTCCATGGCGGCACAGGCGACCGGCCTTGAGCTGGAGGGCCTGGAGACCGAAACGCAGGAGGGTGTGCAGGTGCAAGAGGAAGCGAAATGAGAAAACCCCGCCTTCAAAGCGGGAAATGCCCTGGAAATGCGTTTCCTTTTTGGGAAAATTAGAAAAATTTTGAAGGGCTGCCCCTTTTCCAAAGCGAGCAAGGCGCAGCAAAGAGGCAGGAAAAAAGCGCGGCGCCCCGCACACTGCGGGGCGCCGCGCTTTGAAGCGTGCGCCGGGAGAATCCGGTTATTTTGCGTGATAGCTGTTCCAGTGCTCCATGTAGTCCTCATAGAGCTCAGGCAGACGGGAGGGCGGGTCGAGCTCGTAGGGGCAGCGGCTTGAGCAGGCTCCGCAGCCGATGCACAGCTTGGTGTCCTCCATCATCTGCCGCCATTCCTCGTTCATGAGCTGGGAAACCGGCATGCGGCGCAGGTTGTAGTAGCTGCGCATGACCATGTCAACCCGGATGCCCATGGGACAGGGCAGGCAGTAGCCGCAGTTGCGGCAGAAATTGCCCTTGAGCTGGGCTTTGTCGGCCGCAATCACGGGTGCGGCGTCGGCCTCGGAGGGCGGATTGTCCAAAAAGCCCAGCATCTGCTCGAGCTCCCACATGTGCTGCATGCCGTAAATGGGCAGCACGTCTTTTTGGGTGGAGAAGAAGTGGTAAACGGCGCCGCCGTCGGTCAGGACGCCGCCGCCAAAGGGCTTCATGGCCACAAAGCCCATGTCGGCCGCCAGGCAATCGTCTTTCAGCTTGAACTCCGACTCGCTGGAAAGATAGGCAAAGGGGAACTGCAGCAGGTCATACAGGCCGCTCTCGATGGCCTCGCGCGCCACATGCTCGCGGTGGTTGGTGATGCCGATGTGCAGCAGCTTGCCCTCTTTTTTGGCGCGCAGCATCGCATCGTAAACGCCGTCCTCCCCGCCGGGCTTGGGACAGAAAGGAGGATTGTGTACCTGAAGCACGTCGACATGGTCGGTCTTCATGAGCCTCAAACTGGTGTCAAGGTCCTCTAAAATGCCCTCTGCCGTGAAATGGTGGGATTTGGTGGCAAGGTAGATGTAATTGCGCACCTCCGAGAGCGCCGCGCCGATTTTCTCCTCGCTGTCGGAATACATGCGGGCAGTGTCAAAGTAATTGATGCCACTGTCGTAGGCCTTGCGCAGCAGCTTTATGACCTCGTCCATGGGGCGGCGCTGCAGAGGCAGGCAGCCAAATCCGATTTTGGAAGCCATGATTTCGGTTTTGCCAAGACGGATTTTCTCCATTCAAAACACCCTTTCCTCCTCGTGATAGGTTGCGGCGGGAGCGGTTTTCAGAGGGCGTGCCAAAGAGACACAAAAGCCCCCTCAGACGGCTTTTGGCATCCCTTCCCCACACCGGGGAAGAGGGGCGCGCCCGCCGCCCGCCTTTCCTTACTTCGTATTGTAGCAGAGCGGCGCACGCCTTGCAAGACGGCGTCGGATTTGATATAATAAACCGTAATGTCAAGGCGCAGGAAAGTGCTGCCCAGTTTGACATGCAGAAAGGAAACACTATGAATCAAAAGCACAAAACCTCCATCGGAGGCCAGGCGCTTTACGAGGGCGTGATGATGCGCGGGCCCAAGAATTACGCCATTGCCCTGCGCCTGCCCGACGGAAGCATCGAAACCACCGTGCATCCGAACAAGAGCCTCAAGGACCGCGTCAGGATTTTGAAGCTTCCGGTCCTGCGGGGGATGGTGGGCCTGATAGAATCGCTGGTTCTTGGATATAAAACGCTGACCTATTCCTTTGAAAAGGCGGGCTTTGAGGAAGAGGAGCCCACCAAGTTTGAGCTGTGGCTGTCCAAGACATTCGGAAAGTCGGTGATGCAGATTGTCACCGTGTTTGCGGGCATATTGGGCGTTTTGCTGGCGCTCATGCTCTTTATGCTGCTGCCCTCCCTGGCAGTGAAGCTGATTTCAGGCTATCTGCCCGACTGGAGCTATACGCTGGCGGAGGGCGTGATTAAAATTGCGATTTTCCTGGCCTATGTTGCGCTGGTGTCGCACATGGAGGAAATCCGGCGCACCTTCGAATACCACGGTGCCGAGCACAAGACCATTTTCTGCTATGAAAACGGGCTGGATTTGACGGTGGAAAACGTGCGCGGCATGTCGCGCTTTCATCCGCGCTGCGGCACCAGCTTTTTGCTCATCGCCATGATTGTGAGCATCCTCTTTTTCTCGCTGCCCATTGTCCCTTGGGACAATGTCCTGCTGCGCATGGCAACCAAGCTCGTGCTGCTGCCGGTGGTGGTTGGCGTGGCGTATGAATTCATCCATCTTGCCGGAAAGTATGACAACATTTTCACCAGGGCGCTGTCTGCTCCGGGGCTGTGGCTGCAGAGGCTGACCACCAAGGAGCCAGACGATTCTCAAATGGAGGTGGCCATCGCCTCCATGCTGCCTGTTTTGACGGGCAATCCGGAGGACGACAAGTGGTGATTTCGCAGCTGCGGCAGCAGCTTGCCGACAAGCTCAGGCACATGGGCTGCGATGCGCCGGGGCTTGAGGCGCGCGAGCTGCTGTGTGCCGCGCTGGGCATCTCCCGCCGGCAGCTGACGCTGCTGCCTCACGACGCCCCTGTGGACGATGCGGCCTGCCGGCGTTTGTCTGACCTGCTCGGGCAGAGGGAGCAGGGAAAGCCCCTGCAGTATGTGCTCGGGGAGTGGGATTTTTACGGGAGGACTTTTTTTTGCAGCGAGCAGGCGCTCATCCCGCGCCCCGAAACCGAGCTGCTTGTTGAGCAGGCGCTGCCGGTGCTGCGCAGCAGGCCGGGAGCCAGGGTGCTCGACCTCGGCTGCGGGACGGGCTGCATCGGATTGACGCTGGCGCTCGAGTCCCCCTGCACGGTGACGCTGGCAGACCTGTCGGAGCAGGCGCTTGCGCTGGCGCGCCGCAACGCCGAAAGGCTTTGTGCAAAAGCGGAGTTTCTCAGGCTCGACATGCTGGCGCCGCCCCCCGAAGGGTGGCAGTGGGAGCTTATTGTCTCCAACCCGCCCTATCTCACCGGGGCGGACATGCTGGCGCTGGAGCCGGCCGTGCGCTTTGAGCCCGCCATGGCGCTCTTCGGCGGGGAAGACGGCCTTGCCTTCTACCGCGCGCTGGCCGGGCTGTGGGTGCCGGCGCTGGCTCCCGGGGGAATGCTGCTGGTGGAGCACGGCATGGGCCAGGGAGCTGCGGTTGCCGCCCTCTTTTCGCAGGCCGGCCTCCAAGATGTGCGCCGCATGTACGACCGCGAGGGCCGCGACCGCATGGTCGCGGGCGTCAGGGCGCGGCGGGGCGGAGGCCGCAGCGAAACCGGGGCTGAAATTTGAAAAAGCACTTGCCGGATGGGTGCCGGCATGGTAAAATAAAAGAACAAACGTTTTAGAAAAGGTGCTCCTTTGAAAAAAAGGGCACGCGTGGGAGGCAGGAGCATGTCTGATCGCAAAGAGGCGCTTAAAAACGCGCTGGCGCAGATTGAAAAGCAGTTTGGCAAGGGTGCCGTGATGAAGCTCGGGGAGAACACGGCCATGAACGTGGAGGCCATCCCGACCGGCTCTTTGGCGCTTGACGCCGCACTGGGCATCGGCGGCATTCCGCGCGGCCGCGTGATTGAGATTTACGGGCCCGAGTCCTCGGGCAAGACGACGCTGGCGCTGCACTGTGTGGCGCAGGCGCAGAAGGCGGGCGGAGAGGCGGCCTTTATCGACGTGGAACACGCGCTCGACCCGGTGTATGCCGCCCAGCTCGGCGTAGACGTGGCGTCGCTTTTGGTGGCCCAGCCCGACAGTGGAGAGCAGGCGCTGGAGATTGCCGAAACGCTGGTGCGCAGCGGCGCCATCGACATTGTGGTGGTCGACTCGGTGGCGGCCCTTGTCACCCGGGCCGAAATCGAAGGGGAGATGGGCGACACCCATGTGGGCCTTCAGGCAAGGCTGATGTCGCAGGCCATGCGCAAGCTGGCGGGAGCAATGGCCAAGGCCAACTGTGCCGCCATTTTCATCAACCAGCTGCGTGAAAAGGTGGGCGTTGTCTACGGGAATCCCGAGGTCACGCCGGGCGGCCGCGCCCTGAAGTTTTACGCCTCGGTGCGCATTGACGTGCGCCGCATCGAGCAAATCAAGTCGGGCACCGAGGTTTTGGGCAACCGGACGCGCGCCAAGGTGGTCAAAAACAAGGTGGCGCCGCCCTTCCGTGAGGCCGAGTTTGACATTTTGTACGGGCAGGGTATTTCGCGCGAGGGCGAGCTCATCGACCTTGGCGTGAAAAACGACCTGATTGTCAAGAGCGGCTCCTGGTTTTCCTATGGGGAGCTGCGTCTGGGGCAGGGAAAAGAAAACTCGAGAGAATATCTCAAGGCCCACCCCGAGCTCATGGACGAGCTCGAGGCCAAAATCAGGGCCATTCTCATGAAAAAGCCCGAGGAGGGGCAGGCGCCGGCGGAGACGCCGCCCAAGGCTTCCGTATCGTCCGCGTCCCAGGCCGGCACGGGAAATGAGGCAGGGGCCGCCTTCGCCCCTGCGGCGCCGCGCGGCGCCGGGAAGGCTGAGGCCAGGGGCTCCGCCTCCAAGAAGCTCGACATTTCGGCGGAGGACTTTGAGTGAGCGGGCACATTACCAAGCTGACATATCTTCGAAACGGAGGCCTGCGCGTCTTTGTAGACGGGCAGGCGCTCTGCGTCATTGACGCGGCGGACTGGGGCGCGTTCGGCCTGTCCAAGGGAGACGCGCTGTCCGGGGAGAGCGGTGAGGCGCTGCAGCAGTGTGCCCAGAGGTTTGAGGCGCGCAAGCGGGCGGCGGCAAGCCTTGCCTGCCAGGCCTATTCGGCCAAAGGGCTGGAGCGGCGCCTGCGCCAGAAGGGCACGCCCGCGCAGGCGGCGCAGGAGGCGGTGGAGCACTATCGCAGCCTGGGATATCTGGAAGACGGGGTTTTTGCGCAGAATCTGGCGCAAAGGCTGCATGAGACCAAAAATTATGCAAAACGGCGCATTGCGCAGGAGCTGCGCGCCAAGGGCGTGGAGCAGCAGACGGTGCAGGAGGTGCTGGAAACGCTGCCGCCCGACGAGGCGGCACTGCGGCGCAGCCTTGAAAAAAAGTACAGGACGGTTGACTGGAGCGACGCGGTGCAGAGGCGCCGTGCCGTGCGCGCCCTGCTGCGCGACGGCTTTGCCTGGGAGCAGATTGCCGCCGTGGTGGGGCATGTGCAGGAGGAGGAATGGGAATGAGCATCAAAGTGGCCATGATTTCGCTGGGATGCCCCAAAAATCAGGTGGAGGCCGAGCATATGCTGGCCCTGCTGGCCGACGCGGGCTGTGAGCTGGTGGGCGACGCCTCCGAAGCGCAGGTGGCGGTCGTCAACACCTGTGGATTCATCGACTCGGCCAAGCAGGAGGCCATTGACAGTATTTTGGAAATGGCGGCTCTCAAGCAGCAGGGGCTTTGCGGCATTGTCGTCACCGGCTGCCTGGCAGAGCGGTATCGCCAGCAAATCCGTCAGCAGATGCCGGAGGTCGACGTTGTGCTGGGCGGCGGCAGCGTGGGCGACATTGTCGAGGCCGTGCAGCAGGCGGCACAGGGGAAAAGCTTTGAGCGGTATGCCGACATCGAGAAGGCGCCGCTCGGCGGAGACCGGCTGCTTACCACTCCTTTTTACACCGCCTACCTCAAGCTGGGAGACGGCTGCGACAACTTTTGCACCTACTGCGCCATCCCGCTCATTCGGGGACGGCTGCGCAGCCGTCCCCTGGAGGAGCTGGTGCAGGAGGCGCAGGCGCTGGCCCAAAGCGGCGTGCGCGAGCTTGTGCTGGTGGCGCAGGACACCACGCGCTACGGGGAAGACCTCTATGGGGAAAACCGGTTTTGCGATTTGCTGCGTGAGCTTGAGCGGGTGGAGGGCATCGTCTGGATTCGCATTCTCTATGCCTATCCCGACCGCATCAGCGACGAGCTGCTCGAGCTCATGGCCAAAAGCGAGAAAATCCTGCCCTACATTGACCTGCCCCTGCAGCATGCAAACGACACTATTTTGAGTGCCATGAACCGCAGGGGCAGCCGGGCGGACATTGAGGCGGTGCTTGCAAAAATCCGCAAAACGCTGCCGCACGCATGCGTCCGCACCACCTTTATCTGCGGGTTTCCCGGGGAGACGCCTGAGCAGTTTGAGCAGCTTTGCGATTTTGTGGCGCAGCAGAGGTTTGAACGCATGGGCTGCTTTGCCTACTCGGCCGAGGAGGGCACGCCGGCGGCCGATTTTCCCAATCAGGTTGACGAGGCCGAAAAGCAGCGCCGCACCGAGCTGCTCATGACGCTGCAAAACACCATCTCCACGCAGCTCAACCAGGAGATGGTGGGCAAAACGCTGCCTGTTTTGGTGGAGGAGTATGACGAGGAGCTGGGACGCTATGCCGGGCGAAGCTACCGGGACGCGCCCGAGGTCGACGGAAGGGTGTACTTCACCAGCGAGCAGACGCACGAGGAGGGCTGCTTTGTCGACGTGACCGTGACGGCGGCGGACGACTACGACCTCTACGGGAAAGCGGCGGAATAAAAAGTCGCCGTGTGCCCGGCGGGGGCATCTTCCATGTTGCATTTTTTCAAAAAACCGGGTTTTGGGAAAAAGAGAAAAAAGAAGGCAGCCGGCCGCATACTGCGGCCGGCTGCCTTCTTTTGGGGCTTTTGCGCCGGCGTAAAAGGGGAAAGGCGGTTGTTACAGCGTGTCCAGAAACCGGATGCAGAGCTCCATCACCGGGATGCAGACGGTTTCGCGCAGATTGTTCTGTGCAAAGAGGGCGCCCCCCTCTGGCGTGGAGGGGTCAAGCCCCAGCAGCTCATGACAATTCGTGCAGCCGTACTGCGCTTCCAGGCGCTCGGTCAGCTCCCGCAGGGCGCGGGAGGACTCCTTTTTCGCGTCGCGGTTTTGGGGAAAGCCTCTGCCCAGCTTGAGGCCGATCACCAGTGCGGCGCCCGACAGGCAGCCGCATACGCGGCCCTTTGCCATACCGCCGGCAAGCGGCAGCGCAATGGCGCTTGCCAGCTCTTCATCCAGCCCGAGCTCTGCGGCATAGGGCATCAAAACACTCTGCCCGCAGGAATAGCCTGCGCGGCGCAGGGAGAGGGAACGCTCGAGATGCTCGCTTGACATAGTCTATTCCTCCTTAAGCAGTTTTTCGATGCCGGCAAGTTTGACGCAGACGCACAAAAGGTCAATGGCGGTGCGCAGCTCGTCTTGCGGCGGATAGGTGGGTGCGATGCGGATGTTGGCGTCGTTGGGGTCGGTTTTGTAGGGGAAGGTGGCGCCTGCCCCCGTCAGCGTGACGCCGGCGCGCTTGGCGAGCTCCACCGTGGCCCTGGCGCAGCCGGGCAGCGTGTCCAGCGAGACAAAGTACCCGCCCTTCGGGCTTGTCCAGGAGGCCAGCCCGGTGCCGCCAAGCTCGCGCTCAAGGGTGGAGAGCACCAGCTCAAAGCGCGGCCGCAGCAGGGCGGCCTGGCGTTCCATGTGGTCCCGCACGGCCTGCGGCGTGGGCAGGACCGAGAGCAGGCGAAGCTGGTTGATTTTGTCTGAGCCGATGGTCTGGATGGAGATGTGGCGCAATGCCTCGGCGCGGTTTTGGGGGCTCATGGCCATCATGGAGACGCCGCCGCCGGGGAAGGAGACCTTGGAGGTGGAAAAGAAGTAAAAGACGCGATCCAGCGTGCCCGCCTTTTCGCAGGCTTCAAAGATGTCCTTTAAGGGCACGGGCTCGTAGAGATGGTGAATGCCGTAGGCATTGTCCCACATGATGCAGAAATCCGGTGCTGCGGTTTTCATGGCGGCAAGGCGCTCCACCGTCTCGTCGCTGTAGCAGATGCCCTGCGGATTGGAGTAGAGCGGCACGCACCAGATGCCCTTGATGGAGGCATCCTGCGCCACAAGCTCCTCCACGACATCCATGTCGGGCCCCTGCGGCGTCATGGGCACCGTGATCAGCTCAAAGCCCAGCTCCTGCGTGACGGCAAAATGACGGTCGTAGCCCGGCGCGGGACAGAGGAATTTCCTGTCCTTTTGCTCCACCCAGGGGCGTTGCCCTGCCTTGCCGAAGAGCAGCATGCGGCACAGCGTATCGTACATCAGATTGAGGCTGGAGTTTCCTCCGATCAGGATATATTCCTTTGGAATGCCCAGCAGCTCCGAAAAGAGGGCCGCCGTTTCGGGGAGGTCTTCGGGCGTGCTGTAGTTGCGCGCGTCCAGCCCGCCCTGCGAAATGTAGGAGGCCGGGGCCTGCAGGAAGGCGTTTGACAGGTCGAGCTGCTCAGGAGACGGCTTGCCGCGCGCCATGTTGAGGGAAAGACCCCTGGCGCAATAGTCGTCATAGGTGCGGCGCAGCAGCTGATGCTGCGCCAGGAGCTGCTCTTTGGACAGCGTGAGAACATTCATAACTGCATACCTCCAGACAATGGGCAAAAACCCGGGCTGATTTTTCACAGTATAGCGTCAAGCGCGCCAAAAAGCAAGAGCAAGTGCGTAAAACGTCGCAGGGATATGGGAGGGAACCGCCATCTTTCTATTGTAATTTTTGCCTCTTTCCGATATAATGAAAAAAATATTACAGAGCAGGAAAGGGGCCAACCCGCCTGCGGAAAGAGCGACATTCCATGAATCTTGCGAATAAAATCACGGTGGCGCGCATGCTGCTCATCCCTCTTTTTTTGGTGCTGCTGCTGCACGTCCCAGCCCCGGCGGGGCCCTTGTGGGCACTCGTGCTCTATATCTTGGCCTCCAGCACCGATAAACTGGACGGATGGGTGGCGCGCAAATACAATCTTGTGACCACCTTTGGAAAATTTTTAGACCCTCTGGCGGATAAGCTGCTGGTGCTCTCTGCACTCATCTGCCTGACCTGGTATGGGCGATGTAGCCCCTACATCAGCATCCTGGTGCTGATGCGGGAGCTGGTGGTCACGTCGTTTCGTATCGTGGCCATGGGCAACGGCCTGGAGCTTGCGGCCGACGGATGGGGCAAGGCCAAGACCTTTGTGCAGAATGTGGCGGTCTACCTGACGCTGCTTGGCATGGTGTGGCAGCCGGCCGAGCTGCCGGGCGCCGTGCTGCTGTGGGCCTCGGCGGTCCTGACCCTTTACTCGGGATACCGGTATCTCTCAAACAACTGGCAGTGCATCGGACACAATTGGTGACAATTTATGGAAAGAGAGGAACATTCCATGAAACTGTATAACGACTTGACCCGCCAAAAAGAGGAATTTGTCCCCTTAAAGCAGGGCGAAGTTTCCATTTATTCCTGCGGCCCGACCGTTTACAACTATTTTCACATCGGGAATGCGCGCCCCTTTATCGTGTTTGACTGTTTGCGCCGCTATCTGGCCTACCGGGGCTATAAGGTGAAGTTTGTGCAGAACTTTACCGATGTGGACGACAAGATTATCAAAAAAGCCAATGAAGAGGGCGTGACCAGCGAGCAGGTGGCGCAGAGATATATCGACGAATATTTTGTCGACGCGGGCGGGCTTGGCGTCATGCCGGCCGACGTGCACCCCAAGGCCACCGAGACCATGGACGAAATCATCGACATGGTCAAGACGCTGGTGGAAAAGGGCTATGCCTACGAGTCCAACGGCGACGTCTATTTCCGCACGCTTCGGTTCAAGGACTACGGAAAGCTGTCGCACCAGCCCATTGAGGAGCTGCAGGCCGGCGCGCGCATCGACGTGTCGGAGCACAAGGAAAACGCGCTGGACTTTGCGCTGTGGAAGGCCAGCAAGCCGGGGGAGCCGGCCTGGGATTCCCCCTGGGGGCCGGGACGTCCGGGCTGGCACATCGAGTGCTCGGCCATGGCCAAAAAGCACCTTGGAAACACCATTGACATCCACTGCGGCGGGCAGGACCTCACCTTCCCGCACCACGAAAACGAGATTGCGCAGTCGGAGGCGGCAAACGGGTGTGAGTTTGCCCACTACTGGGTGCACAACGGCTACATCAATGTCGACAATCAGAAGATGAGCAAGTCTCTGGGCAACTTTTTCACGGTGCGCGACGTGGCGCAGGCCTATGGCTATGAGGTCATCCGCTTTTTCATGCTCTCGTCGCACTACCGCAGCCAGATCAACTACTCCACCGAGACGCTTGAGCAGGCCAAGGCGGCGCTGGAGCGCCTGTATAACTGCAAGAACAACCTGCAGTTTTTGTGCGAGAAGGGGGCTGCCGGCGAGATGACGGAGGCGGAGCAGGTGGCTGCCGGCAACTTTGCCAAGCACAAGCAGGCCTTCCTGGACGCCATGGACGACGACCTCAACACGGCGGACGCCATTTCGGCCATCTTCGAGCTGGTGCGGGAAATCAATACCGTGACTGGCGAGCAGGAGGCGCCGACGCAGGCCTTTGCCAGGGCGGCGCTGGACATCTTTGAGGAGCTTTGCTCGGTGCTTGGCATCTGCCAGGGCAAGACGGAGCAGCTGGACGACGAGGTCGAGGCGCTCATTGAGCAGAGACAGGCGGCGCGCAAGGCAAAGGACTTCAAAACGGCCGACGCCATTCGCGATAAGCTGCACGACATGGGCATCGTGCTGGAAGACACGCCTCAGGGCGTCAAGTGGAGAAGGGCATAGGCCGGCTGCGGCGGCCGCTCTCAAAGAAGACAGATACGGAAAGGCGCAAGCGATGTATTTTGACCGTCTGCCGATGCCGGCAGAGCAAATCAACCCGGCGGCCCTGGCCTATCTGGGGGATGCCGTGTTTGAACTTATGACAAGGGAATACCTGCTGCACGAGATGCAAAGCCAGAGCGGCAAGCTGCACCGCAGGGCCAAGCGGCTGTGCAGTGCCGTGGGGCAGGCAAAAGCGGTGCGGGAGGTGCTGCCCATGCTTGACGAGCGGGAGATGCACCACTTCAAGAGAGGGAGGAATGCCTCTCTCTCGGTGACAAAAAAGACCAATCCCGGCGTCCACAGCGCCGCTTCGGGGCTGGAGACGCTGATGGGCGCTCTCTATCTGGAGGGGCGGCAGGACAGGCTGCGGCAGCTCTTTGACGTGTGCCTGAGGGCCTGCCTGTCGGAGCAGGAGGAGGAAAGGGCCGGAGGATGAAGGCCCGCTTCTCGGGAAAACGGGAGGAGGCCCCCTTTTGCGAAAGCTCTTTTCCTGCGGCAGGGCGCAGCGCCTCGGTGGGGAAGGTGTCCCCTCTTGCGGCCTTCCCGGCGTCCGGCACGGCAAAGAAGACAAAAAATGAAGAAAAGAACCGAACCGGGGCATGTGCCACGGTTCGGTTCTTTTTGAGAGAAGATGTGCGGGGGAAAGGGATTAACAGGTTATCGGCAAGAGGAATTGCCGCGACCGCCCTTGGAATTTTGCTGGTTTTCGGTATTCTGCGGATGGGTCTGGGGTTCTTCCTGCTGATTTTGCTTGTTCTGCTTGTGCTTGTTCTTCGGATCGGACATGTTTGCTCACCTCCGTCAACGCGTTGTGTACGGCAAAGCCGCCTGGCAATAGCATGAGCAAAAGAGCCGGCGTTTATTCAAAACAGGCGGGGATGCCTTGAAGAAAAGGCCTCTTTCATCAAAAAATGTCGCTCAAAGGAAGCCGGGAAAAGAGGATTTTCCCCAAAAACAGGCGGCGGGCAGGGCGCGCACGTCGTTTGCCGCGCGGCCTGCCCCGGGAAGTGCCGCCGGGAGGGTACAGAGGTGTGGGAAATGCCGCCTTTCTTTGCCCTTTTGGGCCGTTTTTTCGTATTGCGCACAAAATACTTCTGTGGTACAATAATTGTTGTTTATTTTGCATATGGAGGCTTTTTGTATGTCAGGACATTCCAAATGGAAAAATATCATGCACAAAAAGGAAAAAACCGATGCGCAGCGTGCCAAGGTTTTTACCAAAATTGGCAGGGAAATGTCGCTTTGCGTCAAGCAGGGGGGGGCTGACCCCAATGTCAATTCCCGACTCAAGGACCTCATCGCCAAGGCACGGGCCAACAACGTGCCCATGGACAATATCGAGCGCATCATCAAAAAAGCCTCCGGAGACGGCGCGGCCGACAACTATGAGGACGTGACGTATGAGGGCTACGGGCCGAGCGGCGTTGCCGTGATTGTGGAGGCGCTGACCGACAACCGCAACAGGACGGCGGGCGATATGCGCCACTACTTTGACAAATACGGCGGGAATCTGGGTCAGAGCGGCTCGGTGAGCTGGATGTTTGCCAGCAAGGGCCAGCTTGTGCTTGAGAGCGAGGGGCGTGATCCCGACGAGGTGATGATGGACGCGCTGGATGCCGGCGCCTCCGACTTTGAGGACGAGGGCGAGGTGTTCACCATCACAACCGAGCCTGAGGCTTTTTCGCAGGTGCTGGAGCAGCTCTCGCAAAAGGGGTATCAGTTTGTGGAGGCCGAGGTGGCCAGGGTGCCCTCCACCTACGCCCGGATTGAAGACGAGGAGCAGGTTTCCAAGATGGAAAAGCTGCTGGAAATGCTCGAAGACAACGACGACGTGCAGAATGTCTACCACAACTGGGAACAGGATTGAGCAGGCTGACCGACGCTTCATGACGCTTGCGCTGGAGCAGGCAAGGCTGGCGCTGCCGCAGGATGTGCCGGTGGGCGCCGTGATTGTCAGGGACCAAGAGGTGGTGGCGGCGGGCTGCAACCTGCGTGAGCGGGAGCACAGCGCGCTGGGACATGCCGAAACGGCGGCCATTGCCGCAGCCTGTGCGCACCTTGGCAGGTGGAGCCTGCAGGGGTGCACCCTGTATGTCACGCTGGAGCCCTGCCCCATGTGTGCGGGGGCCATTGTGCAGGCCAGAATCGACCGTGTGGTGTTTGGCGCCTTTGACCCAAAGGCGGGGGCCTGCGGCTCGGTGTGTGACCTGTTTGCCATGCCTTTTGCCCACCGTCCCAGCGTGACGTCGGGCGTGATGGAGCGGGAATGTGCCGCCCTGCTGGAAGAATTCTTTACAAATTTGCGAGAGAAGGGGAAAAACTCTTGCAATTTTTCCCCCAATAAGATATAATAACGTCTGCTAATCAATGCCGATGGTACGGAGGTGAAACAAATGCCCAACATCAAATCCGCCAAAAAGCGCGTGAAGGTCAATGCCGCCAAGGCGCTGCAGAATCAGATGGTGAAAAACGCCATGCGCACCGAACTCAAGAAGTTTGATGCAGCCGTTGCGGAAGGCGATGAGCAGACCCGCAAGGCGGCTCTGGCCCGTGCGACCAAGTGCGTGGATAAAGCTGCTGCCAAGGGGATTTTGCATAAGAATACGGCTGCTCGCACCAAGAGCCGTCTGGCCAAGAAAGCCGCAATGTAAGCAAATGCCGTGTGGTGTTTTGGGACGTCTTTCCGAAAGAGGGGGACGTCCCTTTTTGTCGTGTCAAAAAGAAAAAAGGGGAAACGTCCTGCGCCCGCCTTCACGGCCCGCTTCTTTTCCTTAATCTGAGGAGAGCCGTGCCGCATAGGGGAAGTATGAGCTTTGGGAAAACGGCACATACTGAGAGCGAAAAAATGATGAAGAGGGGATGTTTCATGCAGACGGACATCTTCACCGACCTTGCGGTGGAGGCGGCGGCTCAGGCGCCGGCCGACGCTGCGGGGGTGCAGTCGCACACTGCGGTGCAGGGAGCCTTGCGCATCACCCGCCTTGAGATTACGTCGCAGGCCGGGGAGGCCGCTCTGGGCAGGCCGCAGGGGCGTTACTACACCGCAGAGATTCCGGACGCACTCGGACAGGGGGACGACGATTACGACCAGGCCGCTCACACGCTGGCCGAACTGCTGGCAGAGCTGCTGCCGGAAGGGGACGGCTGCCTGCTGGTGGCAGGGCTTGGAAACGAGGGCGTGACACCCGATGCACTGGGCCCCGAGACCGCGTCTCGTGTGCTGGTCACGCGGCATCTGACGACGTCCGACGCCAAGCTGGCGGAGCTTTTCCGCGCCGTGGCCGTGGTGTGTCCCGGCGTGCTGGGGCAGACGGGCCTGGAGTCTGCCGAGCTGCTGCGGGGGGCTGCGGCCACCGTGCGCCCCGTGGCCATTTTGGCCATTGACGCGCTGGCGGCGCGCAGCCTGGCACGTCTGGGCAACACTGTCCAACTCACGGACACCGGGCTGCTGCCGGGCGGGGGCATCGGCAACAGCCGTCAGGAGCTCTCCTTTCGCACCATGGGTGTGCCGGTGGTGGGAATTGGGGTTCCGACAGTCATCAGCGCGGGAACCCTGGTGCAGGACGTGCTGGCCGACCTGACGCCAAACCCCAGCGTATCTCCGCCCATGGGACGGTATTCCAGCCTGTATGTGGCGCCCAAGGAGATTGACTCCACCAACCGCAGGCTGGCGCGCCTTTTGGCGGACGCCATCAATCTGGCACTGCAGCCCTCCCTGTCCCTGGAGGACCTGCGCTACTATCTGGAGGGCTGACACGGCAAAAGGGGGGAGTCGGCTGCGGGAATTGACAACCGGACAAGCAGTGTGGTAAAATGACATCACGTTCGGTAGGGGAGTAGTCAGCAGAGCTGCGGCTCTGGGGCAAGTCAACATATTGGCCGCACGGCCTGGTTTGCCTGAAACGACAAGACTTATTGATGGGGGGAACCCATCAATAAGTCTTTTTTTCAGCCCCAATCCGTATGCTTTTGAGGGGGGAAGAGGGATGACCTTTTGGGAGACACTGCTGCTGGCGGTGGCATTGAGTATGGATGCCGTTGCCGTAAGCGTTGCCAACAGTTTGGCATATCGCTGCAAGGCAAGGGAAATGGCCGCCATGCCCTTGCTGTTCGGCGGCTTTCAGGGGCTGATGCCCTTGCTGGGCTACTGGGTGGGCGGCCTGTTTGCCGACCTTGTGCACCGGTACGCCGGCATTGTCACTTTGGTGGTGCTGGGCTATATTGGTGCAAAGATGCTGTTTGACGGCCTGCGGGGAGAAAGCGGGGACGGTGCGGTCGGCATGCTGACCTGGAGGGTGCTGCTGTTTCAGGCAATTGCCACGAGCATTGACGCGTTTGCCGTTGGCGTGAGTTTGCTTGCCATGGACGTCCGGGTCGTTCCGGCCTGCGCCACCATTGCCGTGACCACTTTTTTGTGCAGCCTGTTGGCGCTGTTTTTGGGACGGCGCTTTGGGACGGCTCTTGGAGACAAGGCCAAGGCGGCAGGAGGCCTGATTTTGCTGGCCATTGCCATCAAAGCAATTCTCTAAAGGAAAAGGGAAAAAGTGCCGCCGCAGGGGCAGCCGTTAAGGCTGCCCCTGCGGCGGCATTGGGGGAGGGGGCCTTCCCGGCCCCCTCCCCATTAAAAAAGTCGGAAGCGTACGGAGTTTTACATGTTGAGTTGTGCTTTGGTCAGGAGCTGCGCTCTTGCAGAAGCTGCGCAATGCCTGCCGCCAGCAGCTCCACGGAGGCGTCGGCCTGAGCCTGGGTGTTTGCACAGGTTCCGACCTCAACCAGCATGGCTCCGGGCAGCAGGTGCTGGTTGTATCGGTTGGCTGAGATGTGGATGGGGCGCATCAGCCCCGGGGTGGTTTGCTCCAAAATTTGATAAAGACGCGCAGCCAACGCAAGATTTTCCTTCCAGTTTGGGTGTTCCAGCCCGTTTTTGGGGCTGCCCACCACCAGCATGAGCTGTGCGGCGCTGACGCCGTCAACCGTGAGCAGGGGCCGGTATTTGACGCCCTGCGCCGAAATCATGGAGTCCCGGTGCAAATCGACAATGATGCGTATGGAGGGATTCTCGGCCAGCACCTCTTCGGCCACGGTGCGGCTCTTGTTGTAGGCCTGGTTGAAGGAGGGAGTGTCGCAGTGGGTGGTGTCGTGAATCACACAGACGCCCAGACGCTCCAGTGCCGCTGCCAAAGTGTCGCCCACGGCGACAACGTTGTTTTTGTCGTCCTGGTCGTAGGTGGAGGCGTCGGGGTCGTAATAGGAGGCGCCGTCGGAGTAGGCTTCGGTGGTGTGCGTGTGTAAAATCAGGACCTGGGGCCCTTCGGCGGGCGCCCCCAGGGAGGGGAGGTTTTCCAGCAGGGTGTTGTAGTCAATTTCAAGGCCGGACAGGTTCTGATAGTATACGCCGTTAGCGCCCTCGTAGCCTCCTGAAGCCCCCGAGATGCTGATGGAGGAGACCGGAAGCATGCCTTCGGGAATGGGGCCCTCGTCGGGGGAGGGCTGGGAGAGGATGAGCGAGGGCAGGGGCCGGCTCGATTCGTCCTCTCCCTCGGGCGCCGGCGTGGCCGAGGTGGGAAGCATGAGAAAAAAACAAAGGGCTGCCAAAAAGCCGCCCATCGTGTTGAGCAGTGCGATTTGAGACAGTGCCGAAAGGCGGGAAAGCCTTTTGCCTGTGCGCACAACTGCCATAAAATAACCCCCTTTGGATGCCGGATGGACAAGATGGCATCTGTCAAAACCTATGCAGGGGGCAGGGCGGTTATGCGCGGCAGGTCAGGATGTTGCCTTAAGGGGAGACGGCGTGCCGGGCAAGGGCACACACCCCCAGCACGGTCTGAAAATTGACGGGCAGCGTAAGGCGCAGCATTTGATGAAGCCTTGCACTGCCCTGCTCAAAATTCTCCACCAGAGAGGCCGGAATCAGATAGTGCCGGTCCAAAATGCGCAGGATGAGGCCCTCCTGACGCCGCTCCAGCGCAAGCACCGCGTCGGGAGAGTCGGAAAGGGAGAGGCCTCCCGCCGAAAGATTGAGCCCGGTGATGGTGAAAATGGCCAGGGAAAAGAGAACAAAGGCAATCAAAAAGCTTCCTTTTTTATCCATTTTGCGACCTCCTGACGAAAAGAAATTATCAAAAAAACAGCTAATTTTCAGGCAACTCAGCAGCAGTCCTTTACATTGCCAAAACTCAAACGCAAGAAAGGTGAAATTTTTGACAAATGTGTATATTGCGCGTACAAATGGCATTTGATACAATGGTAGCGTCTCTGTAAGGGCGTATACATTTATTCAACAATTCAGCAAAACGGGTTTCAAGGAGGGTATCATGAGTCAAATTACCAAGCAAAGTGTCCTAAAGTCATATCGATTTCCACTCATTCTGCTCGCGTCAATTGCCGTGGGTTGTGTGATCGGTGTTATAGCCGGGGAAAAAGCCGTGGTGTTAAAGCCGTTTGGTGACGTGTTTTTGAACCTGATTTTCACCCTGGTGGTTCCAATTGTATTTTTCTCCATCAGCTCCTCCATTGCCTCGATGGTCAACTTGCACCGTTTGGGAAAAATTCTGCTGTGGATGCTGATTGTGTTTGTTGTCACCGGACTGATTGCGTCGGTGATTATGATTGGGTTGTGCAAGGCCATCCCTCCGGTGGGAGACACCCAGTTCGAGCTTGACGAAACCGCCACGGTTGAGCCGCTCAAGTTCAGCGAGCAGGTGGTCAATGCCCTGACGGTCAGCGACTTCCCCAATCTGATTTCGCGCTCCAACATGTTGCCGCTCATTTTGTTTACCATTTTCTTTGGCGCGGTTACAGCCAGTTTCGGGGAAAAGGCGGCATCGGTCATCCGGTTTTTGAACCTGATGGCTGAAATTTTCCTCAAGATGGTCAACATGGTCATGTACTATGCCCCGATTGGCCTTGGTGCGTACTTTGCCTATCTGGTGGGAGATCTCGGTCCCCAGCTCATCGGCACATATACCCGCACCGTTGTCTTCATCTATCTGCCTGCCTGCATCGTCTATTTTGTCGTGTTTTTTGCCCTGTATACCTATGTTGCGGGCGGCAAGCAGGGCGTGAAGACCTTTTTCAAAAACGCGCTTAACCCCGTGGCCACCTCTTTGGCCACCCAGAGCAGCATTGCCACGCTGCCCGTCAACCTGACGGCGGCCGAGCGCATCGGCGTGCCCAAGGACATCCGCGAGATCGTGCTGCCCATCGGCGCCACCATGCACATGGACGGCACCTGCTTCTCTTCCATTTTGAAGATTACCGTCATGTTCGGAATCTTCGGCCGTCCCTTTGAGGGGATTGGCACCTATGTGTCTGCCATTTTGATTTCCATTATGTGCGGCATGGTCATGTCGGGCGTGCCGGGCGGCGGCCTGATTGGAGAGGCGCTGCTCATGAGCATCTACGGATTCCCGGCATCGGCTTACCCCATCATTGTCACCATTGGCTTCTTGGTTGACGCTCCCGCCACTATGATCAACGCCGTGGGCGACACGGTGGCCGCCATGCTGGTCACGCGCTTTGTCGAAGGAAAAGACTGGCTGGAAAGAAAGCTGGGCAAAAAGACCGGCGAGCCGGCTGAGGCCAAGACGGCGCAGTCCGTTTAACAGCCTGTGGTTAGGAGAGCCTTCAAAGGGCGTGCTTCCCAAAGGGGAGCACGCCCTTTTTGAAGTTTGTGGCAGGCCGTGCTGAAGGGCAATATGCCTTGCATCGCAGGCTGGGATATGGTATACTGAAACAACCTGGTACAAGAAGGCGTTTGATTTGCGAAGGAGGGAATTTCCCGTGAAAAAACACCCCATTGCCACCATTGAAATGTCGAGCGGAAAGAATATTGTGATAGAGCTTTACCCCGAGGAGGCGCCAAACACCTGCGCCAGCTTCATCTGGCTGGCCAACCGGGGGCGTTACGACAACAAGACGGTGGATCGCATTGTGCCCGGCTTTGTCATTCAGCCAAGCTATTCGGAGTTTGACCATGAAGAATGCAAGTATGAAATCGACGGCGAGTTTTTGAGCAACGGATTTCCCAACCATCTCAAAAACGACGTGGGCTGCATTGCCATGGGAGGCGACGGCAAGAGCAGGGCTTCGGGCTGTGAATTTTATTTTACGCTGGCCTATCACGAGCGTCTGGACGGGAACTATCCCGTGTTTGGCAAGGTGATTGAGGGCTGGGACGAGGTGGAGAGGCTTGAGCATGTGGAGCTTGTCAACGTGCCCTGCTCGCACCCCGGCATTGAAATCAACCGCCCCGTAACGCCTGAAACCATGGTGCGCGTTCGGGTGGAGACCTTCGGCGAGAGCTATCCCGAGCCCGTGAAGCTGCCCAAGCAGGCGGCCGGCGGGGAAAACAAGTAAACGTAGAAAAAAGGATGATGTTCCCATGATGCAAAGAAAGAGTGTGCTGTGCCTTGGCATGTTGCTTTTGCTGGCCCTGATGCTGGCCTTTGCCGGATGCAGCACGGATGAGGACGAGACGGGCGACGTGTGCGAAAGCCTGGAGGAGCTTGGCGAGAAGGTGGGATACTCCGTCAACACCCCCATGTACCTGCCGGGAACGGGATACACCGAGACCTATCGTGCCCTTGAGGGGAATGTGGCGCAGATTGTCTACCAGAGTGACGAGCAGACCATCACCTTCACTATGGCAAAGGAACCCGACAAGGACCTGCTGGGAGACGTGAGCGAATTTACGGAGCAGTTTGAGAGCACCTGCAAGGGATTTTCGGTGCCTCTTTACGGCAAGGACGAGGTGGCTTACGCGGCGCAGTGGAGCGAAAATGACAAGACGTTTGCCCTGCGCTTTGAGGTGGGCATCACGCCCGAACTCTTTGACGAGGTCATCAAGGGCGTGTAGCGCGGCAAAGCCTGCCGGGAATTGGCCGTCTTTGAAAAAGGCGCGGTGTCCCTAAAGCGCAGGGGCCCTGGGGAAAATGAGAGGCAGCAGGGCAACCGGCTGCGCAGAGGGCGGCAAAAAAAACGGCAAGAAATAAAAAGGCCGGGCAGAGAAGGGAAAAAACTTCTCTGCCCGGCTTTTTTGCCTTTTGGGGCAGCTTTTGCAGCATGTGGTCACGACGGCAAATACAGGGAGGCTTTGTGCGGGGTGGCAATGCGGCGTGGGGGAAAAACCGGGGGCAGAGCAGGAACTTTTGGGAAGGTTTTGAGCCTAAACAAAAAAGGAGGTGCACCCCTTTGTGAAAAAACATATAAAATGGGCCCTGGGGTTTGGCTGCCTGCTGGCCCTGGCGGGATGCGCCCGCACTTTGGTGATTGGGCCCCAGGAGGGCGTCGCCGTGCTGCTCAGGGTGACAAAGGATCAGACCACGGTGGAAATTGAAAGCCCGGACAGCATTGAGCAAATCACGGACGGGCTCAACAGACCAACGTATGAGCAGCTCGAGCTGGATTCGGTGGGCGCAGGAGAAGGCTATATTCTGGAGTGGTATGACGGGCAGGGCCGGCTTGCCGCGCAGGCACAGGTTCTCGATGAGCAGACGGTGTGCTGTCAGGAGGGGCTGTATCACGTCAGGGAGGGGCAGCAGGGCCTCGACCTGGGGCTGCTGGAGCAGATGCTGGAACAGGAGCGGGAGCAGCAAGACGGGACGCCGGTTCGGGTGGAGTATGCCGACGGGGAGCCAGCGCACCGGGAAGGCGACTGGTATGCGTGCACGGTGGACGACTCCGACCAGGCCGTGGAGGTCGTGTTCCATGCAAAGCAGGAGCTGCGCAACGTCAAGGTGGTGCATCTGGAGTGGAAGGAGGACGAAAGGACGGGGGAAATGGTCTTTGAGGCGTCAAAGGAGTACGGAAGCTTTGACCGTCTGACGCAGGACACCCCTTTGTTTGTCCGCATGGCCTTTGTGGGCGTGATTCCCCATGTGGGGATTTCCTTTGAGACCACGGATGCGGGGGTGCGGCACTATGCCGTCGCCATGAGCGGGAAGGACGCCTCCCTGCTGTTGATTGAAATTTAAGGCAAGGGGCATAAAAAAGGCGCCCTGCGGCGCCCTGAAGGGAAAAAGCAGGCGAAAGGCCGGCGCTGGGCAGCCGGCCCCCCTCCCAACGGGGAAGGGGAAGGCTACTCTTCGTTTTGCATTTTGTCTTTGAGCAAAAGCACCTGCTCATGCACGAGGTCTTTCATCTCCTCGGCGCTGGCACGGATGAGCGCGCCGATGGTCTGTGAGATGACCCGCCTGACCGAGGGGTCGGTGTCGCGGACGGCTTCGTAGATGGTCTTGAGGCTGCGGCGCCAATTGGTGGTGAGGTCGTAGAAGGTGACGGCGTCGGTGTGCTCAAGGATGCTGTAAAGGGCGTCGACGAAGGTTTTGCGCGTGTCGATGTCGAGCTCGTTTAGCCAGGCGTTGAGGGTCCTGTTGGTGTATTTGGAAAAATTGTCGACATCCTTGATGTAGACAAAGGAGCCGTCGCGCACAATCCAGGAGAAGGGGTCATGCTGAAAGAGCGTGAAGGCATTGCTGGCCACCACAAAATAGCTCTCGTGCTGCTCGAGCATCAGGCCGATGATGGCGGTCTGGGGGATGGTCTTGTGAATGAGGGAGGAGATGGAGCGGTAGGCCGGGGAGTCAAACACTTCGGAGGGAAAGCCGGGACCGTCGTGGTTGTAGACGCGCAAAATGCGCGAACGCACCTCCCCGGGCAGGTTCATGGCCGCATAGACAGCCAGGTTCCCTCCCTTGGAGTGACCGCCCAGAATCAGAGTGCCCCGGCTGATGCGCGCAATCTGCTCGGCATAGCGCAGCGCCGAATGCTGGGAGGGGATGTCCTTGGAGAAGGAGAGGTTAAAATCCTCCTTCCAGCCGATGACAGTGGCGTCGGTGCCGCGATAGGCGATGTAGTGCAGCGTGTCGCTCAAATGAAAGGTGATGGCCGAAAACTGCTCCTCTTCCGCACGGTCGACCACGCAGACGTGCTGCGCGGCCCTGACGCCGCCAAATCGTTTGCTGAGTGCGGCGCAGCGCATGAGGGCGATGTTGCCGTCCGGATTCCAGGTGTGCCGGACGTAGGAGCCGCCAAAGCACTTGGAGAAGATGTCGGAGAGCGACCCACTGCAGGGAGTGGCGCAGGCGTCGCACTTGCGGTAGTTGAGGTAGGAGAGCTGCGAGAGAATCAGACTGTCGACCTCGCAGAAGGGGCGCTCGTCAAAACTTTGGTGGCCAAATTCCCTGATGTAGGACACGATGTTGCCGTTGCCTCGTGAATTTGTGTGGCTTGACATGGATATCCTCTCTCCCCTTAAAAAAGACAGGCCTTGCGGAAAAAAGGGCCCGTTTTGGAATGAAATTTATTATAAAGGATTTTTTCTTCGAAATCAATCGGCAAAAACACACCGCAAAGAAGTGAGGGCCCAAAAAGAGGGCGCAGACCAAAATGCGCCTGACAATGGATTGGCCGGGCCACGGCAGCCTTTTCTTGACAAGGGACAGGGTGGGGCGATACAATCGGAAGGACACCCCTTAAAAGACAGGCTTGCCGGGGCGGCGGCAAAGACAGGCAAGGCGAATTATGTAAAGCAAGATACCATTACAGATATACCTGCCCGGCCGACGGAGGCCCCTGCCGGGCCGGCGGGCGGCAGGCCGGGCGGAAGGTTTGGGGAAAGCCCGAAAAACAGAGGTTTTTTCCAAAGGAGAGGCCGGCTGCACAAGGCGTTTTGACGCATGACAAGGGAATTGCCTTTTCACATGACACTTTTGACGGGGGCATGGTTCAAAAGGGCCGGCAGGGCCCCTGCGGGCAAAAGGCGCTGCGGCGCAGAAGGAAACAGGCGCTGCGGCGCAGGACATTCGGACAAGGAGATGAGGTCAATGAAGCTGACGACCGGAAAAACAGGAAAGAGAGGGGCGGCGCTGCTTGGCATGCTGCTGCTGCTGGGGGCTGCCGCAGGGCTTTCGGGCTGCAGCAAAAGCGACATTGTGGAATATGAGCACGACGGATTTGTGGTGCCCTTTACAAGGGAGTTTTATAAAAACGTGGAGCTCACGCCGAAAGAGGAGCTGGGCGAGGGCGTTCTTGCCGAGGTTTACGACAGGGACGGCGTCTTTTTGTTCCGGCTCCTGGCCCAAACGCAGGGCGCGTGGGAACGCGGCGCCATAGAGGCCTGCCGGGAGGGCGGCAGCGTGAAGGCCTTTGCCAGAAAGGAAGATACGGTCTATGTCGTTGAAGGGCCGTCGGCAGAGCAGGCCGGCGGGGCACAGGCCGGTGAAGAGGAACTGCCGGACGGCGGGGAGCAGGCGCAGCAGGAGGGGGAGCTGCCGGGGCTTTTGGAGCGTATCCGGCAAACAAACGGCCTTGAGGAATTTGAGCCCCATCTGTATGAGCAGCCCTATTTAGTGCTTTTTGCGGCAAGCGGGGCGGCAAAGCAGTCGTGGAGCGACGTCGAAGAGCTGCCGCCGGAATATCTCTGCGACTTTTTCCCGGACGCCTATGTGTGGGAGGGCGGGGATTTGACGCCCTACCTGCTCAGGCAGGAGAGCGGCATGCAGCAGTATCTCGTTCCTTCCGACGTTTTTGAAGGGCTGCTCATGCGCTATTTTGACGTAACGCCCGAGCTGCTGCGCGCCATGCCGCAGTATGATGCAGACAAAAACGCCTATCTTGCCGCGTCGGGCACAAAGCCGCAGACGCACGCCCTTGCAGCCCTCTTTTGCGAGGAGGGGCAGGACGGACTGCTGACCCTTCGCTATTATGCCTCGATTGAGGGGCAGGAGGACGGCCTGCGGGAGGTGACGGTGCGGCAGACGGGGGAAAAGAGCTACAGGTACGTCTCCTTTGTTTCGCAGGACGACATGGCGGCCCGCCGGTATTACGACTATTTTGAGCAGCACAGCAGCCAGCTCAACCCCCTGTTTTCCCTCCCCAGCGGCGACCAGCGTCAGGACGATGAGAACCTGATGATTTTTGCACTGCAGAACATGCCGTTGCCTTCGCAGGAGGAGGGCGTGAGCAAACAGAGCATCGACGAGGTGCTAATCAAATATTTCGGGCACACCGTGACCGACTACGAGACGGATATAACCCGCGAGCTGCCGTCGGGCAACATCACCTGGGACGGCTTCAGCTTCCACGGCACGGTGCGGCTGGTGCAAAGCAGCCTGCAGCAGCAGGAGGACGGCAGCAAAAAGGGCGTGTTTGAGGTCTATCAGCTGTCCGAAGACGACCTTGCCGGATACGGCGGCTATGAGAGTGTGCTGCTGCGTCTGCGTCAGGGGCAGACACAGGGGCTGGAGAAGCTTTATGCCGGGGAGCTGACGCTGGTCTTTGAAGAAGTGGAGGACCCCGAAGAGCCGCTTGGGTTTTATGTGCGCTACGACAGCATGGCCTTTCGCCCGGTTTCGCAGACGCAGGAGCAAAGCCTGTATTTTTACAACGGCGCGCTGCTGGGCAGCTTTGACGGGCAAAGCTGGTACTCGCTTTGCGATTTGGGAGAGGGGGGGCAACAAAGCTACGCAGTCAGCGCGGACTCCGCTCCCAGGATCTACACGGCCAACGACGTCTTGGCCGCCCCCATCTACTATCTCTTTGAAGAGGGCGTCTTCACCGGGCATTCGGACTGGCTGATATGGCCCGTGGCCGTCGGCGGCTTAGGCGAGTTTGAAAGCCCGCAGGCCAACGACATCCTGGCGCAGGCCGGCACGCTCTGGGAGTCGGAGGAGTTTGGCTCCAGAGAGTTTTACCGCATGCAGCTGCCCGGAACACTCTATGAGGAGGGCGCCGCGCTGAGAATCCCCGATTATTCCTTTGTCACCTACTTCGGCGAGAGCGTGGGACAGAAAATTGCCGGCGGCGTGGGGGAAGACGTCAGCCTGCTGGTGACAAATGCAAACCATGACCTGACGGCGGTGCAGGTGCAGGAGCTCGACCTGTCGCAGTGCGGCGTGGATGATGCCGTGGTGCAGCTCTTCCGTCAGGCCGGCATGGAAAACACCCGGCCCAACCTGGTCAGGGCGCAGCAGGGCGATTTTGACGCCGACGGAGAGCCCGAGACGCTCTACACGCTGGTCTCCCCGAAAGACGGGGGCGGCTGGCCCCTGATGGAAGGGGAGGGCACGACGGGCGATGTCGGCACCTTTGCGCTTCTTCTCTATGAGGACAAGGAGCTGCAGGTGGTCTTTTCGGATTTGCGCCCCTGGCACAACGGCGAGGAGGTCACGTTTGAGAACGGGATTTTCCCGGTGTCCGACATCGACTACTGCCATGACGTGGAGGTCTCCGCCGTGGCGGATTTGGACGGCGACGGGGACTGCGAGCTGGTTGTGACCTGTTCGCTGTGGGAGGGCGGCTACACGATGGTGTTCTCCCAGGACGAGCAGGGGCGCTACGAGGCCGTCATGCGCTCCAACTGGGGGTCGTAACGCCGCGCTTTGCGGGGCGGGACGCCCTTGGAAAGGGCGCCAGAGGCAAGACGAAAAGCCGCCTCCTGCGCACCGCAGGGGCGGGGCGTTTTGACAGCGTGATACCGGGCGGCCGGAGCGGCTGGAAGCCGCTCCGGCCGCCCTCTTTTTGTGCCTGTGGCCCTGCTTCCTCTTAAAAAATCCTGCCCTCTTTGTGCCTTTTTGACGCCCTGCGCTCGACGGCGTTTTCTGCGCGCGCCCTGCTTTCCCCTCTTTTCCCGCAAAGGAACCCTTTTCAGACAGGGGAATAGCATGGGAAAAGAGGTGGTTTGCGTGGTTTTCGTTTCGGCCGTGCTGCTCGGCATAGCAACCAATCTTGACAACCTGCTCATTGGGCTGTCGGCGGGCGCGCGCGGCAAAAAAATTACATTTTTGACCAACTGCATTATTGCGTTGTCCTCCGGCGCCGTGTCTTACCTGCTGTGCCGGCTGGGCGTTTTTTCGGTGGGGCTTGGCAGAATTTCCAACTGGTTGGGCGGCGGACTTTTGGTGGCCATCGGCCTGTGGCCCCTGCTGGTCCGCCCTTCGGGGGAACACGCTCCTGCGGATGCCGGGGCAGCGCAGGGACGGCGCCTCTCGGCGGGAGAGGTGCTGACGCTGTCTCTGGCGCTGGCCTTCAACTGTTTGCCCGCCTCCTTTGCCGCAGGGCTCACAGGCATTCCCGCACAGGCCGCCACCCTGGCCGTGACGCTGTGCAGCCTGGGCTTTGTATGGTTGGGGCAGGGCCTCGGCAAAAGACTGGAGGACAGGTGCCCGGGTGCCCTGCTGACCCAAATCTCCAGCGCGGCCATGATCGCGCTGGGCATTTTGGAAATGCTGATTTGAAAACCCCTTGCCGCTTGTCCCTTGGAGCCCTTGCCAGGGAAGTCGGCGCGGCGTTGCCTCCCGGGATGGCGAAAGGGAGCAGCTTTTGCTTTTTACTCTATATATTTTTGAATAAATATAAAATAGATTATAGAAATTGACGCAAACTGACGCGTTTCGAAGAAAAATCAGGCGTGGACGCAAAGAATTTTCACGGTGAAAGCAGGCGGCGCTGCGCGTATGCGGCAAAGGGGAAAAAGGGCGGTATCTCCGGCAATAGAGGTGATTTTCAGAGAAAGAGAATGGGCTGGAGGATGGACAAATCTCCCTGCGGCGGAGGATATTACCATTGCGAAAAAACGGGAAATTTGGATACAATTTCTTTGCGATGCAATCTTTTCCCGATTTCGTGTTTTTTTACAGGAGGTGCTGCAAATGAAACGATGGATTTCCCGCCTGGCCGTGTTTGCCTTTGTTGTGTCTATGTTGACGACTGGCGCGTCGGCCCTGTCATGCAGGGAGGTGTGCGGCGAACTTGCGCGCGGACTGTCTGCCGGGTGTCAGGAGACATTGCGGCAGATGCTTGCGGACAGCCCGTGCCTGTCCCTGTTTCGAATGATGTGCCTGGGGGAGCTGCCCCAGGTGCCCGCGCCGGACGAGGAGACGCCCGCGCCGGACGAGGAAACGCCCGCGCCGGACGAGGAGACGCCTGCGCCTGACGAGGAGACGCCTGCGCCTGACGAGG